>NZ_JBJGYZ010000003.1:0-230631 GCF_054050275.1 Geodermatophilus sp. SYSU D00691
GGGGCCCGCCCCCGGCCCCCCCCCCCCCCGGGCCGCCCCCCCCGCCCCCCCCCCCCCCCCCCCCCCCCCCCCCCCCCCCGCCCCCCGGCCGCGGGGCGGGTGGAGAGCGGGCAGAGGGCGTCAGTCCTCCGGCGCGAAGACGCAGAACTCGTTGCCCTCGGGGTCGGCGAGCACGTCCCAGTGGACGTCGTCGTCGCGGCGGCGCAGCAGCGTTGCCCCCGCGGCGAGCAGTTCGTCGGTGTCGCCGTCCACGTCGAAGTGCACGCGGTTCTTGACCGTCTTCGGATCCGGCACCTGGTTGAACCACAGCAGCGGCCCGCGCCCGGTCGGGTCCTCGACCGCCACGGGGTCGGACGGCGGACCGTCGGCGTCCCGGCGCACGTACCCGAGGGCGGCGCACCACCAGTCGGCCAGCGCCCGGTGGTCGCGGGCGTCGACGCAGATGTCCGTGATGCGGGCGGTCACCCGCTGAGCTGACCACGGCGAGCGGACCGGCCGCATCCGGGCGACGATCACGGTCGTGGCGGTGCTCATCGGGACGTCGGGGTGGCAGTACCGCGACTGGCGCGGCCGCTTCTACCCGCAGCGGCTGGCCCAGCGGCTGTGGCTGGAGCACTACGTCGAGCACTTCGCCACGGTCGAGAGCAACAACGCCTTCTACCGCCTGCCCGAGCACGAGACGTTCGTGAAGTGGCGGGAACGCACCCCGCCCGACTTCCGGTGGGCGGTCAAGGCCAGCCGCTTCCTCACGCACATCAAGCGGCTGCGGGACCCGGAGGAGCCGGTGGCGCGGCTGATGGAGCGCGCGGCCGGGCTCGGCGCCAAGCTCGACGTGGTCCTGCTGCAGCTGCCACCCACCCTGCGGGCCGACGCCGACCTGCTGCGCGAGTGCCTGTCCCGGTTCCCGGCCGGCGTGCGGGTGGCGGTGGAGCCGCGGCACGACTCCTGGTGGACCGACGAGGTCCGGGCGCTGCTGGAGCGCTACGGCGCGGCGCTGTGCTGGGCCGACCGCGAGGAGCGGCCGATCGCCCCGCTGTGGCGCACCACCGACTGGGCGTACCTGCGCCTGCACACCGGCACCGCCGAGCCGTGGCCGCGCTACACCCCGCAGACCCTGCAGCTGTGGGCCGAGCGGCTCGCCGCCACCTGGAGCGACGACGAGGACGTGCTCGTCTACTTCAACAACGACCCCGGCGGCGCGGCCGTCATCGACGCCGTCGCCTTCGCCGCGGCGGTCCACCGCACCGGGCGGACGACGACCCGGGTCCCCACGCCCGAGCAGGCGTCCGGGCTGGCCTGGGCCGCCGCCTGAGCGTCACAGCGCCGCCGGGTCCTCCTCGTGCCGCACGCCCAGCTGCCGGGCGGCCTCCTCCAGCACGGCCTGCACGGCCAGGGTGTCCGACAGCGGCATGACCCCGCTCTCCGTGGCCCCGGCCCGCAGGCAGGCGCCGACCTCGTCGAGCTCGTGCGCGTAGCCGCCGCCGCGGTGCGGCCGGGCGATGTGCTCGGGCTCCGAGCCGTTGCGGTGCAGCACGATCGTGTCGGGGTGGTGGAAGCGCGGCAGGACGTCGATCCAGCCCGCCGTCCCGAAGACGCGCGCCTGACCGGGCAGCCCGCAGCGCAGCGACGTCGTCAGCGTGGCGCTGCGGCCGTCGTCCCAGCCGAGGAGCAGCGACGCCTCGGCGTCGGCCCCCGAGTCGAACAGCGACCCCGTCGCGGTCACCGAGTCGGGGGCGCCGAGGAGCATCTGGGCGAAGCTGACCACGTAGACGCCGAGGTCGAGCAGCGCGCCGCCGCCGAGGGCCAGGTCGAACAGCCGGTCGCTCGGCTCGTACTCGCGCAGCACGCCCAGGTCGGCCTGCACCGAGCGGACCTCGCCGATGGCGCCGTCGGCCACCAGCTCGCGCAGCCGCACCACCACCGGCTGGAAGCGGGTCCACATCGCCTCCATGACGAAGACGCCGCTCTCCCGGGCGGCGTCGACCACCTCCTGCGCGCCGGCCAGCGTCGCGGTGAACGCCTTCTCCACCAGCAGCGCCTTGCCGGCGCGCACGGCGCCGAGCGCGACCGCGTGGTGCTGCGGGTGCGGGGTGGCCAGGTACAGGACGTCGACGTCGGGGTCGGCGAGGATCGCCGCGTACGAGCCGTGCGCCCGCTCGATGCCGTGCCGGGCGGCGAAGTCCTCCGCCCGCGCCTGCGAGCGGGACGCGACCGCCACCGCCCGGGCCCCCTCGACGACCGCGAAGTCGCCGACCAGCTTCTCGGCGATGCGGCCCGGCCCGACGACGCCCCAGCGGATCTCCTCCGTCACGCAGCTGACGCTAGCGGGCGGCAGACTGCAGCCGTGACGGTGCTGATCGACACCCCCGTGTGGCCGTGGCGGGGGCGCAAGTGGTCGCACCTGGTCAGCGACGTCTCCTACGAGGAGCTGCACGACTTCGTCGCCGCCGAGCTCGGCATCCCGCGCCGCGCCTTCCAGGGCGACCACTACGACGTCCCCGAGGACCTGTACGACGTCGCGGTCGAGGCGGGCGCGCAGCCCGTGGGCGCGCGGGAGCTGCTCAGCCGGCTGCGGGCGGCGGGTCTGCGGCGGCCGAAGCCGCGCGCGACCTCAGCAGGCTGATCTCCGCCGTCAGGTTGGCCCGCGCGCGCCCGGTCAGCTGCTCGGCCACCTGCGGCAGCCGGTAGAGCTCGGGCAGGGCCAGCAGCTGCTCCAGGACGGCGATGCGGCCGGCGGCGAACACGGCGTCGGGCAGGTGCGCGTACTCCTCGCGGATGGCCGACGCGTACGCCGCGTAGGCCTCCGGGGGGCTGGCCAGGACGGCGAGGTCGGCGTCGCAGAGCACGGCGCCGTCGGCGTCGCCCGGCTCGGGGTCGTGCCCGGCGGTGAGCAGCACCAGCCGGGCCACCTCCTCGACGCGGGCCTCGTCGACCAGGCCGCGCAGCCCGGCCCGGGCCCGCTCGGCGCTGACCGCCTCGTTGTCGCGCCGGGTCGGGTCGTAGACGACGTCGTGGTACCAGGCGGCCAGCCGGACGGCGTCGGGGTCGTCGGCCGCCTCCGCCAGCTCGCCGACGATGCCGAGGACGGCGGCCAGGTGCGCGAGGTCGTGGTAGCGGCGGTGCGGCTCGCTCCAGGCCGCGACGAGGGCGGCCCACTCGGTGCGGGAGGTGGGTGAGTCGCCGGCCAGCGCGGCCCAGGCCTCGAAGGTGACGCTCACCGGACACCCGCCGTGCGCACCACCAGCAGCGCGAGGGCGCGGGCGGCGGTGACCAGCTCGGCCACCGCGACCCGCTCGGCCGGCCCGTGCGCCAGCCGCAGGTCGCCCGGTCCGTAGTGCAGCGTGGGGATCCCGGCCGCGGCGTAGAGCCGCAGGTCGGTGCCCGCCGCGAGCGCCCGCTCGGCCGGCGGCGCCCCGCCCGCGTCGACGACCGCCCGGCCCACGTCGTCGCGCAGCCGGTGCCCGGGCGGCAGCTGCCCGCTGGCGAAGCTGCCCCCGGTCCAGGTCACCCGCACCGGGTGCGCGGACAGCCACGGGTGCCCGGCGCAGAAGCCCGCCACCCGCTCCTCGAACAGCCGGCGGGCGTCGTCGACCGGCTCGCCGACCGCGACGCCGTAGCGGCCCTCGGCGACCAGCCGGTCGGGCACCGAGCTGGCCCAGTCGCCGGCCCGCAGGGTGCCGACGGAGAGCCCGTAGGGGAACCGCGCGCCGGCGAACCGCGGGTCGGCGCCCCGCTGCCGCTCCGCCTCGAAGGCCCGCAGGTCGGCGTGCAGCTCGGCGAACAGCTCCACGGCGCTGACGCCCTCGTCGCGGCAGGCGGCGTGGGCCGCCCGGCCGGTCACCTCCAGCCGGAAGGTCAGCGCCCCGGCGCACGCCGTGACGACGGCGCCCGCGGTCGGCTCGGGGACGACGCAGACGTCGCCGCGGTGCCCCCGGCGCAGCGCCGCCCACGCGCCGAGCCCGCCGTCCTCCTCCCCGACGACGCCGTGCACGGCGACCGGCCGCACCAGGCGGGTCCCCGCCGCGCGGACCGCGGCCAGCGCGCCGAGGCAGGCGACGACGCCGGCCTTCATGTCGCAGGCGCCGCGGCCGTGCACCGCGCCGTCGGCGACCCTCGGGTCGAACGGGTCGGCCGGCCAGAGGTCGCGGTCGCCCGGCGGGACGACGTCGGTGTGCCCGGCCAGGACCAGGGCGGGGGAGCCCTCCGTCGCACCGGGCAGCGTGCCGACGACCCCCCACGCCTCGGTGCGGACCACCTCCTGGCCCGGGGCGTCCGGCGCGCGGGCGGCCTCGTCGAGGTCGATCCGCCACCGGTCGACGTCGCAGCCGAGCCGCTCGAGCTCGTCGCCGAGCAGGTGCTGGACCTCGCTCTCGGCGGCGGTGCCGCCGATCGAGGGGACGGCGACCAGCGCACGCAGGCGCTCGACCAGCCACGCCTCGTCGACGGCGTCGAGCACCGCGGTCTCGGCCGTCGTCAGGTCCGCCACGACGGCCGAGTCTGGCACGGGTACGGCGGCGACCCGGGTCGGCGGGCTACCTTGGCCGCCGTGACGCAGCCGCCACCTCCGCCGGGCTGGTACCCGGACCCTGCCGGCAGCGGGGGCACCCGCTGGTGGAACGGCCAGGGCTGGACCGACCACGTCCAGGCGCCGCCCGCCCCGCCGCCGCCCCCGCCACCGCCGGTCCAGCAGCAGGCCCCGCCGCCCCCGGTCCAGCACCAGGGCCACCAGCAGGTCCCGCAGCAGCACGCGCCGGCGCCACAGCAGACCGTCGCCGGGCCCTCGCTGTACGAGCAGTCGGTGCTCGTGGTCAGCCAGCGGACCAAGCTCATCGAGCTCACCAACGAGTACGCGGTGTACGACGGCCAGGGCCAGCAGATCGGCGCGGTCGTGCAGGTGGGGCAGAGCGCGGCCAAGAAGGCGCTGCGGTTCGTGTCGAACCTCGACCAGTTCCTTACCCACCGCCTGGAGGTGCGCGACTCCGGCGGGGTGCGGCTGGTGCTCACCCGGCCGGCCAAGCTGGTGAAGTCCCGGATCATCGTGCAGCGCCCCGACGGCACGCCGGTCGGCGAGATCGTGCAGGGCAACGTCTTCGGCAAGATCCGCTTCGACTTCGTGGTCGGTGGCCAGGTCGTCGGCGGCATCCAGGCGGAGAACTGGCGGGCGTGGAACTTCTCGGTCACCGACGCCGGCGGCACCGAGGTCGCGCGGATCACGAAGACGTGGGAGGGGCTGGCCCGGACGCTGTTCACGACGGCCGACAACTACGTCGTCCACGTGCACTTCCGGCTGCCCGAGCCGCTGGCCAGCCTGGTCATCGCCTCGGCGCTGACGGTCGACACCGCCCTCAAGCAGGACGACCGAGGATTCAATTGACAAGGACCCGGCTGCCCCCCGCGGCACGCTCCGCGCGCCGCGGGTCCCTGCAGCCGGGCCGCTCCATCCCCTCACCAGGGGTATGGTCGGAGGAGTCCGGGCCGGGTGATCTGTGCCCCCGGGTGCCAATTGGTTACCGCCTCCGTGGACTACCGCCCCGACCTCGGTCGGGGGCCTGGAGCCACGTTGTGCAACTCGCCGCGAGGCGGCCAGCACCCGGTCCGGACCCGACGTGCGACGGCCCCCGTCCGGAGTGGACGGGGGCCGTTCGTCGTTGCTGCGGTCAGTACCGCTCTTCTCGCACCGTGGTGCTCTGACCGGGTGTGCCGTAGGCGTCGGTCCGGGTGACCCGGCGGCGCGGGCCCCAGACGGCCAGCTCGAGCACGATGCCGAGCGCGCCGACGGCCATGAGGATCCAGCCGACGACGTCCAGGTTGACCCCGCTCACCTGCACCTCGATCGCGAAGGTGAGGATCGCACCGAGCGCGAGCAGGACGATCGCTGTTCCGAGTCGCACGGTTGCTCCCTTCTCCGCGGCCGCACCCCCGAGTGGACGGACGGACCGCCCAGCGAGGCCGCAGCCCCACCGTGGGGCCGTCGCTGCGCTTACCCGGCGTGTCGGGCGACCATGCCCACCCGATCGGGTGCTCCCCGGGCGGTACCGGACCGTTCCGCGTGAACAGGTGTGGAACGGGTCCTGACCGGCTACCGAAACCGGGCCAGCACCGCCGTCACGGAAGGCCGGAGACGATGGCCAGCACGCAGCACTCGGCCCCCTCCACCACCGGTACCGAGCGCCACCGGTTGCCGGTGAAGACGCTGGTCTCGGCCAGCATCGGCAACGCCGTCGAGTGGTTCGACTGGACGGTCTACGCCACCTTCGTCGTCTTCTTCGCCGGCCAGTTCTTCCCGGCGGACAACGAGGCGCTCGCGCTGATCGGCGCGACGTCGACCTACGCGCTCGCCTTCTTCTTCCGACCGCTGGGCGGGCTCCTGCTCGGCCGCTTCGCCGACCTGCGCGGCCGCAAGGCCGGGATGCTGCTGACCATCCTGCTGATGGCCGGCGGCTCGATGGTGATCGCGCTGCTGCCCACCTACGAGCAGGTGGGCTGGCTCGCCCCGATCCTGCTGCTCCTCGCCCGGGTCGCGCAGGGGATGTCGCTGGGTGGCGAGGTCTCCAACGCCTCGGCCTACCTGGGCGAGATCGCGCCGCCCGACCACCGCGGTCGGTACTCGTCCTTCTTCTACGTCTCCACCGGGTCGGCGCTGCTGGCCGCGTCGCTGCTCGGGGTGCTGCTCACCAACGTCCTCGACGAGAACCAGCTGGAGAGCTACGGCTGGCGGATCGCGTTCTTCATCGGCGGCCTGCTCGGCCTGATCGGCATGTGGCTGCGCCGCTCCCTGGTGGAGACCGAGCAGTTCGAGGAGAACGCGGAGAAGGCCCGTGCCACCAAGCACCCGCTGCTCCAGACCATCCGCCACCACCCGCGCGCGGTGGTCCAGCTCTGCGCCTTCACCCTGCTCTCGACGCTGTCGTACTACACGTTCTTCAGCGCCCTGACGCCGTTCGCGATCACCTTCCGCGACGCCGACGAGAGCGACGTCTTCCTCGCCCTCTCCCTCGGCACGGCCCTGTTCGTCGCGCTGTGCTACCCGTTCGGCGCGCTGTCGGACCGCTTCGGGCGCAAGCCCCAGCTGCTGATCTGGTCCGGCGCGATGGCGCTGCTCATCGTCCCGCTGTCGTTCCTGGTGCGGGACAACCTGTTCTCGCTCGTCGTCGTCTTCTGCGTCGGCCTGGGGCTCTACGCCCTCATGGCCTCGATCGCCCCTGCGATCATGAGCGAGCTGTTCCCGACGGAGCTGCGGGCCACCGGCATCGGTGCCTGGTACAACCTCACGGTCGCGGTCTTCGGCGGGACGGCGCCGCTGGTCATCACCGCGCTGTCGGAGGCGGGCCACCCGCTGTGGTTCTTCTGGTACGTCGCGATCGCCGCTGCCGTCGCCTTCGCGGTCATCCTCACGCTCCGCGAGACCAAGGGCACCGAGCTGCGCTGAGGCCGGTCAGGGCCGGTTGCGGCGCCGGATGGTGACGATCCCGGCCACGACCAGCAGCAACGGGAGGATCAAGCCCCACATGAGCCAGCCGTTCACGGTCACCCCTCCCGGTCGTGGACGAGCACGACGCCGTCCGCCGCACCTGCCCGTGACCGCCAGCCTGCTCCCGGGTGCCCGCACACGGCGTCACCCCGCGGGGACGAGGACCGGGCTCACCGCCGGCGCCCTAAGGGGTCCCTGAGGCCCCCTCAGGGACCCCTTAGGCGCTCCCGGAGCCCGATCCTGCCCGGACGACCGATGCCGGGAGGCGCCCCTCAGCACGAATCTCCTCCTCGTCCGAGACGAAAGAGGAGAAGACGATGTCGAACTACAGCAACCCGGCGCTCGAGGCCGAGCTGGCCTACCGGCGGGAGCAGCTGCAGGCGGCCGCGCACCGCAGCCGCCGGAGCAACCGGCGCTGGCTGGCCCGCCGCCGCCCGGCGCTCTGACCACCGCGCCTCCGGTGGCCGCCGGGTCCGTCCTGTCGGGGTCTCGTGCCACGATCGTCGGCGTGCCGCGCTGGGACGACGGACCGCTGGTGGGCCGGGCCGAGGAGCTCGCCCACCTGCTCGCGCACGTCGACCGCGCCGTCGACGGGCGCGGCTCCGCGCTGCTCGTCGCCGGTGACGCCGGGGTCGGCAAGACCCGCCTGCTCGACGAGCTGGCCGCCGGCGCCGCCGAGCGGGGGGTCCGGGTGCTCGTGGGGCACTGCGTCGACCTCGGCGACGTCGGCCTGCCCTACCTGCCCTTCGTCGACCTGCTGCGGCCGGTCGCCGCCGAGCGCGGCGCCGCGGCCGCGGCCCGCCACCCGGCGCTGGCCGGGCTGCTGGCCGGCCGGTTCGACAGCGCCGCGGACGCCCCGGTCAGCGACCCCACCGACCTCGGGTCGATGGCGCACCGGGCGCTGCGTCCGCCGCCGGACGACGGCCGGCTGCAGCTGTTCGAGTCGGTCGCCGCCCTGCTCGCCGAGCTGGCCGCCGCCGAGCCGCTGCTCGTCGTCCTGGAGGACGTGCACTGGGCCGACCGCTCCAGCCGCGACCTGCTGCGCTACCTGCTGGCCCGCCTGGCCGACGAGCCGGTCCTCGTCGTGGCCTCCTACCGCTCCGACGACCTGCACCGCCGGCACCCCCTGCGGCCGCTGCTCGCCGAGCTGGTCCGCCTGCCCGGCGTCGAGCGGATCGAGCTGGAGCCGCTGCCCGCCCCGGCGGTGGCCGAGCTGGTCCGCGGGCTGGCCGCGTCGGCCGGGGGTGTGCCGGAGCAGACGCTCGACGACGTCGTCGCCCGGGCCGAGGGCAACGCCTTCTACGCCGAGGAGCTGCTGGCCGCCGGGCTGCAGGGCGAGACGCTGCCGCTGGGGCTCACCGACGTGCTGCTCACCCGCGTGGAGGCGCTCACGCCCGCCGCCCAGCAGGTGCTGCGGGTCGCCGCCGTCGCCGGCCGGCGGGTGCGCCACGAGCTGGTCGCCGCGGTGAGCGGGCTGGCCGACGCCGAGCTCGACCAGGCCCTCGCCGAGGCCGTGCACCGCCACCTGCTCGTCGTCTCCGACGACGGGCGCTACCGCTTCCGCCACGCCTTGCTGCGCGAGGCGGTCCTCGCCGACCTGCTGCCCGGCGAGCGGGTCCGGCTGCACGCGGCGGTGGCCGCCTACCTCGCGGCCGACCCCGCCGCGGGCACCGCCGCCGAGCGCGCCCACCACGCGCGGGAGAGCAACGACCTGCCGGGCGCGTTCTCCGCCTCGCTCGACGCCGCCGAGCAGGCCCGCCGACTCGGTGCCCCGGCCGAGCAGCTGCAGCACCTCGAGGCGGCGCTGGCGCTGTGGTCCGCCGTCCCCGACGCCGCCGAGCGGTGCGGCCGCGCGCACGCGGAGCTGCTCTTCGACGCCGCGTCGGCCGCGCGGGCCGGTGGCGAGCTGGTGCGGGCCGTCGGGCTGCTGCGCTCGGCGCTGGACGTCCTCGGCCCCGCCGGCGAGCCGGCCGCCCGGGCGCGGGTGCACTACACGCTGGCGCAGGTGCTGGCCCGCATCGAGGACCAGAACGCGGCCCTGCGCGAGAGCGCCGCGGCGATGGCGCTGGTGCCGGCCGAGCCGCGGTCGGCGGTGCGCACGTGGGCGGCGGCCACGCACGCCCGGGTCGCCTTCGGCATCGGCCGGATCGACGAGGGCCAGGCGGCGGCGGAGGAGGCGCTGGCGGCCGCGGCCGAGCTGGGGATCGACAGCGCGTGGTCCGACACCGCGGTGACCCTCGCCCGGGCGCACGGCGACGGCGACCGCGCGGCGGTGCGCACCCGGCTGGAGGAGGCGCTGGGCCGCGCCCGCCGGTCGGGCGACGCCGACGTGGAGATGCGGGTGTACTTCAACCTCGCGATCGTCGCGTGGGAGGTCGGCGACGTCGAGGAGACCCTCGCGTGGACCGGCCGGGGCATCCGGCGGGCGGCCGAGCTGGGCGTCGAGTGGGCGTTCTACGCCGCGGAGCTGCGGCACCTGGAGGTGCACGCCCGGTACGTCACCGGCGACTGGGACGGCAGCCTGCGGCTGGCCGACGAGCTGGCGCGGGTGCCCGAGATGGTGGCCCACGTGCGGGCCGCCGCGCTGCTGGTCGAGGTCGGCCGCGGGCTGCCGGCGGCGCGCGACCGGCTGGCGTGGGCGCGCGGCCTGACCGCCCGCCTCGACGCGCACGTGCTGCTCCTGCTGTCCACCGCGAACGCCGAGATCGACCTCGCGGCGTGGGCCGGCGACCCGGAGACGGCGGTGACGCGCGCCGAGCACGCCGCCCGGCGGCTGGCTGAGCTGTGGGAGGTCGACCGGCTCGCCGTGCTGCGGATGGTCGCCGGTGCGCTGGCGCCGGTCGGCGACGCCGCCGCGGCCGCCCGCCTGGTCGGCGACGGGACCACCGAGAAGCGCTGGGTGGCCGCGGGGGAGGGGCTGCTGCGGCTGGCCCGCGACGCCGTGGCCGACTACCGGGAGGCCTTCGGCGAGCACGGCGTCGAGGCGGCGGCCTGGCTGGCGCGGGTCGAGGCCGAGGGGGCGCGCCTCGAGGGGCGGGCCGCGCCGGAGCTGTGGCGGGCCGCCGTCGACGCGTTCGGCTACGGCAACGTCTACGAGCAGGCGCGCTCGCGCTGGCGGCTGGCCGAGGCGCTGCTGGGGGTCGACGACCGCGAGGCGGCGGGCGCCGAGCTGGAGGCGGCGCACGAGGTCGCGGTGCGGCTGGACGCGGCACCGCTGCGGGCGGCGGTCGAGGCGCTGGCCCGCCGGGCCCGGCTGGAGCTCGCCGGCGCCGGACGCGTGGTCGACCCGTCCGCGGTGTTCACGCCGCGGGAGCTGGAGGTGCTCGGGCTGCTGGCGCAGGGCCGCACCAACCGGCAGATCGGCCAGGCCCTGTTCATCAGCGAGAAGACGGCGAGCGTGCACGTCAGCAACATCCTGGCCAAGCTCGACGCCGGCAGCCGCACCGAGGCCGTCGCCCTCGCCGCCCAGCGCGGACTGCTGCCGACGAGCTGATCGCAGCAGTGGGGCGCCCTGCGGGGCGACCCGACGAGCGGGGCCCGGAGGGTCCCCGAGGAGGGGCGGAGGGGGCTCAGCGCAGCAGGGGGACGGCACGTGGCCGCGGTGCCGTCCGGTAGGACGGCGATGTCAGAGCATCGTGCGGAGGCGTTCCCGGCGGGCGCGGAGGACGTCGACCGAGGCCGACGCCGACGGCGGGCCGGGGACGTGCTTGCGCAGCTCGGTGTGCACGACGGCGTGCGGCTTCGACGTCTTCGCCGACACGCGGCTGACGAGCCGGTTGATCTCCCGGCGCAGCTCGGCGGCGTCGCGCCACGAGCGGCCGGCGTCGTCCTCGTCGGGGTGGTCCTCGACGAGCATGAAGTGGTCGTCGTCGTCGGCGATCCGCCGGGCGGCCTCGACCCGCTCGCGCAGCTCGTCGTCCCGCTTGGCCAGCAGCGACGCCATCTGCTCGGGCGAGAGCAGCCCGGGGATGCCGAGGAACTCCTCCTCCTCGTCGCCCAGCGGCACCGCGGCCGGGCGGCCGTCGCCGGTGTGCGCCGTCCCGCTGTGCAGCACGTGCGCGAACCGGGCGTCGGCCTCCAGCGCCTCCCACTCCTTGGCGCCGCCCTCCTTGGGCTCGCGCGGCGGCAGGTCTAGCGCCTCCAGCTCCTCCTCGGGCTGCTGGCGCGGCGGCGGCATGACGTGGTTGCGCTGCTCCTCCATGGAGGCGGCCAGCGTGAGCAGCGGGCGGACGGCGGGCAGGAAGACCGTCGCCGTCTCGTGCGCCGCCCGCGAGCGGACCACGCGGCCGACGGCCTGGGCGAAGAACAGCGGCGTGCGGTAGGAGGTCATCCAGGCCAGGACGGCGGCCCGCGGCACGTCCACGCCCTCGGAGATCATCCGCACGCAGACGGCGATCCGGGCCGAGCCGGTGGCGAAGCGCTCGATCTTCTTCGACGCCTTGGGGTCGTCGGAGAGGATCACCTCCGGCGCCTTGCCGGTGACCCGCCGGACGATCTTGGCGTAGGCGCGGGCGTCGTCCTGGTCGCTGGCCAGGATCAGCCCGGCGGCGTCGGGCATCCCGCCGTGCTCGCGCAGGTGCGTGATCCGGTCGTCCATCGCCGCGATGACGTGCGGTACCCACTGGCCCTTGGGGTCCAGCGCGGTGCGCCAGGCGGCCATCTCCACCGAGCGGGTGCCCGCCTCCGACAGCGAGGCGGCGACCACCTCGCCGGCGGAGTTCCGCCAGCGCGAGGTGCCGGTGTAGGCGGCGAAGACGACCGGGCGGACGACGTCGTCGGCCAGCGCCTCCTTGTAGCCGTAGGTGTAGTCGGCGCGGCTGACCAGGCCGACGCCGTTCTCGCCGTCGTCGCCCTCGAAGGTGTCCTCCTCGTAGCGCACGAAGGGGATGCGCTCGTCGGGCTTGGTGCGGAACGGCGTCCCGGTCAGGCAGAGGCGGCGCGCGGACCGGCCGAAGGCCTCCTCGACCGCCTCGCCCCAGGAGAGGCCGTCACCGGCGTGGTGGACCTCGTCGAGGACCACCAGCGTCTTGACGGCCGTGGCCCGGGCGGCGTGCAGCATCGGCTTGCCGGCCACCTGCGCGTACGTGGTCACGTAGCCCTGGGTGCCGGCGCGCACCGGGCCGACGGCGTTGGTCAGGTTGGGGTCGAGGACGATGCCCATGCGGTCGGCGGCCTCGGCCCACTGCAGCCGCAGGTGGTCGGTCGGGCAGACCACGACCACCCGGGCCACCTCGCGCCGGGACAGCAGCCGCGCGGCCAGCGTCAGCGCGAAGGTGGTCTTGCCGGCGCCGGGGGTCGCGGTGACGAGGAAGTCCTTGGGCGACTGCTCCTCGTACTGGTCCAGGGCGGCCTGCTGCCAGGCCCGGAGCGGACGGCTGGTGGTCTGCGGGCCGTAGGCCTCCGCTCGCGCTGCACTCCCCATGTCGGGAGCCATTCTGCGGGGCCGGGAGGAGACACGCCCAACCGGTCGTCGCTTGCGTGCCTGCCTCGCCGCGACGTATAGCGGCGGGGCGACGCGCCTCTGACCTGCGCATTCTGCGCAGGACCCGCCCGCGGTGTGGGCATTCCCACGTGCGGGCCGGACCGGCCCGTCACGCCCCGGCGGTCCCGTGGTCCCCACCCGTCCCGGTGGATCCGCTCGGCCGCGGCGGGCACCCGCCGTAGGCTCCCGGGTGGCTCCTCGACCAGGCAGCCTCCCCGGCGCCGGGCGCCGCGGCACACCCCGCCGCCACCGCCGCGCCGTCCCCCGCCGGACCGCCGCCCGGAGCCCGCCGTGACGTCCCTCGCCGACCCCGTCCGTCCCGCCCTCGCCCGCCGCCTCAGCGGCGTCGCCAGCTCGCCCGTCCGCGACCTGCTGGCGCTGCTCGAGCGGCCTGAGGTCATCTCCTTCGCCGGCGGCCTGCCGGCGCCCGAGCTGTTCGACCTCGACGGCCTGCGCGCCGCGTTCGACCGGGTGCTCACCTCACCGGCCGCGCGCCGGGCGCTGCAGTACGCCCCGACCGAGGGCGACCCGGCGCTGCGCGAGCTCGTCGCGGCGCGGATGACCGCCCGCGGCCTGCCCACGTCGGCGCGGGACCTGCTGGTCACCACCGGCTCGCAGCAGGCGCTCACCCTGGTGACGACGGCGCTGCTCGACCCGGGCGCCGTCGTCGCGGTCGAGGAGCCGACCTACCTGGCCGCGCTGCAGTGCTTCGGCCTGGCCGGGGCGCGCGTCGTCCCGGTGGCGTCGGACGCCGACGGGCTGGTGCCGGAGGCGCTGGAGGACGTCGTCGTCCGGGAGCGGCCGGCGCTGCTCTACCTCGTGCCGACCTTCGCCAACCCGTCCGGGCGCACGCTGCCGGCCGAGCGGCGGGCGGCCGTCGCGGCGCTCGCCGAGCGGCGCGGGTTCTGGGTGGTCGAGGACGACCCGTACGGCGAGCTGCGCTACCGCGGCGCCCCGGTGCCGGCGCTGGCGAGCTTCCCCGGCGCCGAGGGGCGGGTGCTGCACCTCGGCAGCTTCAGCAAGGTCGCCGCGCCCGGCCTGCGGCTGGGCTGGCTGCGCGCGCCGGCGGAGCTGCTGCCGGCGCTGACGGTCGCCAAGCAGGCCGCCGACCTGCACACCTCGACCATCGACCAGGCGGCCGCCGCGGCGTGGCTGGCGTCGACCGACCTCGACGCGCACGTGCGGCGGCTGTCCGCGGCCTACCGCGAGCGGCGCGACGCGATGGTGGGCGCGCTGCCGTCCACGCTGCCCCCGGGCAGCACCTGGAGCGACCCCGACGGCGGCATGTTCACCTGGGTGCGGCTGCCCGGCGGCGTCGACACCGCCGCGCTGCTGCCCGAGGCGCTGGCGCACGAGGTCGCGTTCGTGCCCGGCGCCCCCTTCTACGCGGGCGCCCCGGACCGCGCGACCCTGCGGCTGTCGTTCACCACGAACACCCCCGAGGTGGTCACCGAGGGGATGGCACGGCTGGGCCGGGCGCTGCGCTGAGCGGAGCGCCACGGGCGCGAGGACCGCGCCGTGGCACGCCGCACGGTCACTCCACCCAGTCGGGACCGTTCACCTCGCCGAGACCGGCCAGGTCGGCGGCGTCGACGATCGTGTACGCGTAGCCCTGCTCGGCGAGGAACCGCTGCCGGTGCGCGGCGTACTCGCTGTCGAGGGTGTCGCGGCTGACCACGGTGTAGAAGTGCGCCTGCCGGCCGTCGGCCTTGGGCCGCAGCACCCGGCCGAGCCGCTGCGCCTCCTCCTGCCGCGAGCCGAAGGTGCCGGACACCTGGACCGCCACCGCCGCCTCGGGCAGGTCGATCGAGAAGTTCGCGACCTTGGAGACCACGAGGGTCTTGACCTCGCCGTTGCGGAACTGGTCGAACAGCTTCTCCCGCTCGCGGTTGGTGGTCGACCCCTGGATCACCGGGGCGTCGAGCGTCGTGCCGAGCTCCTCGAGCTGGTCGAGGTAGGCGCCGATGACGAGCTTCTGCTCCTCGGGGTGCCGCTCGAGGATCCGGCGGATCACCGGCATCTTCGACGACGCCGTGGCCGCGATCCGGTAGCGCTCCTCGGGCTCGGCGACGGCGTAGGTCATCCGCTCGTCGTCGTCCAGGCTGACCCGCACCTCGACGCACTCGGCCGGGGCGATGTAGCCCTGCGACTCGATGTCCTTCCAGGGCGCGTCGTAGCGCTTGGGGCCGATGAGCGAGAAGACGTCGTCCTCCCGGCCGTCCTCGCGCACCAGGGTCGCGGTCAGGCCCAGCCGGCGGCGCGACTGCAGGTCGGCGGTGAGCCGGAAGATGGGGGCGGGCAGCAGGTGCACCTCGTCGTAGACGATCAGGCCCCAGTCCTGCGCGTCGAACAGGTCCAGGTGCCGGTACTCGCCCTTCCGGCGGGTGGTCATCACCTGGTAGGTGGCGATGGTGACCGGGCGGATCTCCTTGCGCTCGCCCGAGTACTCGCCGATCTCCTCCTCGGTCAGCGAGGTGCGGGCGATCAGCTCGCGCTTCCACTGCCGCCCGGCGACCGTGTTGGTCACCAGGATCAGAGTGGTCGCCTTGGCTTCGGCCATCGCCGCGGCGCCGACCAGCGTCTTGCCCGCACCGCAGGGGAGGACGACGACGCCGGACCCGCCGGACCAGAAGCCCTCGACGGCCTCCCGCTGGTAGTCGCGCAGGTGCCAGCCGTCCTCGGCCAGCTCGATGGGGTGGGCCTGGCCGTCGACGTAGCCGGCGAGGTCCTCGGCCGGCCAGCCGACCTTGAGCAGCGCCTGCTTGAGCCGCCCGCGCTCGGAGGGGTGGACGACGACCGTGTCGTCGTCGATGCGCTGCCCGATCATCGGCGCCACCCGCTTGGAGCGGACGACCTCCTCGAGCACCGCGCGGTCGGTGGTGGTCAGCACCAGCCCGTGCACCGGGTTGTTCTGCAGCGTCAGTCGGCCGAACCGGTCCATCGTGTCGGCGACGTCGACCAGCAGAGCGTGCGGCACCGGGTAGCGCGAGTAGCGCACCAGCGCGTCGACCACCTGCTCGGCGTCGTGACCGGCGGCGCGCGCGTTCCACAGCGCCAGCGGCGTCACCCGGTAGGTGTGCACGTGCTCGGGGGAGCGCTCCAGCTCGGCGAACGGCGCGATCGCCGCCCGGCACTCGCGGGCCAGCGGGTGGTCGACCTCGAGCAGCAGCGTCTTGTCGGACTGGACGATGAGCGGACCGTCGGTCACGCGGGAACCTCTCTGGAGGACACGGGAGGGCGCCGGGGGAACCGGACTCCCCAAGGTAACGCCGGACGGGGACGACCCCTTCCGCCCCCGAGAACGGGACCGGGCTACCGCAGGAGGGCCGCCATGCGCTCGCGCAGGGCGGTCGCCGCGGAGTACGGCCGCACCATGACCGTGAGCTCGGTGAGGACCCCGTCGGCGGCCCGCAGGAGGTCGACGCCCTCCAGGTCCCGGTCGCCGACCCGGGCGGCGAACCGCAGGACGTGCCCGTCGTCCCCGCCGTAGGACGCGGTGTACCGGAAGTCCTCGAAGACGGTGGTGACCGCCCGGAGGACGGCGCGCAGCGGCTCCCGCCCGACGTAGGACCGGTGCACCACCGGCGAGTGGAAGACGACGTCGTCGGCGAACAGCGCCACGGCCGCGTCGACGTCGTCGGACTCCACGGCCGCCCGGAAGGCAGCGAAGGGATCGGTCATGGCCCTGCTCCGGTGGTCCCGTCGATGTGCTCGTGCGGGGGCGTCCCGCGGTCCGTCGTCACCGCCCGATCGTGTCAGCCGGCGGCGACGCCCGGCGGACGAGCCGGAAGAAGGCGCGCAGGTCGCCGACCAGGAGGTCCGGGACCTCGAGGGCAGGGAAGTGCCCGCCGCGGTCGTGCTCCTCCCAGAACCGGATGCCGGGGTAGCGGCGCTCGGCCCACCTCCGGGACGGGCGCGGCACCTCCGCGGGGAAGACCGAGCAGCCGGTCGGCGCGGTCACGACGTCGACGCCGGTCTCGGTGAGCCGCCGGGTCACCTGGTCGATGCTGTGCCAGTACAGCCGTGCCGACGACGCCCCGGTCCCGGTGAGCCAGTAGAGGGAGACGGTGTCGAGCAGGCGGTCGCGGTCGACCGGTGTGCGGGGATCGGCCCACGACCGGTACTTCTCGGCGATCCACGCGCACAGCGCGACCGGGGAGTCGGCCAGCGCGTAGCCGATGGTCTGCGGCGCGGTGCGGTGCACCTCGGAGTAGGCGGAACCGGTGCGCGCTCGTCGGTCCGCGTCGGCCAGGGCCCTCCGCTCGGCGTCGGTGAGGTCGTCGGCCGTGGCCGGGTCCGGCGCGGCCAGCGGTGGCACCAGGTGGATGCCGGCGACGTGCTCCGGGTCGACCTCGGCCAGCGCGCTGCTGACGCTGGTGCCCCAGTCGCTGCCGGCGGCGCCGTAGCGCGCGTACCCCAGGCTCCGCATCAGGACCGCCCACGCCCGGGCGATCCGCTCGACGTCCCAGCCGGCTCCGGCGGGCTTGTCGCTGAAGCCGTAGCCGGGCAGTGACGGGACGACGACGTGGAACGCGTCGGCCGCCTCCCCGCCGTGCGCCACGGGATCGGTGAGCGGCCCGATCAGGTCGAGGAACTCGAGGAACGAGCCGGGCCAGCCGTGGGTGAGCACCAGCGGCAGCGCCCCCGGGTGCGGGGAGCGGACGTGCACGTGGTGGACGCCCAGCCCGTCCACCTCGGTGCGGAACTGCGGTACCTCGGCGAGCCCCGTCTCCAGCCTCCGCCAGTCGTACTGCTCGCACCAGTACGTGCACAGCTCCTGCAGCCAGGCCAGCGGGACGCCCTGCGACCAGTCGTCGACGACCTCGCGCTCCGGCCACCGGGTCGCGCGCAACCGCCGACGGAGTTCCGCGAGGTCCGGTTCGGGGACCCGGACGACGAACGGCGTGGAGTGGTCGGGCACGGGCGGCCTCCTTGCGCGGTGGTGGCCCGAGCAGACCACCGACCGGTGACAGCCGAGGGGCACGGCGTCCACCCCCGAGATGCGGACCGCCCGGTCCTGGGCCATCGTCAGCGGCTTCACGACCCGACGGGGGACGAGCCATGGACGACGCAGTCATCGACGCGGTCGTGCGGTGCCGGCAGCCGGGCTGCGGGCACGGGTTCCCCGAGCACGGGCCGGGCGGTGGGCGCTGCGCCTCCCCGTGCCCGTGCCCGGGGTTCCGGTGGGTGCCGGTGCGGGGGCCGGCGGTCGGCTACCACCGGCCCCCGCAGTGGCCGGACCCGCTCGATCAGCCGGCGGCGGGGCCGTAGGTCAGGTGGGCCACCCCGTTGCTCAGCCGCTCGGCGTCGAGGAGCGACAGCGGGGTCTTCGGGCTGCCGTCGGGGAACAGGCGGATGCCCGTCCCCACCGCCACCGGGTAGACGTACAGGTGGAGCTCGTCGACCAGCCCGTCGGCGATCAGCGCCCGCACGAGGGTGGCACTGCCGCTGACGTACAGGGCCCCGTCCACCTCTCCCTTGAGGGCGCGGATGCGGTCGGCGTCGTAGCCGCCCACCACGGTCGAGTTCGACCACACCGCCTCGGCGTCGGAGAGGGTCGAGGAGACGACGTACTTGGTGGTGTCGTTGAAGAACGGGGCGCCCGGGTCGTCCTCGACGGTCCGGGTGGACCACGCCGGCGCGAACATCTCGAAGGTGGTGCGGCCGAGGAGGATGCCCGTCGCCGAGCCGGTCAGCGCACCGATGGAGGCGGACAGGTCGTCGGGGAACCCGTAGTCGATCGTCCACATCGGGACGTCGACCACGCCGTCGACGGTGGTGAACTCGTGGACCTTGATGGCGCCCAAGGCGTGCTCCTCAGCTCGTCGTCCCGGCGCCGCCTCCGGCGCCGGGGGTGCATCTGTCGTGGGGGAGACGATGCCGGACGCCGCTTCTCATCGGTGGGGGCACCCTAGGGCGCGTCGTCCCCGTCGTCGTCGACCAGGGCGACCGACGTGATCCGGTGGACGGCGAAGGTGCGCGCCTCGCCGCGGCGCTCGTCGAAGCCCTGGAGGAAGCCGCCGGCCAGCGAGACCGGGCGCACGACCCGCTGGCTGCCCGAGCCCTGGGCGTCGACGTAGCCGAGCCACACCGGCACCCCCTCGCGCACGGCGCGGGAGAGCAGCTCCAGCGTCCCGGCGGTGGTCACGCCCGGCACCTGGCGCACCGCCTCGGTCCGGCGGGCCGACAGCGCCGCGTCGCCGGCGCGGATCTCCCGCACCACCGTCGCCAGCTCGGCCGGCGTCAGCGGACGGCCGGCGACGGCCGCCTCCGACCCGCTGCGCCGACCGGCCGCGCGGGGCCGGCCCGGCGGCCGGGTGAGCACCGCGCCGCCGGGTGACTCCCCGGCCGGGGCGTACCCGGCGTCGCGCAGGACGGCGAGCACCTCCTCGGCCGGCAGCGGGCTGATCAGCACCCCGGGCGCCAGCCGCCGCAGCTCCGCGTTCGCGGTCCGGCGGTCGTTGAGCACCTGGGAGAGCAGCCCGGTGTCGTCGGAGCGGACGTAGCACTCGATCGCGCCCACCCGGAGCTTGCCGTGCTGCCGCGCGACGTCGTCGACGAGGTAGTCCAGCGCCTGGGGGACCGGGGTCCGCGACGCGCGGGCGAAGAAGCCGTGCAGGTCGGTGGCCGACCACCCGGCGTCCAGGGCCCGGCGGACGCTGGCCTCCGACACCCGGAACACCGTCGCGCCGCCCGAGGACTCGACGTCGGCGACGACCGCCAGCGTGTCGGCGAGGTCGGCCACCAGCGGCCCGGGGGCGACCAGCGAGAGGTCGGGCTGGGCGAGCACGTGGTCGACCGGGTCGGGCAGCAGGCCGCGCATGCCGTCGGCGGCGCCGTCCTCCCCGTCGGCGAGCAGTCCGCGGCCGGCGGTGGAGAGCACCCCGCCGACGACGACGCCGAGCCGCGCGGCCTCGGCGAGCATGTCGGTGACCGGCGCCAGCCGGTCGGCCCGGCGCGGCGTGCGCCAGCGCAGCAGCTGCACGAGCTCGTCGGGCGCCAGCCCGGCGCCCGGCGGGTACTCCGCGAGCACCGCCAGGGCCGGCCGGCGGATCGCCGGCGCCGTGTGCCGGACGAGGTCGGGGGAGAGGGCGTTGACCGCCTTGCCGGCGACGTCGCGCTGGCCCGCCAGCGACGGCAGCCGGATGCTGGTCAGCCAGCCGGCGGCCAGCGCCGCCCAGCGGGCCGGCAGGTCCAGGTCGCGCCAGAGGTCGTAGGCGCGGGTGGGCAGCCACTCGTCGCGGTGCGGGCCGCCGACGTCGAGCAGCCCGGCCGCGTGCGCCAGCTCCAGCAGCCACCCCGCGTCGGGCTCGCCCACCTTGAGCACCCGGGCCAGCCGCTTCTGGTCGCGCACGCCGATGCCGCCGCTGCGCAGCAGCCCGGCCGGCTCCTCCTCCAGGGCGGTCAGCAGCTCGCCGATCCGGCCGATCGTCTCCAGCGCCGCACCCGCGGCCTGCCGGTCGACGACGGCGACGTCGCGGGTCGTGGCCGCGGGCTCGGGCCGCAGCCGCGGCGGCCCGTACGGCCGCGCCCCGCGCAGGGCCAGGCCGATCTCCCGCGGCAGCTCGACGTTGAGCGCGTCGATCCGCGCCAGCAGGCCCTTCTGCAGCAGCCGCCGGGCCGGGGTGACCTGGCCGTCGCCCGGGGTGTCGGGCAGGTGGCCCACGGGGCGGTCGCCGGCCAGCCGCTCGAGCACGGCCAGCTCCTCGGCCGGCAGCCCGGCCAGCACCTCCGGCAGGTCCGCGGGCAGCGTCAGCCGGATGTCGGCCGCCGGCCGGCCCAGGCCCGCCGGGTACCGGACGGCCCGGCGCACCGGCTCGGGGGCGCGCAGGACGTCGTCCCCCCACAGCAGGGCACGGTCGGTGAGCGCGCGGACGCCGGACCCGAGCACGTCGTCGGGGACCTCGGGCAGCCGGGCGGGCAGCTCGCCGGCGCGCACGCCGTCGGTCGGGGCCAGCAGGACGACGTCGAGCACCTGCAGGGTGGCGGCGTCCAGCTCGTCGAGCGCGCGGTCGACCGACACCGGGACGGCGAGGCGGCTGGCCAGGGCCACGACGTCGCTGGGCGCGGGGCGGGCGACGTCGGGCCGGGCCGCGAGCAGGGCCGCGAGCTGGTCGTCGCTGCGGGTGCGCAGCCACGCGGCGAGCGTGGCGGGGCCTTCCGTGGACATCCGCTCCACGCTACGTCGCCGTCGCAAGCCGGGATCCGGCGCTCGGGAGCGGGCAGCGTTACACGGACGTTGCAGGGGGCTACCGGTCCCTCCTGCGGTTGTGGTGCGCTGCGCGGGAAGATGTGCCCGAGCGCGCACCGCCCGAGGGGCGCCGGACACATGGAGGAGAACGTGGCGAGGAAGGCCCGCAACCCCGAGCTGGTGGAGCCCACCTGGGAGCACACCGCCGACGGTGGTCCGCCCGTCAGCGAGTTCACGGCCGAGTCGGCCGGCCCGCTGTCGCCCTTCGGCGAGGACCACAGCTTCCCGCTGCCGCCGAGCGCCCTCCGCTACGCGCACCCGACCGACAAGCCCAACCGCGCCGGGCTGATGGCAGGGGAATAGGGGAGAAGCCATGACCGCACCCGCGTTGCCGTCCTACTCGAGCGGGACCTCCACGGTCCCCCTGCTCGGGGACACCATCGGGGCCAACCTCGACCGGACGGCAGCGCGGGTGGGCGACCACGAAGCGCTGGTGGAGTGCGCCACCGGCCGGCGCTGGACCTATCCCGAGCTGGTCGCCGACGTCGACGCGTGCGCCCTCGGCCTGGACGCGCTCGGCGTGGGCAAGGGCGACCGGGTCGGCATCTGGGCGCCCAACTGCGCCGAGTGGGTGTTCGTCCAGTACGGCACCGCCAAGCTCGGGGCGATCCTGGTCAACATCAACCCGGCCTACCGCACGCACGAGCTGGCCTACGTGCTCGCGCAGGCCGGCATCTCGGTGCTGGTCAGCGCGCCGTCGTTCAAGACCAGCGACTACCGCGCGATGGTGGCCGAGGTCCGTGGCGACACCCCCGACCTGCGCGAGGTCGTCTTCCTCGGCGACCCGGAGTGGGAGCGGCTCATGGCGACCGGCCGGGCCGCCGACCGGTCGCTGCTGGCCCGCCGCGAGGAGCAGCTGTCGGCCGACGACCCGATCAACATCCAGTACACGTCGGGGACGACGGGCTTCCCCAAGGGCGCCACGCTCACCCACCACAACCTGCTCAACAACGGCTTCTTCGTGGGCGAGGGCTGCGGCTACACCGAGGCCGACCGGGTGTGCATCCCGGTGCCCTACTACCACTGCTTCGGCATGGGCATGGGCAACCTGGGCGCCACCAGCCACGGCGCCACGATGGTCATCCCCGCGCCCGGCTTCGACCCCGCGCTCACCCTGCAGGCCGTCCAGGACGAGCGGTGCACCTCGCTGTACGGCGTCCCCACCATGTTCATCGCCGAGCTCGGGCTGCCGGACTTCGCCGACTACGACCTCTCCAGCCTGCGGACCGGGATCATGGCCGGCTCGCCGTGCCCGGTCGAGGTGATGAAGCGGGTGGTCGACGAGATGGGCATGGCCGAGGTGACCATCTGCTACGGGATGACCGAGACCTCGCCGGTCTCGACGCAGACCGGCGCCGACGACGACCTCGACCGGCGCACCTCCACCGTCGGGCGGGTGCACCCGCACCTCGAGGTGAAGGTCGTCGACCCCGAGACCGGGCTGACCGTGCCGCGGGGGACGCCGGGGGAGTTCTGCACCCGCGGCTACTCGGTGATGCTCGGCTACTGGAACGAGCCGGAGAAGACCGCCGAGGTCGTCGACGCCGCCCGCTGGATGCACACCGGCGACCTGGCGACCATGGACGCCGAGGGCTACCTGAACATCGTCGGCCGGATCAAGGACATGGTCATCCGCGGCGGGGAGAACGTGTACCCGCGGGAGATCGAGGAGTTCCTCTACACCCACCCCGACGTCGTCGACGCCCAGGTGATCGGCGTCCCCGACGAGCGCTACGGCGAGGAGCTCATGGCCTGGGTGCGGCTGCGCCCGGGGGCCGAGCCGCTCACCGCCGAGGGCCTGCGCGAGTTCTGCAGCGGCAAGCTGGCCCACTACAAGATCCCGCGCTACGTCAAGATCGTCGAGGAGTTCCCGATGACGGTCACCGGCAAGATCCGCAAGGTCGAGATGCGGCAGGTGTCGGTCGAGGAGCTCGGCCTGCAGTCGGCGGCCGCGGTCAGGAACGCCTGAACCCGTGCTTCATCGCGATCAAGCACCCGTGCTTGATCGCGGTGAAGCACGTCAGGACGACGACTTGGCGGGCTTCTGCGCGGGGGCCAGCCGGACGATCAGCTTCGAGACCAGGTTGCCCAGGACCACGTAGATCAGCGCGGCCAGCGCGTCGTTGATCGCCTCGCCGAACTTCGGGTCGGTCGTGGTGAACAGGTCCTTGGTGAACCAGCCGAAGTTGTCCCGCCAGTCCGTCGTGAACTGCACCAGCGTGTTGGCCGGGTTCGCCCCGAACAGCACGAACACGGCGTGCACGAGGATCACCGCCCCGATGACACCGCCGATGAGGCGGACCGCGGCGGCTGCCAGGCTGAACCATCGGGCCATGCGGTCATGATCCACCCCGCGGCCGGGCGGCGCGACCGGTGCCTGTTACCCGGCGTCGACGTCCACGACCAGCGCACGGTGGTCCGACAGCGGCAGCCGCAGCGCGGTGGCGGGGCCGGCCGCCCGCCCCGGTCCGCGCACCAGGACGTGGTCGAGCTGGCGGCGCGGACCGTCCGCCGGGAAGGTGTCCGCCGTCGCGATCGGGCGCATCCCGCTGACCGCCGCGGCCTGCCGCTGCTCCATGTTGAGGTCGCCGATCACGACCAGCGGCTCGCGGGTGCCCTCCAGCGACCGCACCAGGCGGCGCAGCTGCAGCGCGTTCCAGCCCGGCATGAACGACAGGTGGGTGTTGGCCACCGTGAGCTGCCCCCGCGGCCCCTCCAGGACGGCGGCGACCGCCACCCGGGGCTCGTCGCTGACCATGATCGGGCGGCGCCGTCCCTTGAACCACATGGGCACGCGGGCGCGCAGCGCCGGCAGCCGCACCACCCGCCACGACACCACCGGCAGCCGGGAGAGCAGGGCGATGCCGTAGCTCGCCGACCCCGGCTGCTCGTCGCCGGTCGCGGCGGTCCAGATGCCGCCCGGGGTGCCCGACAGGGCGGCCACGAACTGCGAGTCGACGGCGCCCATCGCCTCGGCCGCGACCGCGGTGAGGTCGGCGTTCAGCGAGCGCGGCTGGTCGCGGTCGACCTCCTGGAGGCCGAGCACGTCGGCGTCGAGGGTCTTGACCGCGTCGGCGAGGCGGTCGCAGTCGACCTGCCCGTCCTCCAGCGAGCGCCCGTGCAGGATGTTGAAGGTCGCGATGCGCACGACTCGGCAGTTCCCCGGATCGGCGTCGGGGAACACGGTGCGTGCAGTGGGGGAGAGCGGGTAGCAGGTCTGCCGTGGAGCCATCGGAGCGGGACGAGATCCGCGACCTTCTCAAGCGAACGGCCGTCGCGCTCAAGCAGGAGGGCGTCCCCTTCGCGCTGTGCGGCGGATACGCCGCCTGGGTGCGCGGCGCCCCCGAGCCCGACCACGACGCCGACTTCCTCGTGCCCGAGGTCGACTCCGAGCGCGCGGCCAAGGCGCTGGCCGACGCCGGTCTGAACGTCGTCCCGCCGGCGGAGGACTGGCTCACCAAGGTGGTCGGCGAGCACGCCTTCGTCGACGTCCTCTGGCGCACGTGCGGCCACCCGGTCGAGACCGACCTCATCGACCGGGCCGAGGAGCTGTCCGTGCTGTCGGTGCACATGCCGGTGCTCGCGGCCACCGACATCCTCACCACCAAGCTGATGGCGCTCGACGAGCACTACTGCGACTTCGGCCGGATCATCCCGGTCGCCCGCGCCATGCGCGAGCAGGTCGACTGGGACGCCGTCCGCCGCAAGGTCACCGAGAACGACTTCGCCGTCGTCTTCCTCGTCCTGCTGGAGCGGCTGGGGGTCATCGAGCCCGGCGACGCGGAGTAGCGTTCGCCGCAGCCGGCGTCCGGACGCCGGTCAGGCCCTGACGGTTCGAGCACACGGCCCGGAGGGGCTGCCCCGTGCCGCAGCCCCTGCGCGGCCGGGGACTCGAACGGGGGCACGGTGCCGATCGACCACCAGGCCGGCTGGGTGCGCGACCAGGCGGCGGAGCGGCGGGACCGCGAGGCCGAGCAGCGCGACCAGGACGCCGAGCTGCGCCACGACGTCGCCGCGGAACGCCTCCGCCGGGCACGGGACAGCGCGTCCGCGGCGGAGCAGGCGCCGGTCGACCCGGACGCCGAGACCGAGCAGGCGGCCATCGACCGGGAGGTGCGGGCGACCCTGCGGGAGCAGGCGGACGACGACCACCGGCGGGCTCTCGCCGACCGGGCCGCCGACGCCGCCGACCGCGCAGCCGCCGAGCGCGACCGGCGGGCGGCGGCCGAGGACCGGGCCGCCGCGCACCGCGACCGCCTCGCGGCCGCGGCCGACCGCGAGCAGGCGGCGGTCGACCAGGCCCGGTGGTCCTAGCGCGCGACCCGCGACGGGGACGCGGCGGGCGCGGCGGCCGGGCGCACGGACGCGGCGACTAACCTGGGGGCTGCGGCCGAGGAGCGCCGTCCGCCGGCCCCCCGGGCCGGACCGCCAGCGAGTGACCGAGGGATCCCACCGTGCCCACCGGAAGAGTCAAGTGGTTCAACCCCGACAAGGGGTTCGGCTTCCTCTCCCGTGAGGACGGGCCGGACGTCTTCGTGCACAAGGACGCCCTGCCGACGGGCACCACCGAGCTGAAGCCCGGCCAGCGGGTGGAGTTCGGCATCGTCGCCGGACGGCGGGGCGACCAGGCGCTGCAGGTGCGCGTCCTCGACCCGCTGCCGTCGGTCGCCGCGACGCACGCGGCGGCGTCCCGCAAGAAGCCGGACGAGCTGGTGCCGATCATCGAGGACCTGATCAAGCTCCTCGACGACGTCTCGAACAGCCTGCGCCGGGGCCGCCACCCCGACCGCGCCGAGTCGCGCAAGGTCGCGGCGGTGCTGCGGGCGGTCGCGACCGACCTGGAGTCCTGAGCCCCGGTCAGCCGGCGGGGGCGCTGGTGCTGCCGGCCGCCTCGCCGCCGGCGCGGATGAAGCCGACCGGCCAGGCGCCCGAGAACGCCCCGCACGGCCCGCCCTTGTCCTCGACGACCACCAGGTAGAACGCGGCGGGGACGACGTCGGAGCTGGTGATCTCGTCGAAGACGGCCTCGCCCTCGTCGACGGCCACCTCGCCGAGCTTCTCCTGGAGCTGCTCGTCGAAGACCTGCACGGCCCAGCCCTGCTCGGCGACGTCGTCGGGCACGGTGAGGGTGATCCGGGCGTCGGGGGCGACCTCGATGATCGGCGGGACGACGTCGCCGTAGCGCTGGCCGTCGCCGTCCTGGCAGTACTGGGTGGGCCGCAGGTCGACCTCCTGGCCGCCGACGGCCACGCTGACGCCGGGCGGCGCCGCGGCCTCGTCGGTCCCGCAGCCGGCGAGCAGTGCGAGGAGCAGGGTGCCGGCCGCCGTGGTGCGCCTCAGCTCCACTGCTCGCCCAGGGGCGTGGTGGCGGCCTCGGGTGACACCGGCTGCCGCGCCGAGCGGCCCCGCTGCAGGGTCCACAGCAGCAGCCCGACCGCGATCACCAGCAGGGCCGCCGCGACGGTGAAGCCGAGCCAGCCGATCGGCGGGAGCGCGATGCCGATCGCCCCGCCGAACACCCAGGACAGCTGCAGCCAGGTCTCGGAGCGGGCGAAGGCCGACGCGCGCAGCGACTCGGGCACCTCGCGCTGGATGATCGCGTCGAGCGCGACCTTGCCGAGGGCGTTGGTCACCGCGGCGACCCCGGCGACGAGGGCGGCCATCGGCAGGGTGAAGAAGAAGGCGGCGACCGCGGTGACCGCGGCGGCGATGCCGGCGGAGACGAGCACCAGCCGGTCGGGGTCGACGGCGTGCAGCCGCGAGCCGATGCCGGTGCCCAGGACGCTGCCCGCGCCGGCCGCCGCGGCGATCCCGCCGAGGGCCAGCGTCGCCGGCCAGCCGCCGTCGACGGTGCCCTGGACGAGGAACGCCGAGAAGATCGTGAGGAACCCGCCGAGGAACCGCAGCGCCGCGTTGGCGCGCAGCCCGAGCACGACGTGCGGGCTGACCGGGCGCTTGCGCCGGCCGGGGGTGACCGGGCCGGTGGTGAGGACGTCGGCCTGCTGCTCGCCGATGGGGACGTCGACGTGCTTGGGCAGCCGGAAGGCGAGCACGCCGCCCACCGCGAAGACGACCGCGGTGACCCACAGCTCGATCTCGAACCCGAACAGGTGCGCGAGGCCGGCCGCGATGCCGCCGAAGACACCGGCCGTGACCAGCCCGAACACCGACTGGCGGGCGTTGGCCGAGGTGAGCGACATCTGCGCCGGCAGCACGCGGGGGACCACGGCCGCGCGCAGCACGTTGTGCGCCTTGGACAGCACGAGGACGCCGAGCGCCGCCGGGTAGAGCCAGAAGTCGTCGAAGTGCCGGGCCATGACCAGCGCCAGCAGCGCGCGGCCCAGCGCGCTCGCCGCGATCGCCCACCGGCGCCCGGTCTGCAGCCGGTCGAGCACCGGGCCGATGACCGGGGCCAGGACGGCGAAGGGCGCCATCGTCACCAGCAGGTAGAGCGCGACGTTGCCGCGCTGCGCGTCGGTGGTCGCCGCGAAGAACAGGGTGCCGGCCAGCGAGACGGCGATCATCGCGTCGCCGGCCATGTGCACGGCGTTGACCCACAGCAGCTGGGTGAGCCCGCTCTCCGCGGCGCCGTCGGCCCGGCTGGCCGCCTGCACCCGGCGCACGGCCGCGCCGGTCAGCTCCCTGGTGCGGGCGGCGGCGACGCGGGTGACCGTCGCGCGGGGCGGCGGCGGGAGCGCGGCGTCGGGCACCGTCGGCGACGGCGGGGGAGCGCCCCCGAACCCGCCGGCCGCGTACGCGTCCGGCGGCGGTCCGGCGACGTGTGCCGGAGGCGGGCCCGCCGTGTAGCCCGGGGGCGGGCCGGCCGTGTAGCCCGGGGGCGGGCCGGCCGTGTAGCCCGGGGGCGGGTACCCGTAGCCGGGGGGACCGGGCGGGGGACCGGCCGGGACGGACCCGTCGCCCGCCCAGCCGGCGGGTGGCCCCGGCTGGGTGGCCCACTGGGGCAGCGGCAGCGGCGTGGTGTCCATCCGCTCCACCGGCTCGCCCTCGCGTCGGCGCAGGCCGCCGCGCCGACGCGGGCCGGAGGGGCGGTTCGAGGGCACGTTCCCATCGTGCCCCACGAAGCCGGGCCCGGGCGGTGATCCCCCACCGCGACCGGCCGAGGCGTCGGACGACGCTCCCCGGGGCGCGTCAGGGACAATGGCTGCGTGCCCGACTCCTTCCCGCCCGACGCCTCCCCCGAGGACGTGCTGCTGACCGCGGTCGAGCGCGCCCGCAGCGTGGCCGCCGAGACCGCTGGCGACCCGCAGCTGGTGGGGGAGCACCTCGGCGCCGTCCGGGAGACGCCCGACCCCGGCGACCCCGAGCTGCTGGGCGAGGTCGTCACCCACTCCTTCGCCAGCCGGCTGCCCGGCTACGCCGGGTGGCACTGGGCGGTCACCCTCGCCCGGGTCCCCGGCTCGCCCGAGGTGACCGTCGACGAGGTCGTGCTGCTGCCCGGCGACTCCGCCCTGCTCGCCCCGGCGTGGGTGCCGTGGCACGAGCGGCTGCGCCCCGGCGACCTCTCCGTCGGCGACGTGCTGCCCTCCACCGAGGACGACCCGCGCCTCGTGCCCGCCTACGCCGTGGAGGACGACGCCGCCGCCGACCCCGAGGCCCAGGCGGTGGCGGCCGAGCTCGGGCTGGGGCGGGAGCGGGTCATGTCCGCCGAGGGCCGCAGCGAGGCGGCGTCGCGCTGGGCGGCTGGCGACTTCGGGCCGCGGTCACCGATGGCGCGGCACGCGCCCGGACCGTGCGGCACCTGCGGCTTCTGGCTCCCGCTCGCGGGCTCCCTGCGCGGCCGGCTCGGCGCCTGCGGCAACGCCTACGCGCCGGCCGACGGCCGCGTCGTCACCGTCGACTACGGCTGCGGCGCGCACAGCCAGGCCACGCTCGTCCCGGTCGACGTGACCGAGGTCGTCACCAGCGCCCGCTACGACACCGCCGACTTCGACGTGCTGTGACACCGTCGGTCTCCCGGCCGACACCGCGGCCGGGTGCCGTCCCCCAGCTGCGCCGAGCGCTCAGTCCCTGCGCCCCCACTGGCCCTGCCAGCGCATGATGCCGAGGCCGACGAAGGCCAGGCCGATGCCGGCGACGCAGGTCCAGGTCCACATGCGGTCCACCCGGTCGCCGAGCAGCAGGAGCACGACGAGCGCCAGCGCCCACAGCGCCGTCCCGGCGAACACCACGCGGACCGTGTCGACGCGCAGTGGCGGCGGGGCCTGCTTCTGGGGACCGGACACGGGCGCACCCTAGGCCCTCCGGGCCGGCGTGCGCGGCAGGGGACGGCCCGTGTGGCACGCTGTCGCCGCTCGCCCCCAGCCTCCAGGAGTACGTCCATGGCCGAGAAGTCCCGCCCGACCCGGGGTGCCAGCGCCTCCAACGCCGACGAGGGCACCCCCGCGGACGTCGTCGCCGGAACGGCGAGGGCGCCGCGGCGCAGCGAGGGACCGCGGGCCAAGCCGAAGAACGGGCTCGACCGCTACTTCGAGGTCAGCGCGCGCCGCTCCACGGTGGGCCGCGAGCTCCGCGGCGGCGTGACCACCTTCTTCACGATGGCCTACATCGTGATCCTCAACCCGATCATCCTGACCAGCATCCCCGGGCTGGACGGCGAGCCCGGCGCCGACGTCAGCGGCACCGTGCTGCCGTTCGCGTCGATCGCCGCGGTCACGGCCCTGATCGCGGCGGTCATGACGATCCTGATGGGCGTCGTCGGCCGCTACCCGTTCGCGGTGGCCGCCGGCCTCGGGATCAACGCGGTCGTCGCCGTCTTCGCGTCGTTCCAGCTGTCCTGGCCGGAGATCATGGGCCTGGTCGTCCTCGAGGGCCTGCTCATCACGGTGCTCGTGCTCACCGGGTTCCGCCGGGCGGTCTTCGAGGCGATCCCGGCGCAGCTGAAGACGGCGATCGCCGTCGGCATCGGCTTCTTCCTGACGATCATCGGCCTCGCCGACGCCGGCGTGATCCGGCCCGGCGCCCCGCTGATCAGCTTCGGCGTCGGCGGTCAGCTCGCCGGCTGGCCGCTGCTCACCTTCGTCGTCGGCCTGCTGCTGATGGCGGTGCTCGTCGTCCGCCGGGTCAAGGGCGCGCTGCTCATCGGCATCGTCGTCACCACGATCCTGGCGATCGTCATCGAGGCGGTCGCGGACATCGGTGCCCGCAACCCCGACGGCACGAACCCGCGCGGCTGGGCCCTCCAGGTGCCGGAACTCCCCGACGACGTCGTGAGCAGCCCCGACCTGTCGCTGCTGGGCAACTTCTCGCTCTTCGGCGGGTTCGAGCGCATCGGCGTCCTGGCCGCCCTGCTCATCGTCTTCTCACTCATGATCGCCGACTTCTTCGACACCGTCGGCACGGTCACCGCCGTCGGCGCCGAGGGTGGGCTGCTCGACGACGACCGCAACCTGCCCAGGTCGCAGCCGGTGCTGCTGGTCGACTCCCTGGCCGCCGCCGCCGGTGGTGCGGGCAGCGTCTCGTCGAACACGACCTACATCGAGAGCGCCTCGGGCGTCGCCGACGGCGCCCGCACCGGGCTGGCCAGCGTGGCGACCGGCGTGCTGTTCCTCGTCGCGATGTTCTTCACCCCGCTGGTGCAGGTCGTGCCTTCGGAGGCCGCGGCACCGGCGCTGGTGATCGTCGGCGCGCTGATGATCAGCCAGCTGCGGCACCTGGTCTGGGACGACCTCTCCCTGGTCATCCCGGCGTTCCTCACCATCGCCCTGATGCCGTTCACCTACTCGATCACCAACGGCATCGGTGCCGGCGTCATCAGCTTCGTGCTGCTGCGCGTCGCCGTCGGCCGGCGGCGCGACGTGCACCCGCTGATGTGGGTCATCGCGGCGTTGTTCCTGATCTACTTCGCCCTCGAACCGCTGCAGCAGCTCGTCGGACTTTCCTGAGTTAGGCTAAAGACCGTGAGTCGGACGACGCTGGACACCGCAGCGCTCGCCCACGACCTGCGGCTGGCCGTCATGCGGTTCTCCCGGCGGTTGCGCAACCAGCGCGTCGACACGTCGGTCACGCTCACCCACCTGGCCGCGCTCTCCACCCTCAAGCGGCACGGGCCGATGAGCCCGGGCGAGCTCGCCGCCCACGAGCGCGTGCAGCCGCCGTCCATGACCCGTGTCGTCGTGGCGCTGGAGGGTATGGGCCTGGTCACCCGGACGCCGCACCCCACGGACGGCCGCCAGGTCGTCATCGGGCTCACCCCGGCAGCCGACGAGCTGCTCGCGAGCGAGGCGCGGGCCCGCGAGGCGTGGCTGTCCGGGCAGCTGCAGCAGCTGACCGCCGAGGAGCGGGACGTGCTGCGCGAGGCCGCGGTGATCATGGACAAGCTGGCCAGTGGGTGAGGTAGACGAGCGCTGACCGACCGCGCGGGCGGGGGACCGGGATGTTCCGCTCCCTCCGGGTCCGCAACTACCGGCTGTTCGCCTCGGCGAACCTGGTCAGCAACACCGGCACCTGGATGCAGCGCATCGGCCAGGACTGGCTGGTCCTGCAGCTCTCCGGCGACAGCGGCATCGCGCTCGGCCTGATCACCGCCCTCCAGTTCGGCCCCTCGCTGCTCCTGAGCATGTACGGCGGGGTGCTCGGCGACCGCTACGACAAGCGCCGGGTGCTGCTGGTGACGCAGGCCCTCATGGGCGTGTTGGCGCTCGCGCTCGGCCTGCTGGTTGCCACCGACGGCATCGCGCTGTGGCACGTCTTCGTCCTGGCCCTGCTGCTCGGTGCCGTCTCGGCGATCGACGCACCCGTCCGCCAGGCGTTCGTGTCCGAGATGGTGGGCCCGGAGCTGCTGCCCAACGCGGTCAGCCTCAACTCCACGATCTTCAACGGCGCCCGGCTCGTCGGCCCGGCGGTGGCCGGCGTGCTCATCGGCGCGTCCGGCGGCGACACCGCGCCGGCGTTCTTCGTCAACGCGGCGAGCTTCGCGTTCACCATCGCCGCCCTGGTGGTCATGCGCGGCGGGGAGCTGCGCCGCAGCACGCCGACCGGGCGTGCGGAGGGGCAGCTGCGGGAGGGACTGCGCTACACCGCGGCGCACCGCGACCTCGTGCTGGCCATGGCCCTGGTGTTCGTCGTCGGCACCTTCGGCTTCAACTACCAGGTCACCATCGCGCTCATGGCCCGCGAGCAGTTCGGGCTCGGCGCGCAGGACTTCGGCCTGCTGTCCACCGCGTTCGCCGTCGGGTCGCTGTCGGGGGCGCTGCTGTCCACCCGGCGCAGCACCCGCCCGCGGCAGCGGTTCCTGGTGGTCTCCTCGATCGTCTTCGGCCTGCTCACCGTCGTCTCGGGCCTGATGCCGACCTACGCGTCGTTCGCCGCCCTGCTGGTGCCCACCGGTGCCTCGGCGCTGGTGTTCAGCGTGGCGGCGAACAGCTACGTGCAGCTGGGCGCCGACCCGGCGATGCGCGGCCGCGTCATGGCTCTGTACTTCATGTGCTTCATGGGCGGCACCCCGGTCGGGGCGCCGCTGATCGGCTGGATCGCCGAGCACCTGGGCGCCCCGTGGGGCCTGGTCGTCGGCGGGGTCATCGTCGCCGTGGCGGGCGCCGCGGCCGGCCTGTACCTCGCCCGCGGCCGGCGGGTCCGGCTGGAGGCGCACGTCGCCCCGCCGCGCCTGCAGCTGCACGTCAGCCCGCCGCGGGGTGCCGCGGCCGTGCCGTCCCCGCCGCTGCGGGCCGCGGAGGAGGCCGCCGCCGGCGGCTGAGCGCTCACTCGCCCCGGTCGGGCATCTGCGCGGCGTCGGTCTGCGCGATCCAGAAGACGGCGCCGGCGGGGTCGGCGAGCGCCGCCATCCGCCCGTAGGGCGTGTCGAAGGGCCGGGCCAGGACGGCGCCGCCGGCCCGCTCCGCCGTGGCGACCGCGGCGTCGGCGTCGGCGACGCCGAAGTACACCAGCCAGTGCGACGGCGTCCCCTCGGGAGCGCCCATCATGCCGCCGATGCCGCCCATCGGCGCCGGGTCGCCCGGCCGGTGGAACAGGGCGTAGTCCGGGCCGGCCATCTCCAGCGGCTGCGTCGTCCAGCCGAAGACGGTGGCGTAGAAGGCGATCGCCGCGGCAGGGTTGGTGGAGCGCAGGTCGTCCCAGCTCAGCGCGCCGGGCTCGTTCACGACGCCGGCGCCGATGTGCGTCCCGTGCTGCCACACGCCGAAGACCGCGCCGGAGGGGTCGGCCGCGACGCACAGCCGCCCCAGCGGTCCGACGTCGCCCGGCGGGAGCAGCAGCGTGCCGCCGGCGGCGGTGATCGCGGCGGCGGTCGCGTCGACGTCGTCGCTGGCCAGGTACAGCGTCCAGGCGGGCGGGACCCCGGGCTGCTGCTGCGGTCCGACACCCGCAGCGGCGGCGCTCCCGACCCGGCCGATCACGTACCCGCCGAACTCCGCGGACGGTTCGTCGAACGACCACCCGAGGACGGCGCCGTAGAACGCGGTCGCGGCCGGGACGTCGGGCACGGTGAGGTCGGCCCAGCACGGCATGCCGGCCGGCCACGGGCTGGTGCGGGTGCTCATGCGGCGCATCCCAGCGCTCCGCGGCCGCCGCTGTCCACCCCCGCGCCGGGGGCGGGCGGAGTACCGTGTCCCCCTAGTCTCTCGAGCCGTACCGGGGAGCGACCGTGTCCGCCGTCCTCCTGCCCCTCGGGGTCGTCGCGCTCCTCGTGCTGTTCTGGTTCGAACTCCCGCTGCTCGACCGCTACGTCTTCCGCGGCCGCCGGGAGCGCCCCGCGCGCCGTCGTCGTCGGTACGTGGTCCGCGGCAACCGGGCGCAGCGGACGCCGGAGCCGACGCGCCGTCCGCTGCAGGTGGTCGCGGCCGACCTGCGCCGCCTCTCGCGGCAGCTCGCCCTCGTGCCGGCCGGCGCGCCCCTGGTGCGCTGGCGCGCGCTCTGGTCGGCCTACGACGCGGTGCTGACCGAGGCGGCCGAGGCGCTGGAGGTGCCGCACACGCTGCCGGACACCCCGGTCGGCATGGCCCGCGACATCGAGCGGCTGCGCCTGCTGGCCGCCCTGGAGGGTGCCGGTCTGGTGGTGCGGGGCTGACCTCCGGCGACCCCCGGCTCTTCTTCGCCGTCGACCCCTCCCCGGAGGCGCGCGCCCACCTCGTGGCCGCCCTCGAGCCGTTGCGCGGCGCGCCGGGGGAGCCGCGGTGGACGGCGCCGGAGCGCTGGCACCTCACCCTGCTGTTCCTGGGCGACGTGCCGGCCGGCACGGTGCCCGCGCTGGTCGAGGCGGCGGGGGGCGCGGTCGCCTGCGCGCCGGCGATGACGCTGCGGCTGGCCGGGGGCGGGCGGTTCGGCACGCGCCGCCGTCCGCAGGTGGCCTGGGCCGGGCTGGACGGCGATGTCCCGGCGCTGACCGCGCTGGCCGGACGGCTGGCCGGTGTGGCCCGGTCGCTGCGGCTGGCGGTCGAGGAGCGGCCCTACAAGCCCCACCTGACCCTCGGCCGCTGGCGGCCGGGCCGGCCGGCCGACGGCTCGCTGACCGACCGGCTGGCCGGGTACGAGGGGCCGGTGTGGCCGGTGACCGAGGTGCTCCTGCTGCGCAGCCACCTCGGCCCCGCACCCCGCTACGAGACCGTCGCCACCTGGCCGGTGGGCTGACCCCCGCTTTCGGCGCCGAAAGCGGAAGTCACCAGGCGTAGTCCACGGGGGCGGGCTTGTAGCCGGGGAAGATCTCGTCGAGCCGGGCGAGCGCGTCGTCGTCCAGGACGACGTCGAGGGCGTGCAGCGAGCCCTCCAGGTGCGCCATCGTGCGCGGGCCGACGATCGGCGCGGTCACCGCCGGCTGGTGCAGCAACCAGGCCAGGCCGACGTCGGCCGGGCTCTCGCCGAGCTCCCGGCAGAGCTGCTCGTACTGCTCGAGCGCGGCTCGGTTCTCCTCCAGGTCCTGCTTGGCCCGGCCCTCGTGGCGGCGCTGGCCCTCCGACTTCTCCAGCGCCCCGGCGAGCAGGCCGCCGTGCAGGGGGCTCCACGGGATGATGCCCACCCCGTAGTGCTGGGCGGCCGGGATCACCTCGAGCTCGATCTGCCGGGTGAGCAGGTTGTAGATGGACTGCTCGCTGACCAGGCCCTGGAAGTGCCGGCGGGCGGCGGCCTCGTTGGCCGCGGCGAGCTGCCAGCCGGCGTGGTTGGACGAGCCGACGTAGAGCACCTTGCCCTGGGCGACGAGCGTCTCGCAGGCCTGCCAGATCTCCTCCCACGGCGTGCGCAGGTCGACGTGGTGGAACTGGTAGAGGTCGATCCAGTCGGTCTGCAGCCGGCGCAGCGACGCCTCGCAGGCGCGGGTGATGTTGCGGGCGGACAGGAAGGTGTCGTTCGGCCAGTCGCTCATCGAGCCGTACACCTTGGTGGCCAGCACGGTCTTCTCCCGGCGCTCGCCGCCCTGGGCGAACCAGGTGCCGAGCACCTCCTCGGTGCGGCCCTTGCCCTCGGAGAAGCCGTAGACGTTGGCCGTGTCGAAGAAGTTGATCCCCTCCTGCAGGGCCCGGTCCATGATCGCGTGGCTGTCCTCCTCGGCGGTCTGCCAGCCGAAGTTCATGGTGCCCAGGCACAGCCGGGAGACCGAGAGGCCGCTGCGGCCCAGGTGCGTGTAACGCATGCCGCCCACCCTGGCACCCTGGTCGACGTGCCGCAGAGCGACTTCGACGCCGCCACGACCGTGACCCGCGCCGAGGGCGGCGGCCTGGTGGCGCAGCTCGACCCGGGCTGGGACGTGGGCGGCGGCATCCTCAACGGCGGCTACCTGCTGGCGACGGCGGCGCGGGCGGCGGTGCTCGACAGCCCGCACCCGCACCCGGTGGCGCTGGCGGCCAGCTACCTGCGCGCCACCGGCCCCGGGCCGGCGTCGCTCACGGTCACCCCGGGTCCGGCCGGGCGCACGCTGGCGCACTCCACCGTCGTCCTGGCCACCGCCGACGGGCCGACCCTCGCCGTCCAGGCGACGACGGCGACCCTCGGCGACGACGAGCCCGACCACGCCGACGCGCCGCCGGACGTCCCGCCGGCCGAGGAGTGCCTGCCGCACGACGCCTTCATGACCATCGCCGGCCGGCCGACGCTCGAGGTGGGCCTGCGCCAGCGGGTGCTCACCCGGCTGGACCCGGCCACCGCGGGCTGGGCGCACGGCCGGCCCTCGGGGGAGCCGCTCATGCGGGCGTGGGTGCGGCTGGCCGACGGCAGCGAGCCCGACCCGTTCTCGCTGGTGCTGTTCGCCGACGTCCTGCCGCCCACCACCTGGGGGATCGGGCGGTACGGCTGGGCGCCCACGGTGCAGCTGCAGGTGCTGGTGCGCGCCCTGCCGGCGCCGGGGTGGTGCCTGGCCGAGGCGCGGGCGTCGGAGATCGCCGGCGGCTGGCTCGACGAGGACTACCGCATCTGGGACTCCACCGGCCGGCTGGTCGCGCAGAGCCGCCAGCTCGCCCGCGCCCCGCGCTGAGGCGTCGCTCAGGCGTCCTCGCGGAGGACGCTGGCCGGGTCGGCGCGGTCGGCGGCCCGCTGGGCGTACAGCGCGGCCAGGACGGCGACGACCACCGCGGCCAGCCCGGTGAGACCCACCGCCAGCCACGGGACGTCGAGCAGCGGCGTCGGCGGGCGGAGCAGGTCGACGTCGAGCCGCCGGTAGACCACGGCCACCGCGACCGCCGCGAGCGCCGCGCCCAGCACCAGGCCGGCCACGGCGACGCCGCCCAGCTCGACGACCAGCGAGCGCAGGTGCGCGGCCTTGGACAGCCCCAGCCGGCGGGCCATCACGTAGCCCGAGACCCGGGTGCGGCTGCGCGCCTCCAGGTAGAGCAGCAGCCCGCCGACGGCGATCACCCCGACGAAGACGGCCAGCGCCGACAGGTAGCCGAACGTCCACGTGATGCCGAGGAAGTTGGCGGTGGTGAAGACGTCGTCCGGCTCGACCACCCGCGGGCTGATGGCTCCTCCCGCTATCGCGGCGTCGACGGCCTCGGCGCGCGGCGCGTCGGTCCACAGCTCCGAGACGCGGTCGGCGCCCGCCGCGCGCGGGATCTCGGGCAGCCGCTCGGCGGAGACGAGCAGCAGCGGCACCGCCGCCCGCCGCCCCGGCAGGACGCGGGCGGTGTCCACCACCTCGGCGGGCACCTCGCTGGTGCCGATCCGCAGGCCGGCGTCCCCCTCGGGCAGACCGGCGGCGACCACCGGCACGCGGCTGTCGACCTCCGGCCCGGACAACGCCGCCACCAGGTCGTCCAGCGACGCGTCGGCGAAGCTGTCCTCCCAGAAGGCGGAACGGGCGAACGTGGCCGGGTCGACCGCGAGCACCTGGACCTCGACCCGTTCGCCGTCGGGCGTCGCGGCGGTGCCGTTGTACCGGTCGACCACCGTGCCCACGGCCGACGTGGCACCGTCGCGCGGCAGCCGGGTGACGGTGACGACGGAGCGCTCCGCGCCGATCTGCACGCCGACCTTCGCGTCCAGTGTCGCCTGGGAGCTGGAGGTCAGCGTGGCGGTGTAGCCGAGGACGGCGACCGGCAGGGTGACCGCGACCAGCAGCGTGGCGGTGGCCAGCCGGGCCGCGGCCAGCCGGTTCACGGCCAGGTAGACGGCCGGGGAGCGGCGGGCGGCGAACCGGCGCAGCGCGGGCAGCAGCCGGGTGAGCACCCGCGTCAGCAGCACGGCGGCGCCGGCGAGGCCGAGCAGCGGGAACGCCACCAGCAGGCCGTTGACCTGCGCGACGCCGCCGTCGGCGACGATGGCGTCGCGGCCCTCCAGCAGTACCCAGCACCAGCCGGCGGCGGCCAGCAGCGCCAGCTCCCACGGCACGGCCGCCGGCCAGCGCGGCGCGGCCCCCAGCGGGCGCTCGGCGGTGCCGCGGGCGTGCAGCCCGGCGACGACGGCGGCGCACGCCAGGCCGACGACGAACGCCGCGACGCCGGCCCAGAGCGCGGTCGTGGTCGCCGCGGGGTCGAGCTCGTCGGCCGGGCCGAGGCCGGCGATGAGCAGCCGGGAGACCCCCCAGCCGAGCACCGCGCCGGCGAGCGCGGGCAAGCCCAGCTCCAGCGCCGCCTTGCCCGCCAGCGGACCGGGTCCGACGCCGCGGGCGGCGAGCAGGCGCACCTCGTCGGCCCGGCGGTCGGCCCAGAAGCTGCCCGCCGACGCGACCAGCACCAGCGCCAGCAGCCCGCCGGCCACCGCGACCGGCAGCACCGGGCCCTGCAGCCCGCGCTCGATCGTCTCGGCGCGGGCGAGGGCCTCGGGCAGCTCCTGGTTGACCTCCGAGTTCTCGAGGTCGGCGGAGGGCGTGGCCGCCTGCGCGCGGTCCTGCCGCCCGATCCACCGCCGCGCGTCCGCCGTCGACAGCGTCTCGGCGTCCACCGGCACCTGCTCGCGCACGACCACCGCGCCCGCGGCCGCGGCCAGCTGGTCGAAGGTCTCCTCGTCGCTGGTGAGCACCAGCGCCGGCGGCGGCACGTTGGCCGAGGTGAGGTTGAGGTACAGCTCGCCGTAGTCGCACCAGTAGGCGCCGGGGTCGGTCTCGAACAGGTCGGTGTAGATGCCCGCGACCGGCACCGCGAGGCTGCCCATGGTGATGGTGTCGCCCACCGAGGCCCGGGCGGCCTCGGCGTAGGAGGCGGGCAGCCACACCCCGCGGGCGTCGGAGGCCTCGACGGCCTCGACGTGCTGGGTGATGTCGGGCCGCCACATGACGTTCGCCGGCTGCGTCAGCCGCTCGCCGGCGGGGTCGCGGACGATCATCCCGTTCTGGAAGTTGCCCGCCGAGCCGACCGCCCGCGTCACCAGGAGCACCCGCTCGCTGGAGTGGCCGAGGTCGGCCCAGGCCCGGCGGTAGCTGTCGACGAACTCGGCGACGCCGGCGGCGTCGGCCGGCTCGCCGAAGCCGACGGCCGCGCCGATCTGCGGCCAGGAGGCCTCGGCGCACTGCGGGGCCAGCTGCTCCTGCAGCGCGGCCGAGCGGGCGGAGGAGAGGAACAGCGGCGCGGAGGCGACCGCGCAGGCCAGGATCGCCGTCGTCACCAGGACGGCGACGACGGCGGCGGGGGACCGCAGCCCGAGCCACGGCGCGCGCGACCACGGGGGCAGCCGCCACAGGGGCGGGCGGCTCATGCCGGCGCCCCCTCGGTGAGCCGGCCGTCGCGCATCGACAGCACCCGGTCGGCGCGGGCCCACGCGATCTCGTCGTGGGTGGCGACGAGCACCGCCGAGCCGTCGCGGGCCTGGGCGGTGAGCGCGTCGAGCAGGGCGTCGGCGTGCCCGCGGTCCTGGTGGGCGGTGGGTTCGTCGGCGAGCAGGACGGCGGGGCGCAGCAGCAGCGCCCGGGCGACCGCGACCCGCTGCTGCTCGCCGAGCGACGCCTGGTGCGGGTAGCGGTCGGCCAGGTGGGCGATGCCGAAGTCGGCCAGCAGCTGCCCGGCCCGCTCAGTTGCGTCGGCCGTCCCGCCGCGCAGCCGCGCGGGCAGGAGGACGTTGTCGGCCAGCGACAGGTCGGGCACCAGGCCCAGCGCCTGCGGCACCAGCGCCAGCTCCGGCCAGCCCAGCGTCACCGGCGGCCGGTCGGCCAGCGCGCCACCGTAGGTCAGGGTGCCCGAGTCGGCGTTCTCCCAGCCGCACAGAAGGGCCAGCAGCGTGCTCTTGCCCGACCCGGACGGGCCGACCAGCGCCACCAGCTCGCCGCCGGCCACGCCCAGGTCGACGCCGTCGAGCGCGTGCACCGACTCGCTGCCCCGGTGGAAGCTCTTGCGCAGCGCCACGCCCCGGAACCCGGTCACGCGGCCACCACCCGGCCGTGGTCGAGGCGGACGAAGCCGTCGGCGATGGCCATCACGCGCGGGTCGTGCGAGGAGATGACGAACCCGACCCCCGACGCCGAGAGCTCCTCCATCGCGACCAGCACCCGCTCGGCGGCCGCGGTGTCCAGCTCGGCGGTCGGCTCGTCGGCCACCACGAGCGCGGGGTCGCCCACGACGCCGCAGGCGACCGCCAGCCGCTGCTGCTCGCCGCCGGAGAGCTGGGCCGGCCGGTGGTCGGCGCGGGCGCCCAGGCCGAGGCGGTCGAGCAGCGCGTGCACGTCGGCGTCGCCCACCCGCGCGCCGCGCAGCTGGGCGGCCAGCCGCACCTGGCCGGCGGCGTCGAGGTAGGGCAGCAGGTTCTCGCCCGGCCGCTGGAAGAGGTAGGAGACCTGGCGCTGCCGCAGCTTGCGGCGGGCCCGCGTGCGCAGCGCGTCGACCCGCTGCCCGGCCACCCGCACCTCGCCGGAGTCGGGCCGGTCCACGCACGCCAGCAGCCGCAGCAGCGACGACTTGCCCGACCCCGACGGCCCGACCACCACCGTCACCCGCGCCCGCGGGATCGCCAGCGTCACGCCGTCCAGGGCCGTCACCGACTCCGTCGCCGTCCGGTAGGTCTTCACGACGTCGCGGCACACGGCCGCGGGACCGTCGGGCGCCGTCGCGTCCGCGGTGCGGAAGACGGGGTCGGCCAACGGGTCCTCGGTGAACCGGAACCCCTCCTGCCCACTCATCGAGGCGGGAGCTTAGGGGGCTTTGGGCGCAGAAGGCCCCTGACCCACCCCCGGGAGGGCGACGTCGCCGGTGAGGTAGCGCTGCAGCGTGGGCGCGTAGGCCTCGACCAGGGACTCCCGCGACGCCGACGCGATCGGCTCGAGCTTGAGCACGTACCGGGTCATGACCAGGCCGATCAGCTGCGACCCCACCAGGGCGCCGCGGGCGTCGCGCTCGGCGGGGGAGTAACCCAGGGTGCCGACGACGCGGCGCAGCACCCGGGCGACGAGGAACTCGCGCAGCAGCCGGGCGGTCCACTCGCTGCCCACGGCCGACCGGACCAGGGCCAGCCCGCCGGCGCGGGCGGGGCCGTCCCAGACCCGGAGGAACATCGTGAGGAGGTTGCGGCCCAGCTCCTCGCGGCCGCCGGCGAGCACCTCGGGGAGCAGCTCGTCGGGATCGGCCGGCGCCTCGACCGCGGCGAGGAAGAGCTTGTCCTTGCCGCCGAAGTAGTGGTGGACCAGCGCGGGGTCCACGCCCGCGACGGCGGCGATGCCGCGGATCGTGGCGCCGTCGAAGCCCTTCTCCGCGAACAGCGCGCGGGCGGCGGCCAGGACCGCCTCCCGCGTGCCGGAGTTGCCCGGGCGGCGGCCGGTGGGCCGGAGCGGGCGGCGCTGCGGTGCGCTCAGCTGGTCCTCCTCCGCAGGGTGGCCGCCGCGAGGGCCAGCGCGACGAGCGCGGCCCCGGCGACGATCAGGACGTCCCGCCACATCGTGCCGGTCTCCGTGGCCGAGCGTCCCACCTCCTGCAAGGCCTCGACCGCGTAGGTGAGCGGGAGGACGTCGCTGATGGCCTGCAGCCACCCGGCCATCTGCGCGCGCGGGACGAGCAGGCCGCAGAGGAAGAACTGCGGGAGGACGACGATCGGCATGAACTGCACCGCCTGGAACTCGCTGCGCGCGAAGGCGCTGGCCAGCAGTCCGAGCGCGACGCCGAGCACCGCGTCGACGACGGCGATGAGCCCGACCAGCCACAGCGAGCCGGCGACGTCGAGGTCGTACAGCGTGGTGGCCACGGTGACCGTGACCGCCGCCTGCAGGGCCGCCGCCAGGCCGAACGCCGCGCCGTAGCCCAGCAGCAGGTCGAGCCGGGCGAGCGGCGTGGTGAGCAGCCGTTCGAGCGTGCCGCTGGTGCGCTCGCGCAGCATCGCGATGCTGGTGACCAGGAACATCACGACGAACGGGAAGATCCCGAGCATCGTCAGGCCGACCCGGTCGAAGATCCCCGGCTGCCCCGGCAGCGCCGGCACGTCCTTCCACAGCAGGTAGAGCAGGCCGAGCAGCAGGCTGGGCAGCACCAGCATCATGGCGATGGTGCGGTGGTCGTGCCGCAGCTGGCGCAGCACGCGGGCGGCGGTCACGCCGGTCAGCCGCGGGGAGAACGGCGACGGGTGGACCTCGGAGCGGGTCAGGGTGGTGCTCACGCCGCCACCTCCAGGCGGTTGCGCACGAGGGTCAGGAAGGCCTTTTCGAGGTCGTCGGTGCCGGACTCGGCGCGCAGCCGGGCCGGCGTGGCGTCGGCGAGCAGCTCGCCGTCGCGCAGCAGCAGCAGCCGGTCGCAGCGGCCGGCCTCGTCCATGACGTGGCTCGAGACGACCAGCGTCGTCCCGACCGCGGCGAGGGCGTGGAACTGGTCCCACAGCTCGACCCGCAGCACGGGGTCGAGCCCCACCGTGGGCTCGTCGAGCACCAGCAGCTCGGGGGCGGCGACGAGCGCGCAGGCCAGCGAGGCGCGGCCCATCTGGCCGCCGGAGAGGTCGCGGACGAGCTGGCCGGCCGCGTCGGTCAGCCCGACGTCGCGGACGGCCGCGTCGGCCTCGCGGGCGCCCATGCCGTAGAGGGCGGCGAAGTAGCGGACGTTCTCCCGCACCGTGAGGTCGGGGTACACGCTCGGCGACTGGGTGACGTAGCCGACGCGGGTGCGCAGCCCGGCCGAGCCGGCCGGCTCGCCGAGGACGGTCACCTCGCCGGCGCGGATGCGCTGCACGCCGACGAGGGCGCGCATGAGGGTCGTCTTGCCGCTGCCGCTCGGGCCGAGCAGCCCGGTCACCTGCCCGGTGGGGACGGCGAACGAGAGCCCCTTCAGCACGGGGCGGCCCCCGCGGTCGACGACGAGGTCGGTGACGGTGACGGCGCTGTCCATGGACGCCTCCGGCAGAATTCAACGGCTGATGAACTCAACGCTAGATGAGTTTCTCCCCGGGCGTCAACGGAGTCCTTGGTCCCTGCCGCCCGGGCGTGCCGGAGGATCAGCGGCGTGCCGACCCGGATCACCGACCCCGGCGACCCGCGGGTCGCCGACTTCCGCGACCTGGTCGCCGGCGACCGCCGGCCCGGCACGCAGCGGGGGACCGGGCCGGTCATCGTCGAGGGCGTGCCGGCGGTGCAGCGGCTGCTCGCCTCGCCGTACCGCGTGCGCGCGGTCTTCGGTGTGGCCGGCCGGGTGGCCGAGCTCGGCCTGCCCGACGACGTGCCCGCCTACGAGGCGGACAAGTGGCTGCTCAGCGACGTCATCGGGTTCCGGCTGACCCGCGGCGTGCTGGCCTCGGCCGACCGTCGTCCCCCCGCCGACCTGGGGGCGCTGCTGGCGGGGCCGGACCCGGCGGCGCCGCGCCGGCTGGCCGTGCTCGAGGCGCTCAACGACGCCGAGAACCTGGGCTCGATCGCCCGGTCGGCGGTCGCCCTGGGGATCGACGGGCTGCTGCTCGACCCGCGCTGCGCCGACCCGCTCTACCGCCGCTCCGTCCGGGTGTCCATGGGCCATGTGCTCGCGCTGCCGTTCGCCGTGCTGCCCGACTGGCCCGGCGGGCTGGAGCGGCTGCACGGCGCCGGCTACCTGACCGTCGCGCTCACCCCGGCGGCGGACGCCGTCGACCTGACCGCGCTCGACCCGCGCGAGCACCCGCGCACGGCGGTGCTGCTCGGCGCGGAGGGTCCGGGGCTCACCGCGGAGGCCCAGCGGGCGGCGCGGGTCCGCGCGCGCATCCCGATGCGGCACGGCGTCGACTCCCTCGGGGTGGCCGCCGCGGCCGCGGTCGCCTTCGACCGGCTGCGCTGAGGTGCTCGCCTGACGCCGAGAGCGCAATCGGTGCACGCCGCCCCGGCGTGTCCGCGCGTGTCCCGTGCACGGAGTGCCATCTCGGCCGGAGGACCGCTCAGTCCTCCGTCGCCATCCGCTGCCACTCGCGCGGGGTGACGCCGTAGGCCCGCCGGAACCGCCGGGTGAAGTGGCTGGGGTCGCTGAACCCGCAGGCCCGCGCCGTGGCGGCGATCGTCCGGTGCAGCCCCGCCGGTGAGACCAGCGCCGTCCGCGCCGCCTCCAGCCGCTGGTCGATGATCCACTGCTCGAGGCTGAGCCCGGCCTCGGCCCAGGTGCGGTAGAGCCGGCGGACCGACACGTTGTGCGCGCCCGCGATCGCCTCGACGGTGAGGCCCGGGTCGTGCAGCCGCTGCCGGACGTAGGCGCGCACCCGGGCCAGCAGCGAGTCGTGGCGGACCGCGGCCAGCCGCCGGCCGTCGCCGGCGGCCGAGACGATCAGCGCCCGCACCAGCTCCACCGTCGCCGTCCCCAGGGCGGCCGCGCCGGGGTCGGCGGAGAGGCGGTCGGCCGCGGCGGCCACCTCCTCGAGGTGGCGGCGGACGAGGTCGTGCAGCGGGCTGGCGCGCAGCCGCGGCGCCGCGGCCCGGACGACGTCCTCGGGCAGGCCCAGCACCTCGCCGGGGACGAGGAAGACCCGCGCACCGCCGCCGATCGCGCAGCCGAAGGAGTACGGCGAGGCCATGTCGACGAGCATCAGGTCGTCGTCGCGGACCAGCTGCTCGTGCCCGTGCTGCGCGAACTCGCCGTGCCCGCGCGCCTGGAAGGACAGGCCCACGACCGGTGCGCCGTCCATCCGCACGTGCCGGGCCGAGCGGACGAGGCGGAAGCGTGTCGCGTCGGTGGCCAGCAGCGCCGAGGCGCCGTACTGCCACAGCTGCATCCGGATGCGCATCTCGTCCTGCGGGTCGCGGTGCTCGACCCGGCAGGCGGAGGCGAGCTCCTGCATCGCCCCGGCGAAGGCGTCGGCGCGGTCGCGGCGCGGCACGTCGGAGGTGTCGAGCAGCAGCATCAGCGGTCCCTCACCGGCCGTCCCCGTGGCGCGGCCGAGCCTGTCAGCGCCGTCCGGCCGGGCGGAAGGTCCAGGTCGGGACGGCGCGCGGGTCGTGCACGGAGGGACCAGAGGCGTGCACGCACAGGCCATCGGCGGCCGGAGCCCGCTGCCAGGCTGCCGCGCATCCGCCGCCGAGAGGAGCGCAGCCGTGACCGCCCCCGACACGATCGTCCTCATCCACGGGTTCTGGGTGACCCCCCGCAGCTGGGAGGACTGGAAGACCCACTACGAGAGCCGCGGCTTCCGCGTGCTCACCCCCACCTACCCGGGCTTCGAGGTCGAGGTGGAGGCGCTCAACGCCGACCCCACCCCGATCGCCGAGGTCACGCTGCCGCAGATCGTCGAGCACATGGAAGGCGTCATCGGCGCCCTGGAGAAGCCGCCCGTCCTGATCGGGCACTCGGCCGGCGGCACCATCACCCAGCTGCTGCTCGACCGCGGGCACGGCGCCGTCGGGGTGGTGCTCAACTCGGCGCCGACCGAGGGCGTGAAGGTGACGCCGCTGTCGCAGATCCGCTCGACCTGGGCGGTGCTGAAGAACCCGGCCAACCGGCACCGCGCCGTAGGGCTCACCGAGGAGCAGTGGCACTACGCCTTCTGCAACACCTGGGACGAGGAGGGCTCCCGCCGGCTGTACGAGCGCTACCACATCCCGGCCTCGGGCCGGATCCTGTGGAACTCGGTGCTGGCCAACCTCATGCCGGGCCCGCAGGACGCCCACGTCGACTACGGCAACGACGCGCGGCCGCCGCTGCTGTTCGTCTCCGGCGGCGAGGACCACATCATGCCGCCGTCGGTGCAGCGGTCGAACGCCAAGCACTACCACGGCAGCACGGTCACCGAGGTCCGCGAGTACCCCGGCTACGCGCACCTGCTGCCGGCCCAGGAGGGCTGGCAGACGATCGCCGACGAGGTGCTCGAGTGGGCGCTCGCGCACGCGACCGGGACGCGGCCGCAGGTGGCCGGGGCGTCGTGACCCGGACCCGGGTGGGTCTGAGCCTGACCCACGTCGGCGGGCCGACCCTGCTCGTCGAGTACGGCGGCTGGCGGCTGCTGACCGACCCGACCTTCGACCGGCCGGGACGGCGGTACTCGTTCGGCTGGGGCAGCAGCTCCCGCAAGGTGACCGGGCCGGCGCTGCCGCCCGAGGAGCTGCTGCCCGTCGACGCGGTGCTGCTCACCCACGACCACCACGCGGACAACCTCGACGACGCCGGCCGCGCCCTGCTGCCGTCGGTCCCGGTCGTCGTCACCACGGCGCCGGGGGCCGCGCGGCTCGGCGGCGGGGCGCGCGGCCTGCGCCCGTGGGCGTCGACGACGCTGGAGGTCGAGGGGCGTCCGCCGCTCGAGGTGACGGCCACCCCGGCGCGGCACGGCCCGCCGCTGTCCCGCCCGGTCGTGGGGGACGTCGTCGGCTTCGCGCTGCGGCTCGACGACGGGAACGGCGACGACGGGGTGCTGTGGATCTCCGGCGACACCGTGCTGTTCGACGGCCTGCGCCAGGTCGCCGACCGGCTGCGGGTCGACACCGCCGTGGTCCACCTGGGCCGGGTGCGCTTCCCGGTCACCGGGCCGCTGCGGTACTCGATGACCGGCCGGGAGGCGGTCGAGGTCTGCCGGCTCACCGGGGCGCGCACCGTCGTCCCGGTGCACTACGAGGGGTGGAGCCACTTCACGCAGGGCCGCCACGGCGTGCAGCGCGACCTCGCCGGCGCCCCTGCGGAGGTCCGGTCCCGCTTCCGCTGGCTGCCGATCGGGGAGCGGACCGAGCTGGACCCCTGACCGGGTCCGCCGCCACCCGCGGAGGTGACGGCCCGGCCACCGGAGCGACGGGCGGGCTCACGCAGGGAGGTCAGGCGCGAGTTCGCCGCAGACGTAGTCGAGGATCTGCGGCTCGAGCAGGTCGAACCGGCCGTGGTACTCGGCCGAGACCTGCTCCCCGGTGCTCTCATCGATCGTGAGCACCCACAACCCGATCGCGTACGCACCGCCCTTGACCTTCAGATGGATGCCGGTTCCGAAGATCGTGACCGTGCCGTCAGGGTTGAGCGTGAACCGGTCCATGCCCCGGTCGGCCGTCGTCAGCGACCCGTAGTCGCTGCTCAGCACGTTCGAGAAGCTGGGATGCGCCACGACGCGGGTGATCTCGCCGGCCCTGTCGAAGTGGAGCGTGAGTCGGAAGTGGCCCTTGGCGGTGCTCCGCACCTCGACGCCGCAGGCTTCGCTGAGGAACTCGTCGACGACGGTGACCGACGGGTCGTAGATCTCGGTGAGGACACGCTCGGGCGGTGCTGCCGCGGCGGGCAGGGCCCCCATCGCGAGCCAGGTGGCGGCGCCGGTCAGCGCGATCAGCAGGCGCCGGATCATCATCACGATCCCCCGTGCGACGATGCGGCATCACGGACGGCGTCCGGATGGCTGAGCGGGAAGAGCCTGCCGCAGGGCACCGCCCGGACCGGCGCGCCCGGTCACCGGGGATGCCACACCGGCCGGGCACTACGGCCGGTCGGCACCCTCCGTGTCCCCGGGGAGCGGGTGGGTGACGGGCGTCAGCCGCGCAGCGAGAAGCGGGCCAGCATGGCGCGCGCCTCCTCGGCGTGCGCCGGGTTGCACATGACGTCGTAGCGGCTGGCCACGATCTGGCTGGTGCTCGTGAAGTCGCGCCGTCCCCGCGTGGCCGCGTACCCCATGGCGCCGAACGCGGCGCCGAAGGCCAGACCGATGAGCAGGCCGCCGATCACCGAGCCGATCCACTGGGTGCCGTCGGAGGCGAAGATCCCCAGCAGCAGACCGACGAACAGACCCCACCAGGCACCGCCGGCGGCACCGGCGCCGATCGCACGGCCCCACGACAGCCGGCCGGTCACCCGCTCGACCATGCGCAGGTCGGAGCCGATGATCGTGACGTTCTCGACGGCGAACTTCTCGTCGGAGAGGTAGTCGACCGCGGCCTGCGCCTGCTCGTAGCTGTCGTAGGACCCGACCTGGACGCCGCCCAGCGGCATCGACACCGACGCTGACATGCCCGCTCCAACTCCCTCGCTCCGGACGGCGTTCCCGCCTACCCGCCAGTGTGGCCCTCTCACACCAGGCTGTCGGCCCAGGCGCGGTGCAGGTCGGCGAACCGGCCCACGCCCTCGACCAGCTCGGCGGGGGAGCCGTCCTCGACGATCCGCCCGCCCTCCATGACCAGCACCCGGTCGGCGATCTCCACCGTCGACAGGCGGTGGGCGATGATCAGCGCCGTCCGGTCGGCCAGCAGGGTGCGCAGCGCGTGCTGGACCAGCCGCTCGCTCGGCACGTCCAGGGAGCTGGTCGCCTCGTCGAGGATGAGCAGCGCCGGGTCGGCGAGGAAGGCGCGGGCGAATCCGACCAGCTGCCGCTGCCCGGCCGACAGCCGCCCGCCGCGCTTGCTCACGTCGGTGTCGTAGCCCTCGGGCAGCGCCGCGATGAACGCGTGTGCGCCGATCGCCCGCGCGGCGGCCTCGGTCTCGGCCTGCGTCGCCCCCGGCCGGCCGAACGCGATGTTGTCGCGCACCGACCCGGAGAACAGGAAGCTCTCCTGGGTCACCATCACGACGGCGCGGCGCAGGTCGGCGTCGGAGAGCCGGCGCAGCGGGACGCCGTCGAGCCGCACCTCGCCCTCGACCGGGTCGTAGAACCGTGCGGCCAGCCGGGCCAGCGTCGACTTGCCCGCGCCGGTGGCGCCGACCAGCGCGAGCGTCTGGCCGGCGGGGACGCGCAGGTCCAGGCGCGGCAGCACGGTCCGCTCCGTGTAGCCGAACGCGACGCCGTCCAGCACCAGCTCGCCGTGCGGTTCGGGCAGCGCGACCGGGGCCGCCGGCTCCGGGACGGTCGGCTCCTCCTCCAGCACCCCGCTGAGCTTCTCCAGCGCCGCGGTCGCCGACTGGTAGGCGTTGTAGAACATCGCGACGTCCTGCAGCGGGTCGAAGAACCGGCGCAGGTAGAGCAGGAAGCTCACCAGCGTGCCGACGGCGAGGTCGCCGTCGAGCACCCGGAACGAGCCGTAGCCCAGGACGGCGACGGTGACCAGGTTGCCGATCAGCGTCACCGCGGGCACGAAGACGGCCAGCAGCCAGAACGCGCGGTCCAGCCCCAGCCGGTTGTCCTCGTTGAGCTGCGCGTGCAGCCGGTCGTTGCGCGGCTCCCGTCGGAACGCCTGGACCGCGCGGATGCCGCCGAACGTCTCGGTGAACTGCACGATCAGCGCGGCGATCGTCTCGCGGGTGCGCCGGTAGGCCGCCGTCGAGTGCCGCTGGAACCAGCGCACCACCCAGTAGAGCGGCACGAAGCCGAGCAGCACGACCAGGCCGAGCGGCGGGTCGAGGACGACCAGGACGACGCCGATGGCGACCAGGCTGAAGATCGCCGAGAGCAGGTTGTCCAGGCCCTCGTCGAGCAGCTCCTCCAGCGCCTCGACGTCGCTGGTGAGCCGGCTGATCGTCCGGCCCGAGGTGTAGCGCTCGTGGAACGCCAGCGGCAGCCGCTGCACGTGCCGGAACACCCGCCGGCGCAGCTCGAGCAGCACCGACTGGCCGACCCGGCCGGACCAGGTGATGAACAGGAACCGCAGGGCGGCGTCGAGCACCGCCGCGGCCACCATCGCGCCGGCGAGGAGCGCCAGCGGGCCCGGATCCCCGTCGACCAGCGCCGGGACGGCGACGTCGATGCCGACGCCGATGAGGAACGGCCCGGCCAGCCAGGCGAGGTTCTGCGCGGTGATGGTGACCAGGAGGCCCCACAGCGACCGCCGGTGCGGGCGCGCCAGCTCGCCGAGCAGCCGCCGCGAGCGGGCGCGCAGGAAGACGCCGGCGTCGGCGGTCAGGTCGTCGCGGTCCTCGGCGGCGACGCCCCGCCAGTCCTGGGCGGCGCTCACGGCAGGGCCTCGGCCAGCTCGCTGTCCTGGGCCAGCAGGTCGCGGTAGGCGGGCACCTCGGCCAGCAGCTCGGAGTGGGTGCCGACGGCGGCGATCCGCCCGTCCTGCAGCAGCGCCACCCGGTCGGCGAGCAGCACCGTCGAGGCGCGGTGGGCGACGACGAGCGCCGTCGTCCTCCCGAGGACCTCGCGCAGCGCCGCCTCGACCAGCGCCTCGGTGTGCACGTCGAGGGCCGACAGCGGGTCGTCCAGCACCAGCACCGACGGCCGGCCGAGCACCGCCCGGGCCAGCGCCAGCCGCTGCCGCTGGCCGCCGGAGAGCGACAGCCCCTGCTCGCCGATCCGCGTGTCCAGCCCCCACGGCAGGTCGTGCACGAAGCCCGCCTGGGCCACGCGCAGCGCCTCGTCGACGTCGGCGTCCCCGGCGTCCGGGCGGCCGAGGGCGACGTTCTCGCGGACGCTCATCGAGAACAGCGTGGCGTCCTCGAACGCGGTGGCCACGACGCTGCGCAGCTGGTCGAGCGGCAGGTCGCGGACGTCGACGCCGTCCACCGTGACGCGGCCGGCGGTGACGTCGTGCAGCCGGGGGACCAGCGCGGTGAGCGTCGTCTTGCCCGACCCGGTGGCCCCGACCAGCGCGACGGTCTCGCCGGGCGCGAGGTCGAGGTCGACGCCGTCCAGGACCGGCTCGCGGGAGCCCGGGTAGGTGAACCCGACGCGCTCGAACCGCAGGCGGGCCGGGGTGCCGACGGCGGCCGGCCGCACGCCGGGCCGGTCGGCGATCCCGAACGGCTCGGCGAGCAGCTCGCCGACCCGGTCGCACGCGCTGGCCGCCTCCTGCGCCTGCGCGAAGAGGAAGCCCAGCGACAGGATCGGCCACAGCAGCACGGTGAACAGCGCGACGAAACCGACCAGGCCGCCGACGGTCATCGCGCCGCCGCTGACCGCGAACGCCCCGCCGACCAGGATCAGCGCGAGGGTCACCTGCGGGTGGAACTCGAAGACGCACCACAGCAGCGCGAGGGTGCGCACCTTGCCCAGCTGGCGCCGGCGCAGCTCCCGCGCCTTGGCGTCGTACCTGTCGAACACCAGCCCGCTGCGGCCCAGCGACTTCACCACGCGGATGCCCTGGACGGCCTCCTCGACGTCGGTGGCCAGCTCGCCCTGCTGGTCCTGCACCGCCCGCGACTGGGCGTTGTACCGCTTCTCCCAGCGCAGCCCGACCAGCGTGAGCGGGACGGTGGTGAGCAGCACGGCGAGGCCCAGCGGCCAGTAGGAGAGCAGCAGCAGGACCAGGACGACGGCGCAGGTGATCAGGTTGACGGCGAGGAAGACCGCGCCGAAGCCGACGAAGCGCCGGATGGTGGTCATGTCGCTGGTCGCGCGGGAGAGCAGCTGGCCCGACGCCCACCGGTCGTGGAAGGCGACGGGCAGCCGCTGCAGCCGCTCGTAGAGGGCCTGCCGCAGGTCGCGCTCGATCTGCAGGCAGCTCTTGCCCATCGCCCAGCGGCGGAGGAAGAACAGCGCCGCCTCGGCGACGCCGAAGACCAGCGCCAGGGTCAGCAGCGGCCACAGGCCCGCGCGGTCGCCCCGGGCGAGCGGCCCGTCGACGACGGCCTCGGTGACCAGCGGGACCGTCAGCTGCGCGAGCGTGGCCAGCAGCGCGGCGGTGAAGGTGAGCGCGACCAGGCCGCGGTAGGGCCGGGTGTAGGGCAGCAGGAGGCGCAGCGCGGAGATCCGCCCCCGCTCGGGTGCGCGACCGGGCGGGGAGGTCTCAGGCATGGCCACCTGAGGCTAGGCGCCGGTCATTTCCCTGGCGAACGAGTTTCGCGACGGCGCCACCCTCTGCCGAGATCGCGCGATCTCGCCGCTTCGAGGCCGCTGAGGTGGCGAGATCACGGGATCTCGGCGAGGTGGGACGGCGTCAGCGGTGGCGGCGGACGCCGAAGACGATGTCCTCCCACGCCGGGATGCGGGCGCGCGGGTCCTCGGGCTCCTCGCCGGTGCGGCCCAGGACGACGGTGTCGTGCTCGGCCAGCTCGGGGTTCTCGGCGAACGGGTCGACGTCCTCGGGGGTGCCGGCGGGCGGGGCGACGTCGCGGACGTGCTCCTCGTCGGGCTCGGGCTCGGCCTCGGCGACGGGCTCGTCGTCGTCCTCGGCCACCACGGCGACCGGGCGGACGGTGGGCACGGGGCCCGACCCGCCGGGCACGTGCGGGACGACGCGGACCAGGCGGGTGCCCTCGGCGAAGTCCATCGTCGCGGCGTCGAGCGGGGTGACCGTGCGGGCCGGGATGTCGTAGCTCCACAGCGTCGTGCCCGACTTGCCGCCGGCCCGCCAGCCGGCGGTGACGACCCAGCCGCCGTCGTCGGCGCGGTAGGCGTCCCAGCGGAGGGCGTCCGGGTCGCCGCCGATAAGCCGCAGCCGGCCGGTCATGAACGGGTCCAGCGAGGTGTTCGTCGTCCCCTCGGAGAGGCGCACGCGGCAGCCGCGGGCCTGCTCGGCCACCCGCGCGCGCTCCTGCAGCACCGGGTGGGCGAAGCGCATGATCCGCTCGACCCGCGTGCCGGAGGCCTCGGCCACCTGCTCGGGGGTCTCGCCGGCGCGGATGCGGGCCTGGATGACCCGCGGCGGCAGGGTGTTGCCGAGGTCCTCGATCGCGCCGAGGCGGGCGTCGCCGCGGGCGGCGGCGCGCACGCGCTCGTCGATGGGCAGCTCGAAGCGCTCGGGCTCGTCGGAGCCGTCGCCGGCCTCCGCGGTGAGGATGAGGCTGCGGCCGTCGTCGGAGAGCGCCACGACGCGCAGTCTGCGCATGACGACCTCCTGTGGGGTGCGGCGGAACGGCCCCGGAGAGAGACCTGGGGTCCGAGGCTATCCGCGCGGAGGGAACCCGGCCGGGAAGGCACGCCCGGAGCGCCGCACGTGTCATCTGCCGGAAACCTGCGCGGGGGACAGTGAGGCCGCTGGGACGGCGGCAGGTGCGCGACGCCGCGGGTGAGCCGGTTCACCCCTCCGACGTGGAATCCTGCCGCTCGCCCGCTCGCTGCGGGCGGGAACTCCGAGCCGAGGAGGTGCGATGGCCAGCCCCCTGACCGAACCGCGGACGACCACCGCGTCTCCCGTGGGCGGGACCCCTGCCGCGGTCCTGCCCACCGACGTCCGCCTCGCCGTCACCGAGATCGCCGGCACCGCCGGTGCCTGGTGCCCCGCCCTGTCGCCGGAGGGCGACCGCGTCGCCTACGTCAGCGACCGCTCGGGCCTGCCGCGGCTGGAGGTGGCGCACCTCGACCAGGGGACCCCGCCGGCCGTGCTGTCGGGGCCGGCCGAGGAGGTCGTCTCGGTCGCCTGGTCGCCGGACGGCGGGTGGCTGGCCTACCTGGTCAGCCCCGGCGGCTCCATCTGCGCCGAGCTGCACGTGGTGCGCCCCGACGGCACCGGCCACCGCGTCGTCGCCGGCGCCGACCCGTTCGCCACCGTCTTCGCCGGCGGCTGGACCCGCCCCGGCCACTACGTCTGCTCGATCGCCCCCGGGGACGGGCCGGACGCCGACGTCGTCCTGGTCGACGCGGCGACCGGCGCGCACCGCACGCTGGCCCGCGGCGGCTTCCTCGCCGTCACCTCCGTCTCCGCCGACGAGCGCTGGGTGCTGGCCCGCCGCGGCCCGCGCGGCTACCGGCACGTCGTCCTGGTCGACGTGGCCACCGGCGAGCAGCGCCGGGTGCTGCCGCTCGACGCCCCCGGGGGGATCGCCTCGGAGGACGGCCGGTTCGGCCCCGACGGCCGCTCGGTCCTCGTCCGCGCGTCGCTGCCCGGGGTGCCGGGGGAGGACCGCGCCGGTCTCGTGGTCGTCCCGCTGTCCGCGGACGGCGTGCCGGGCGAGGGGCGGGTGCTCCTGCGCCGTCCCGACGCCGACCTCGACGGGTACGCCGTCCGCGCCGACGGCACGGTGCTCGCCTCCTGGACCTGCGACGGGGTCACGCAGCTGCGCCTCCACGACCTGGCCGACGGCTCGCTAGTCCGCGAGGTCCCGCTGCCCGAGCCGGTGATGCCCGGGTGGTCGCTGTCCGGCGACGGCGAGCTCCTGCTGGCCGAGCTGACCGGCCCGCGCGCCCCGCGGGCGCTGTGGACGGTCCCGCTCTCGGGCGCCGCGGCCCCGCGGCCGCTGCCGTCGGCGCCGCCGCGGCCCAACCCCGACCTGCTCGTCGAGCCGGTGCTGCACCGGTACCGCGCCGCCGACGGCCTCGAGCTCTCCGGCTGGCTCTACGTGCCGCGCGGGGTCACCGGCGCCAACCGGACGGTCGTCAGCTTCCACGGCGGGCCCGAGGGCCAGGAGCGGCCGGGCTGGTCGCCGGTCGCGCAGTCGCTGGTCGCCGCCGGGTTCACCGTCTTTGCGCCGAACGTCCGCGGCTCCGGCGGGTTCGGGCGGGCGTTCGCGTGCGCGGACGACGGACCGGCCCGCGAGGCCTCCTTCGACGACGTGCGCGCCACCGTCGAGGGCCTGGTCACCGCGGGCATCGCCGCGCCCGGGCGGATCGGTGCGCACGGCTGGTCCTACGGCGGCTACCTCACCCTGGTGGCGCTGACCCGCTGGCCCGACCTGTTCGCCGCCGGCGCCACCCTCGCCGGCATGAGCGACCTGCGCAGCTTCTTCGCCGGCACCGAGCCGTGGATGGCCGCCGCGTCGGTGACGGAGTACGGCGACCCGGTCGCCGACCGCGACATGCTCGCCGCGATCTCGCCGATGACGCACCTGGACCGGCTCACCTCGCCGGTGCTGCTGTGCCACGGCGACCGCGACACCAACGTGCCGGTGGCGGAGTCGGTGCAGGCGCACCAGGCCCTGCAGGCCCGTGGCGGGCCCAGCGAGCTGCTGCTCCTGCCGGGCGAGGGTCACACCATCGTGGGGCGGGACCACCTCGTGGAGCTGAGCGAACGGGTCGCGGCCTGGTTCGATGCGCACTTGTGAGTCCTCTTCGCGGCTACGCCTCGCCCGCGGGTGACGAGACGGTCGACCCCGACGGCGGCCTGCGCCCGGGCTACGCCGCGCTCGGCCCGGTGCTCGACCGGCTCGGCACGCCGGGGCTGATCCGCGCCGCGGCGGCGCTGGCCGCCGAGCGGGAGGCCCGCGGCGTCGTCGTCGCCGGGTGGGCCGACGGGCGGCAGACGGTGGCGCCGGTGGCCGGCGACCCGGTGCCGCGGCTGGTCGACGCCGCCTCCTGGGCGCGGCTGGCCGCGGGGGTCGAGCAGCGGCACCGGGCGCTCAACGCCTTCCTCGCCGACGGCTACCGCGCGGCGGGCCGCCGGCGCAGCGACCCCGACCGCGAGCCGGAGGTCGTCCGCGCGGGCGTGCTGCCCGGCTGGGCGGTCGCGCACAGCCCGGGCCGCGACCCCGACGCGGTGGGGCTGGCCTGGGCCGGTCAGCCGCGCGCCACGGTGGCCGGCACCGACGTGCTGCGCGCCGAGGACGGCCGCTGGGTGGTGCGGGCGGACAACCTGCGGGTCCCCACCGGGCTGGGCTACGCGCTGGCCGAGCGCGACGTCGTGCGCGCGGCGGCGCCGGAGCTGCTCCCCGGCGGGCTGACCGACCCGCGCGACGCCGTCCCGGTGCTGCGCCGGGCCTTGGCCGACGCCGCGCCGCCGGCCTGCGCGCGGACGCCGCGGATCGCCGTCCTCACCGTGGGGGAGACCGATCCTGCCTGGTTCGAGCACCGGCTGCTCGCCGACGCGCTCGGCGCCCCGCTGGTGCGCGCCGGCGACCTGTGGCCGCGGACCGACGGCGGGGTGGAGGTGGCCCTCGACGGCGACCGGCGGCCGGTCGACGTGCTGTACCGGCGCTTCGACGACGCCGAGCTGCCGGCGCACCGCACGCCCGGCGGCGCGCAGCTCGGGGCGCTGCTGGCCGAGGGCGTGCGCACCGGCACGCTCGCGCTGGCCAACGTGCCGGGCAACGGGCTGGCCGACGACCCGGCGACCTTCGCCGCCGTGCCGCAGCTGATCCGCTTCTACCTGGGGGAGGAGCCGCTGCTCGAGTCGGTGCGCACGTGGGTGCTCGCCGACGGCGGGCAGTGGGGCGAGGTGCGCGACCGGCTGCACGAGCTGGTGGTCACCCCGGTCGACCCCTTCGGCGGCGGCCGGCCGGTGGTCGGGCCGGAGTGCACGGCCGCCGAGCTGGCCCAGCTGCACGCCGAGGTCGCGGCCGCGCCGCACCGGTTCGTGGCCGCCGAACCCGTGGAGCTCTCCACGGTGCCCACGCTGAGCGACGGCGCCCTGGTGCCGCGGCGGGTGGACCTGCGGGTGTTCTCGGTGGCCGGGCGGTCGGGCGTGCAGGTGCTGCCCGCGCCGCTCACGCGGGTGGCGCCGTCGGAGACCTCACGGGTGACCGACCTCTCCCGCGGCGCCGGCACCAAGGACACCTGGCTGCTGCCCTGAACGTGCTTTGTCGCTATCGAGCACGCGTGCTTGATAGCGACAAAGCACTCAGAGGCGCTCGACGACGTGGTCGATGCAGGCGGTCAGCGCGCTGACGTCGTCGGGGTCGACGGCGGGGAACATGCCCACGCGCAGCTGGTTGCGGCCGAGCTTGCGGTAGGGCTCGACGTCGACGACGCCGTTGGCCCGCAGCGTCTTCGCGATCGCGGCGGCGTCGACGCCCTCGGCGAAGTCGACCGTGCCGACGACGAAGGAGCGCTCGTCGGGGTCGGCCACGAACGGCGTCGCGTAGTCCTTGGCCTCCGCCCACCGGTACAGCCGGCTCGACGACTCCCGAGTGCGCTCCACCGCGCCCGACAGCCCGCCCAGGCCGAGCAGCCACCGGACCTGGTCGGCCAGCAGGAACAGCGTGGCGACGGCCGGGGTGTTGTAGGTCTGGTCCTTGCTCGAGTTGTCGACGGCGATCGACAGGTCGAGGAAGCCGGGGATCCAGCGGCCCGAGGCCTTGATCTCGGCCACCCGCTGCAGCGCCGCGGGCGACATGAGCGCGATCCACAGCCCGCCGTCGCCACCGAAGTTCTTCTGCGGCGCGAAGTAGTAGACGTCGGTCTGCGCGACGTCGACCGGCAGGCCGCCGGCGGCGCTGGTGGCGTCGATGAGCACCAGGGCGTCGTCGTCGGCGTCGGCCGGGCGGACGACGGGCGCCATCACGCCGGTCGAGGTCTCGTTGTGCGCCCAGCCGTAGACGTCGATCCCCGCCTCCGCCTTGGGCAGGGCCAGCGACCCGGGCTCGCCCCTGGCGATCACCGGGTCGGCCAGGAACGGCGCCTCGGCCGCCGCCGAGGCGAACTTGGCCGAGAACTCGCCGTAGGTGCCGAACGCGCTGCGGTCTCGGATCAGACCGAAGACCGCGGCGTCCCAGAAGGCCGTCGTCCCGCCGTTGCCCAGCACGACCTCGTAGCCCTCGGGCAGGTCGAACAGGGCGGTCAGCCCCTCGCGGACCTGCCTGACCAGGTTCTTCACCGGCGCCTGCCGGTGCGAGGTCCCCATCACCGCGGCACCGTCGGTGGCCAGCGCCTGCAGCGCCTCGGGGCGGACCTTGGACGGGCCGCAGCCGAACCGTCCGTCGGCGGGCAGCAGCTCGGCGGGGATCTGGATGGTCATCGGCGGGGGAGCCTCTTTCGATCGTTCAGGCGGGGGCGGCCGCGCTCACGGACTTGGTGGTGATCGAGTCGAAGCCCTCGACCTCCTCGGGCCGGCGGGGCTCCGGGCCGATGTAGCGGGCCGACGGGCGCACCAGGCGACCGGTGTTCTTCTGCTCGAGGATGTGCGCGCACCAGCCGGCGGTGCGGGCGCAGGTGAACATCGAGGTGAACATGTGCGCGGGCACCTCGGCGAAGTCGAGGACGATCGCCGCCCAGAACTCCACGTTGGTCTCGATCGGCCGGTCGGGACGGCGCTCGCGCAGCTCCTTGAGCGCGGCCTGCTCCAGCGCCAGCGCGGCGTCGAAGCGCGGGGCGCCCAGCTCCTGGGCGGCCTTGCGCAGCACGCGGGCGCGCGGGTCCTCGGCCCGGTAGACCCGGTGGCCGAAGCCCATCAGCCGTTCCTTGCGGTCCAGCAGGTCCTTGACGTACTTCTCCGCGTCCCCGCTCTCCTCGACGCCGTCGAGCATGTGCAGCACCCGGGACGGCGCGCCGCCGTGCAGCGGGCCGGACATCGCGCCGATGGCGCCGGAGAGGGAGGCGGCGACGTCGGCGCCGGTCGAGGCGATCACCCGGGCGGTGAACGTGGAGGCGTTCATGCCGTGCTCGGCCGCCGAGGTCCAGTAGGCGTCGACGGCGGCGACGTGGCGGGGGTCGGGCTCCCCCCGCCAGCGGGTCATGAACCGCTCGACGATCGTGTTGCACTCGTCGATGCGGCGCTGGGGCACGGCGGGGACGCCGATGCCGCGGGCGGACTGCGCCACGTAGGACAGCGCCATGACGGCCGCCCGGGCGAGCTCCTCGCGGGCCTCCTCGGCGCTGATGTCCAGCAGCGGCTTGTAGCCCCAGATCGGGGTCAGCATCGCCAGCGCGGCCTGGACGTCGACGCGCACGTCGCCGGTGTGCACGGGGATGGGGAACGGCTCGGCGGGCGGCAGGCCGGGGCCGAACTTGCCGTCGACCAGCAGCGCCCACACGTTGCCGAACGTGATCTTCCCGACCAGGTCCTCGATGTCGACGCCGCGGTAGCGCAGGGCGCCGCCGTCCTTGTCCGGTTCGGCGATCTCCGTCTCGAAGGCGATGACGCCTTCCAGACCGGGTACGAAGTCGTCGGCCATCTCGCATGCTCCTCTGCGCGCGAAAACCTGTGCGTGCACGAGAATGCGCGCACGACTGGGTGGACCCTAGGCGGTGCCCGGGGACCGCCGACAGCCGACCCTGGTTCCAGTGTCCCCCGGTCCGGCGCCGGTGTGAGGGCCCTCACGGGGGTGGTTCCCCGCTCCGCGACGGCGCCCGGGCCGGGGCGGTGACAGCATGGCTGCGTGCCCGATCTCTCCCGCATGCGCCGGGACTACGGCGGGCGCGGCCTGCGCGAGGAGGACCTGGCCGCGAGCTGGGTCGAGCAGTTCGACCGCTGGTTCGCCGACGCCGTGGCCGCCGAGCTCCCCGAGCCCAACGCGATGGTGGTCGCCACCGCCGACGCCGACGGCGCCCCCGACGCCCGCACCGTCCTGATGAAGGGCTACGACGAGTTCGGCTTCGTCTTCGTCACCAGCTACGCCTCGACGAAGGGCGCCCAGCTGGCGGCCAACCCGCGGGCGGCGCTGGTCTTCCCGTGGCACGCGATCCAGCGGCAGGTCCGCGTCGCCGGCCGGGCCGAGCGGGTGGGCGACGCCGCCTCGGACGACCTGTGGAACCCGCGCCCCCGCGGCGCCCAGCTGGCCGCGGTGGCCTCGGTGCAGTCGACCGTCGTCGACTCCCGGGAGGAGCTGGCCGAGCGGGTGCAGCTGCTCGACGAGGAGACGGGGGAGGGGCCGGTGCCCCGGCCGCCGGTGTGGGGCGGCTACCGCGTCGTCCCCGAGCGCGTGGAGTTCTGGCAGGGCGGGGCCGACCGGCTGCACGACCGGCTCCGGTTCGTGCGCGACGACGCCGAGGGCGGCGGCTGGATCGTCCAGCGGCTCGCCCCGTGAGCGCACCCGTCGATCCCGTCGAGGGGGCCGGCAAGGTCGCCGAACCCGTCGCCCAACCCCGCAGGCCGCGCGCGTGGGCGGTCGACACCACGCCGCTGCGCAACCCGGCCTACCGGCGGCTGTTCTGGGGGACGGCGGCGACGATGCTCGGCCAGCAGATGACGCTGGTCGCCGTCCCGTACCAGGTCTTCCAGCTGACCGGCTCGTCGCTGCTGGTCGGCGTCACGTCGGTCGTGGCGCTGGTGCCGCTGGTCGTCTTCGGGTTGCTCGGCGGCGCCATCGCCGACGCCATGGACCGCAAGAAGCTGATGCTGGTCACCTCGGTCGGCGCCGCGGTCACCAGCGCGCTGCTCGCGGTGCAGGCGCTGCTGCCCGGCGGCGGGAACCTGGTGGTGCTGTGGGTGCTGACCGCCGCGGTCTCGGGCTTCGCCGCGGTCAACCAGCCGGCGCGCGGCGCGGTGATTCCCGCGCTGGTGGGGCCGGAGGGCGTGGCCGGGGCCAACGCGCTGGCGATGACCGTGCGGCAGGTCGGCGTCATCGTCGGCCCCCTGCTGGCCGGCGTGCTCATCGGCGTGGGCGAGCTGTTCGTCACCTACGCCGTCGACGCGCTCGGGTTCCTGGTGGCGGTCCTCCTGCTGCGCGGACTGCCGGCGCTGCCGCCGGGGGGCGCGGCCGGGCCGCTGCGCCTCGGCAGCGCGGTGCGCGGCGTCTGGGAGGGCTTCGTCTTCCTGCGCACCCAGCCGGTGCTGCTGATGACCTTCGTCGTCGACATCATCGCGATGCTCTTCGCCTGGCCCCAGGCGGTGTTCCCCGAGCTGGCGGAGACCCGGTTCCTCGACTCGCCCAACAGCCTCGGCTGGCTGTTCGCCGGCGTCTCGATCGGTGCGCTGGTGATGGGCCTAACGTCGGGCTGGGTGGCCCGCGTCGACCGGCAGGGCGCGGTGGTGCTCGGGGCGATCGTCGCCTGGGGGCTGGCGATCATCGGGTTCGGCTTCGCGCCGGCGCTGTGGGTGGCGGTGGTCTTCCTGGCCATCGCCGGCGGCGCCGACATGGTCAGCGCCGTGCTGCGCACGTCGATGCTGCAGCTGGCCGCGCCGGAGGACATGCGCGGGCGCATGCAGGGCGTCTTCATCGTCGTCGTGGCCGGCGGGCCCCGGCTCGGCGACCTGCGCGCCGGTGCGCTGGCCAGCGCCACCTCGGTGACCGTGGCGATGGTGTCCGGCGGGGTCGTCGTCGTCCTGGCGATGGTCGTGGTCGCGCTCGTCGTCCCGTCGTTCTGGTTCTTCCGCGCCTCCCGCTCCGCCCGCTGATCACCGGCCGGTGGAGCGGTGTGCCGATCCGGCGCACCCCCGGCGCGGAAGTGCGCCGATCACGCACACCACCGTCGGGTCGGGCGTGGTCGCACGACCATCCCCTTCGGTGCTCAGCCGGCGTCGGTGGGGGCGGTCTGCGCGACCAGCAGCTCGACCTCCACGTTGCCGTCGGTGGCCTTGGAGTAGGGGCAGATCTGGTGGGTCAGCTCCATGACCTCGTAGGCCCGCTCGGCGTCGATGCCCGGCGCGTGCAGCTCCAGCTCGACGGCCAGGCCGAACTCCATCGGCGGCGTCTTGAGGAAGTGCACCCGCGCGGTGACGCGCGAACCCTCCAGGGCCGCGGGGGAGAGACCCACCTCCCGGACGGCGAAGCGCATCGCGCTGTGGAAGCAGGCCGCGTACCCGGCGGCGAAGAGCTGCTCGGGATTGGTGCCGGGGCCGTCGTCACCGCCCATCGCGGCCGGCCGCGACAGCTTGAGGTCGAGCCGGTCGTCGGAGCTCACCACCGCCCCGTGCCGGGCGCCGTACGCGGTCGCTTCTGCGGTGTAGAGCCGCTGCATGGCGGGCGGGTACCCGCTCAGCACCCGGTCAAGCGAGCGCCCCGGCCACGACCCTGAGGTCGGCGACCAGCGCGTCGTAGGCGGCGCCGCGCGACTCGTCCGGCGTCCGCAGCACGGCCGACGGGTGGGTGGTCGCCAGCATCCAGGTCTGGTGCGGGGCGTCCTCCTCGTCCTCCTCCGCGGCCACCCCGGGCGGGGTCCACGGCAGCAGCTGCCCGCGCTCCTTGGTGATCCGGAAGGAGGGCGAGATCAGCGCCTTGGCCGCGGTCGCGCCCAGGCAGACCACCACCTCGGGCTGGAGCACCTCGAACTCCGATTCCAGCCAGGGCCGGCAGGCCCGCAGGTGCTCCGGCCCCGGCGTCTGGTGGATGCGCCGCTTCGGCGTCGGGGTGAACCGGAAGTGCTTGACCGCGTTGGTGATGTAGACGTCGCGCCGCTCGATGCCCGCCTCGGCCAGCGCCTTGTCCAGCAGCCGCCCGGCCGGGCCGACGAACGGCTCGCCCTTGCGGTCCTCCTGGTCACCGGGCTGCTCGCCGACGAACACCACCCGCGCGGTCTCCGGTCCCTCGCCGAACACGGTCTGCGTCGCCGGCTCCCACAGCTCGCACGCGCGGCACCCGGCCGCGGCCGCGCGCAGACCCTCCAGCCCCACGCCCGACGGCGGCTGGGCGATCCCATTGCGCTCGCTCATGCCCTGATGACACCGCAGGACGACGCCTGGCGCGAGGGGGCGGACCGCTACGGTCTCGTTGGCCGTCCGCACATCAGGAGAGGTCGATGCTCGAGTTCGACGGGCTGTACAAGAGCTACGGCGCCAACGCCGTGCTCCAGGGTGTCGGCTTCGCCGTCCCCGAGGGGTCGATGTTCGGGTTCTGCGGCGCCAACGGCGCCGGCAAGACGACGACGATGCGGATCGCGATGGGCCTGGCCCGGGCCGACGCCGGCGAGGTGCGCTGGCGCGGCCGCCCGCTGGACGAGGCCGCGCGCCGCCGCATCGGCTACATGCCGGAGGAGCGCGGGCTCTACCCGAAGATGAGGGTCGGCGAGCAGGTCACCTACTTCGCCCGGCTGCACGGCCTGGGCGCCGCGGCGGCGGCGCGCGCCAGCGACGAGTGGATCGGCCGGCTGGGGCTCGGCGAGCGCAGCGGCGACCGCGTGGAGAAGCTGTCGCTGGGCAACCAGCAACGCGTCCAGCTCGCCGCCGCGCTGGTCAGCCGTCCGGAGGTCCTCATCCTCGACGAGCCCTTCTCCGGCCTGGACCCGGTCGGCGTCGACTCCCTCGCCGAGGCGCTGCTCGAGCAGGTCCGCGCCGGCGTGCCCGTGCTGTTCTCCAGCCACCAGCTCGACCTGGTCGAGCGGCTCTGCGACTCCGTCGGCATCCTGGCGCACGGCCGGATCGTCGCCGCCGGCACCGTCGAGGACCTGCGCCGCCGCGAGGCCGGCCGTCTGCTGCGCGTCGTCGTCCCCGACGCCGGCCCGGGCTGGGCCGAGGGCCTGCCGGGCGTGCGCGTGGTGTCCCAGCAGGCCGGCGACACCCTGCTCGAGCTCGCCGGCGGCGCCGACGACCAGGAGGTGCTGGCCGTCGCGCTGAAGACCGGCCGGGTCACCCACTTCGCCTGGCGCGAGCCGAGCCTGGTCGAGCTGTTCCGCGAGGCCGTCGCCGACCCGGCGCAGCCTCAGGAGGTGGCGGCGTGAGCGGACAGGAGCGGCTGAGCAGCGCCGCCCTCGTGCGGCTGGTCGCCGGCCGGGAGATCTCCACCCGCCTGCGCGACAAGGGCTTCCTGATCAGCACCGCCGTCCTGCTGCTCCTCGTCCTCGGTGTGATGGCGTTCCAGATCGTCGTCAACAGCGGCGGGTCGAGCACCACGATCGGCGTCGTCGGCAGCAGCGCGACCGTCGAGCCGGCCCTCGTGTCGCAGGGCGAGGCCTTCGGCACCGACGTCGAGGTGCGCACCCTCGCCGACGAGGACGCCGCCCGGCGCGCGGTCGACGCCGGCGACGTCGACGCCGCCGTGATCGATCCCGAGGGGGCGGACCCCCGCCTGCTCGTGCAGACCGGGGGCGGGGAGACGCAGGCCCTCGTGGAGAGCGCGGTGGCCGCGGTCTCAGTCGCCGACCAGCTCCAGCAGGCGGACGTGACCCTGGACCCGCCGCCGCGGGTCGACGTCGTCGCGCTGCAGGCCGACGGCGAGGACCGCACCCAGGCGACGGTCGTGGCGATCGTCGGCGTCGGGCTCCTCTACTTCCTGCTCATCATGTTCGGCCAGTTCGTCGCCCAGGGCGTCGTGGAGGAGAAGGCCTCCCGCGTGGTCGAGCTGCTGCTGGCCACGATGAAGCCCTGGCAGCTGCTCGCCGGCAAGATCCTCGGCCTCGGCCTGCTCGGCTTCGGGCAGATCGTCATCCTCGGGGTGGTCGGCGTCGTCGGGGCGCTCGCCTTCGACGTCGTCGACGTCCCGGGGCAAGTGCTCGGCACGGTGGTGTCGGTCGTGCTGTGGTTCGTCCTCGGGTACGCCTTCTACGCGTCGGTCTTCGCCGTGGCCGCGTCGCTGGTCAGCCGGCAGGAGGACCTCGGCAGCGTGCTGACGCCGACGACGATCCTGCTCGTCGCCGGCTTCATCATCGCCATCCAGGCCGCCGGCGACCCGGCGAGCACCCTGGCCACGGTCACCTCCTACGTGCCCGGCCTCTCGCCGCTGGTGATGCCGGTGCGCACCGCGGCGGGGGAGGCGGCCGCGTGGGAGATCGGCCTGGCCGTCGTCCTCATGCTGGTCGCGATCGCGCTCATCGTGCGGCTGGGCGGGCGGGTCTACTCCGGGGCGCTGCTGCGCACCGGCGGCCGGGTCAAGCTGCGGGAGGCGCTGGCGTCCGAGCGCGCGTGACCAGGTTGCGCGCCGCCGGTCGGGGGTAGGCGGGCGGCATGGCGATGCAGCTGGGCTACACGATGATGACCGAGCAGGCCGGACCGGCCGACCTCGTCGGCCACGTGGTCGGCGCCGAGGACGTCGGCTTCGACTTCGCGGTCAGCAGCGACCACTACTTCCCGTGGCTCGACGAGATGGGGCACTCGCCCAACGCCTGGGTGACCCTGGGCGCGGCGGCGCAGGCCACCAGCCGCATCCCGCTGATGACCTACGTGACCTGCCCGACGTTCCGCTACCACCCGGCGGTGGTGGCCCAGCAGGCGGCGACGCTGCAGATCCTCTCGGGCGGCCGGTTCACCCTCGGCCTGGGCGCCGGCGAGAACCTCAACGAGCACGTCGTGGGCGGCGGCTGGCCCGGCGCCGACGTCCGGCACGAGATGTTCGTCGAGGCCGTGCGGGTGATCCGCGAGCTCTTCGACGGCGGGTACGTCAACTTCCGCGGCGAGCACTTCGACGTCGAGTCGGCGAAGCTGTGGGACCGGCCGGAGAAGCGGGTGCCGATCGGCATCGCCATCTCCGGGCCGCAGTCGGCGCGGATCGCCGGCGAGCTCGGCGACGCGGTGATCGCCGTCGAGCCCGAGGGCGAGCTGGTCGAGATGTTCGAGGGCGCCGGCGGTGCCGGGAAGCCGAAGGTCGGCCAGATGCCGGTCTGCTACGACACCGACCGCGACGCCGCGGTGAAGCGGGCGCACTCGCTGTTCCGCTGGTTCGGCCTCGGCTGGAAGGTCAACGCCGAGCTGCCCGGGCCGACCGCGTTCGACTCCGCCAGCCAGTTCGTGCGCGAGGAGGACGTCGCGGGGAGCATCCCGTGCGGGGACGACGTCGACGCGGTGATCGAGGCGGCGAAGGCCTACGCCGACGCCGGTTTCACCCACCTGGCGCTCGTGCAGATCGGCGGCGACGAGCAGCAGCCGTACCTCGAGTGGACCCGCTCGACCCTCCTGCCGGCCTGGCGCGAGGCCTTCGGCGGCTGATCCCCCCAGAAATCAGCCGCCCATAGGGGTGAGACCGTCGCCCGAGCAGTCCCGCACGGCCCCGTGTGCCGTGATGATCAGCTCGTGCGAGAGGACCTGGACCGGCGCCTCCGGCGGCTCCGGGCCTCCGGGGACCCCGCCGAGCTGATCGACCTGGGCTGCGACCTGGCCGAGGCGGGCCGGCAGCGTGACGCGGAGGCGTGCTTCCGGCGCGCCGCCGAGCTCGGCGACTCCATCGCGTCGTTCAACCTGGGCAACGCCCTGGCGGCGCAGGGGCGCTGCGAGGAGGCGGTCGACGCCTACGAGACCGCGCTGGCCGCGGGCGAGCCCGACGCCTGGCGCAACCTCGGCCTGGTGCTCGAGGAGCTCGGCGACCTGGCCGGTGCCATGCGGGCCTACCGCGGGGCGGCCGCGGCCGGCGACCCCACCGGCTGGCTCGGGCTGGCCTTCCTCCTGCGCGAGCAGGGCGAGCGCGAGGAGGCGCTGGCCGCCGCGCGGGAGGGCGCCGCGCTCGGCGACCCGACCGCCGCCGCCGTCGCCGCGAGCTGGACCTGGGCCGCCTCCTTCGACCCCGCGCTGGAGCCCGACCTGCGGGCCGGCGCGCCGCACTACCCGTCGGCGCGCGCCGACCTCGGCCGGCTGCTGCGCGACACCGGCCGGGTCGACGAGGCCCGCCGCGTGCTGGAGCACGGGGCGAAGCTGGGCGAGACCGAGTCGTGGCTGCCGCTGGGCAACCTCTACTGCGACGAGCTGGGCGACGAGGAGGCGGCGGAGGAGGCCTACCGCGCCGGCATCCGCGCCGGCGACGTCTACTGCCACCACAACCTCGGCCTGCTGCTCGTCGAGCGCGGCGACGTCGACGGAGCGGTCGAGCAGTTCCGCCTCGGCGTGGCCGCCGGCGACGACCTGGCCCTGCGCGCGCTGGAGCAGTTCGAGGGCCCGCTGGCGCCGTAGGGGCCCCGCGGGGGCCTCCGACATGAGGCGTTCACATGCGCAGGGGATGATCCTGCGCATGTCGGAAGCCACCGTCGACGTCGCCGACCTGCGCCGCCACGCAGGGTCCGGACCCTCCGACGACCGCGCCGATGACGCCCCGCTCCGGGACGACATCCGGCTGCTCGGTCGCGTCCTCGGCGAGGTGATCGGCGAGCAGGCCGGCGCCGACGTGCTCGAGCTCGTGGAGTCCACCCGCGTCGAGGCCTTCCGGATCCGCCGCTCCGAGGTCGACCGCGAGGAGCTGGCCGCCCGGCTGGCCGGCCTGGACATCCGCAGCGCGAACCACGTCATCCGCGCCTTCAGCCACTTCTCGCTGCTGGCCAACCTGGCCGAGGACATCCACCACGAGCGGCGCCGGCGCCACCACCGGCGCGAGGGCTCGCCCCCTCAGCTGGGCAGCCTCGCTGCCAGCTTCGAGCTGCTCGACCGGGCCGACCTCGACGCCGACACCGTCGCCCGCGAGCTGGCCGGCGCCCTCGTCGTCCCCGTGGTGACCGCGCACCCGACCGAGGTGCGGCGCAAGACGATCTCGCAGGTGCAGCGGCAGGTCGCGGACCTGATCCGCGAGCGGGACCGGTCGGCGCTCGGCGACGTCGACGACGAGTGGTCGGCCAAGCTGTGGCGGGCCGTGCTCACCCTCTGGCAGACGGCGCTGCTGCGGCTGTCCCGGCTGCGGCTGTCCGACGAGATCGACGAGGCGCTGCGCTACTACGAGCTGTCGCTGTTCGACGTCATCCCCGCCATCAACGCCGAGCTCCGCACGGCGCTGAACGAGCGCTGGCCCGACGCCGGGCTGCTCGAGCGGCCGATGCTGCTGCCCGGTTCCTGGATCGGCGGCGACCGCGACGGCAACCCCTTCGTCACTGCCGAGGCGCTGCGGCGGGCCACCACCCGCCAGGCCGAGACGGCGCTGCGCCACTACCTCGACGAGCTCGACGAGCTGCGCATCGAGCTGTCGATGTCCGACCGCCTGGTCACCCCGACCCGGGAGCTGTACCGCCTGGCCGAGGCCTCCCGCGACGACTCCCCGTTCCGCGCCGACGAGCCGTACCGGCGGGCGCTCAACGGCGTGCACGCCCGCGTCGTCGCCACCACCCGGCGCGCCGTCGGGCACATCCACGGCCCCGAGCCGACGGTCGAGCTGCCGCCCTACGACAGCCCCGACGAGCTGCGCGCCGACCTCGACACCGTCGACGCCTCGCTGCGCAGCCACGGCGCCGGCGCGCTCGCCGACGACCGGCTCGCCCGCCTGCGCGAGGCGGTCGAGGTGTTCGGCTTCCACCTCTGCGGGCTGGACATGCGGCAGAACGCCGAGGTCCACGAGGAGATGGTGGCCGAGCTGCTGGCCTGGGCCGGGGTGACCGCCGACTACGCGGCCATGGGGGAGGAGGAGCGGGTCGCGCTGCTGGCCCAGGAACTGCGGCTGCGCCGTCCGCTCGTCCGCCCCGGCGCACAGCTGTCCGAGCGGGTCCGCGGCGAGCTCGACGTGCTGGAGGCCGCCGCAGGGCAGATCGCCCTGCTCGGCCCGCGGGTGATCCCGAACTACGTCATCAGCATGTGCGACTCGGTCAGCGACGTCCTCGAGGTCGCCGTCCTGCTCAAGGAGGTCGGCCTGCTCGACCCGGACGGCGAGGACGGCCCGACCTGCCCGGTCGGCATCTCGCCGCTGTTCGAGACCATCGAGGACCTGCAGAACGCCGGCCGCACCCTCTCCGCCGTCCTCGAGCAGCCGCTCTACCGGGCGCTGGTCGCCGGCCGCGGCGACGTCCAGGAGGTGATGCTCGGCTACTCCGACAGCAACAAGGACGGTGGCTACCTCGCCGCCAACTGGGCGCTGTACCGGGCCGAGCTGACCCTGGTCGAGGTCGCCCGGCGGGAGGGGATCCGGCTGCGGCTGTTCCACGGCCGGGGCGGCACCGTCGGCCGCGGCGGCGGGCCCAGCTACGACGCGATCCGGGCGCAGCCGCCGGGGTCGGTCGCCGGCCAGCTGCGGATCACCGAGCAGGGCGAGGTCATCGCCGCCAAGTACGGCGAGCGCGACCGGGCCCGCCGCAACCTCGAGGCGCTGGTCGCGGCCACCCTGGAGTCGACCCTGCTCGACATCGAGGGGCTGGGGGACGACGCCGAGCAGGCCTACGAGCTGCTCGACGACCTCGCCGCCCGCGCGGAGCGCGCCTACCGGGCGCTGGTGCACGAGACGCCCGGCTTCGTGGAGTGGTTCCGGGCGGCGACGCCGATCGGCGAGCTGGCCGAGCTCAACATCGGCAGCCGCCCGCCCTCGCGCAAGGCCGGCGACAAGATCACCGACCTGCGGGCCATCCCGTGGGTGTTCAGCTGGTCGCAGGCGCGGATCATGCTGCCCGGCTGGTACGGCACCGGCACCGCGCTGGAGGGGTTCGTCGACGGGGACGAGGACCGCCTGGCCCGCCTGCGGGAGCTCCACCAGCGGTGGCCGTTCTTCCGCACCATCATGTCCAACATGGGCATGGTGCTGGCCAAGACCGACCTGGGCCTGGCCGCCCGGTACGCCGAGCTGGTGCCCGACCGGCGGCTGCGGCACCAGGTGTTCGACGAGATCACCGCCGAGCACGAGCGCACCAGCCGCATGCTGCTCGCGGTCACCGGCGACGACGGTCTGCTGGCCGACAACCCGTCGCTGGCCCGCTCCATCCGCAACCGCTTCCCGTACCTCGAGCCCCTGCACCACCTGCAGGTCGAGATGCTGCGGCGGCGCCGGGGCGGGGACGACGACGAGCTGACCCGCCGCAACATCCAGCTGACCATCAACGGCATCGCGACGGCGCTGCGCAACAGTGGCTGAGCACCGGGCGGCCGCGGGGGGCCCGGACCTGGCACGTGCCGCGGCCTCGCTGGCCCTCGCCCCGGCCGCGCTGGCGCCGGCGGTCAGCGACCCGGCCTACCGCGTGCTGGTCGGCGACGACGGCTCGGCGGCGCTGCTGCGGCGGCAGTGGACGCCGGCGGGCGTCGCCGAGGCCGTGGTGCTGGCCGCCGCCGGCATCGGGCCCGACACCCCGGCCGTGCTGGCGACGGCGGCGACGTGGGGCTGCGACCGCGTCCGCGACCGCCCGGGCGGGCGGGGCGTCGTCCCCGTGGTGGTGGCCGGCCCGCAGGTGCCGGTGGGCCACCGGTTCGTGCACCTCGCGGCGCTGGCGGCGACCCGGGTCGAGACGGCGGTGTCGCTGGCCCGCGGCACCGGCCAGGACCGCGTCAAGGCCGACGGCAGCCCCTCGATCGCCGCCGACGAGGCCGCGCACCAGGCCGCCGCGCGGGTGCTGGAGGCCCTCGGCGTGCCGGTGCTCAGCGAGGAGCGCACCGACCAGCGGGTCGACGAGGACGCGCCGTGGGTGGTCCTCGACCCGCTCGACGGCACCGGCAACTTCCTCTCCGGCCTGCCGCCCTGGGCATTCTCCGCCGGGCTGGTGCAGGGCGGGCGGGCCATCGCCGGCGTCGTCGTCGACCTCTCGTCGGGCCGCCGCTGGTGGACCGACGGCCACGGCGCCTGGCGCGACGGCCTGCCGGTCCGCCCGCGGCCGGGCACCACCGTCGTCGTCCCGTCGGCGCCCAGCGGGGGCTCGGTGACCGTGCCGGGGCCGGCCCGCCGGGTGCGGGTCACCGGCTGCACCGCCGTCGAGCTGTGCCTGGTCGCCGACGGCTCGGCGGCCGCCTGGCACGACCTCGACCGCGGCGGCACGCACGTGCACGACGTCGCCGGTGCGCTGGCGCTGCTGGCCGCGGCGGGAGGCGTGGCGCTCACCCCCGACGGCGCGGAGCTGCGGCTGCGCCCCGACACCGAGCAGCAGTTCCGCTTCGTCGCCGCCGGCACCCCCGCCGACGCCGAGAAGCTGCTGGCGGAGTTCCGCTGAGCAGGGTCCCACGGCGCGGGGCGTGCGCCCCCTGGGACTCCGGTCAGGCTCGCGCCGTCGCCTCCCGCACCGCGGCCAGCAGGGACTCGCGCTCGTGCAGCGTCGTGCGGGCCCGGCCGCGGGTGGCGCCGAGGGCGACCTCGGCGGCGTCGATCGCCCGCCAGTCCTCCAGCAGCACCGGTTCCAGCCCGCGGGCCAGCAGGGTGTCCACCAGGTCGTCGACGGGGCCGCCGGGCCGCAGCGTGCCGTCGGCGGCGTCGGCCAGCAGGCTCGCGACCGTCTCCCGGGCGTCGTGCTTGTTGGTGCCGACCACGCCGGTCGGCCCGCGCTTGATCCAGCCGGCCACGTACTCGCCGGGCGAGCGGGCGCCGTCGCGCAGCACGCGGCCCTCCTCGTTGGGCACGGTGCCGGTGCGCTCGTCGACCGGCAGGCCGGGCAGCGGCAGCCCGCGGTAGCCGACCGAGCGGACGACGAGGTCGGCCGGCAGCACCTCGAGCTCCCCGGTGCCCACGGCCCGCCCGTCGCCGTCGACGGCCGTCCGCTCGATCTCGATCGCCTCGACCCGGTCGGTGCCCAGCAGCCGGGCCGGGCGGCTGAAGAACTGCAGCCGCAGCGGGTTGCGGGCGGGGTCCGGCGAGTGGTGGGCCCACTCGCGCAGCACCGCCAGGTTGCGGCTGATCACCCGGTCGGCCCGGGCGCGCTCCTCGGCGTCGGGGTCGAGCTCGAGGTCGGCGGGGTCGACGAGCACCTGCGCGCCGGCCAGCCCGTCGAGCTCGCGCAGCTCCTGGGTGGTGAAGCTCGCCTGCGCCGGGCCGCGCCGGCCGAGGATCGTCACCTCCTGCACCGGCGCGGCGGCGAGCGCGTCGAGCACGTGCTGCGGCATCTCGGTCGGGTCGAGCTCCGCCGGGGTGCGGGAGAGCACCCGGGCGACGTCGAGCGCCACGTTGCCGACGCCGATGACGACGGCGGAGCGGGCGCCGCGCAGCGCCGACTCGACCAGTTCGCGGTCGGCGTCGGGGTGGCCGCAGTACCAGGCGACCAGGTCGGTGGCGGCGAGGCTGCCGGGCAGCTGCTCGCCGTCGATGCCGAGCTGCCGGTCGCGCGAGGCGCCGTAGGTGTAGATCACCGCGTCGACGTGCCGGCGCAGGTCGGCCAGCGGGATGTCGGTGCCCACGTCGACGTTGCCCACGAAGCGCACCAGCGGGTGGTCGAGGAAGCGGTGCAGGGTGTCGCGGATGGCCCGCATCTTCGGGTGGTCGGGGGCGATGCCGTGCCGGACCAGGCCGAACGGCGTCGGCAGCCGGTCTACCAGGTCGACCGCCACCGGGACGTCGGACTGCCGGGTCAGCGCGTCGGCCGCGTAGATGCCGGCCGGGCCGGCGCCGACGACCGCCACGCGCAGGGGCCGGTCGGGAGTGGGTGATGCCTCGACACCGTCGTCGGTCACCTTGGCATCCTGACCCCACGGGCGGGTGCGCACCAGGCCACCCGCCGTCCCACCCGCGGAGGTCGCCCGTGTCCGTCGTCGTCGTCGCCACCATCACGCCGAGCCCGGGCGAGGAGGACGCCGTCCGCGACGCGCTGCTGCACGCCGTCCCGCAGGTGCACGACGAACCCGGCTGCGAGCTCTACGCCCTGCACGAGGGGAAGGGCGAGTTCCTCGTGGTCGAGCGCTGGGCGTCACCGGAGGCGCTGCGGGTGCACGGCTCCGCGGCGGCGCTCACCGAGCTCGGGGCGGCGCTCGCCGGGCGGCTGACCGGGGGGCCGCAGGTGCGGACGTTCACCGCCGTGCCGGCCGGCGACCCGGGGAAGGGCGCCATCTAGACGCAGGAGACGTCGTGGTCCAGGCCGTCGTCGACGTACTGGGCCATGACGACCTCGCCGCCGGCGGCGAGCGGGGCCTGGGCGCAGTTCTCCTCGGCGCCGGCCCGCGAGACCGCGCCGGGCAGCCAGCTGTCCAGCCGGTACAGGGTGCTGTCCCAGGCGACCGCGCCGGCGATGTCGCGCCACTGCTGCGGGACGGCGTAGAGGCCGACCGTGCCGCCGCGCGTCCGCAGGTACGCGGCCATGCCCTCGAGCGCCGCGCGGTTGCGGGCCTGCGCCCCGGGGGAGCCGGACTGCCAGGTGTTCGCGTCCTCGACGTCGAGCCACCAGGTGTAGGCCGCGGGGTCGTCCGCCAGCCCCGCGTCCTGCGCGGCCGGGGCGAAGAACTCGGTGACGGTCGTGCGGGCGCGCTCCCAGCCGTACTGCCACGAGCAGGCCGTGGAGTTGCGGCCGTCGCACTCGCCGTACGGCGTGTCGCCGGAGGCCGGCCAGGTGCTCACCAGCTCGCGGACCTCGCCCGGGTTCGCCGTGTTGACGTAGAGCTGCACCGGGGGCTGGGCCTCGAGGCGGCCGGTCGAGCGCGCGGCCCACTCCAGCTGCGACTCCAGGCACGGGTTGGGCAGCGTGGCCAGCCCGCCGTTGACGCCGACGACGCCGAAGGCCTGGCCGCGGGGCAGCTGCTCCCCGCACTGGGGGTGGGAGACGTCGACGCCGAGGTCGGCCGGGACGTCCGCGGGCGCGGCGGAAGCGCTCGTCACGGGGAGGACGGCCATCGCGGCCGCGGCTGCCCCCGTGACGAGCAGTGCTCGCACCGCACGTCTCATCGGGCGGAAAGGTACACGGCACGCACGCCTCATCGACGGCTCCGGGCACCTCCGGGGACCCGTCCGGGTGACGCTGCTGTCACGCTGCCTGGCACACCGGGCACCAGTAGAGGTTGCGCCCCACCATGACCTCCGTGCGCACCGCGGTGCCGCAGATCCGGCACGGCAACCCGGTGCGTCGGTACACATAGTGCGCGTCCTCGGGCGCGGCCGCACCCCTCCGGCGCGCGCGGTCGGCCCGCTCCGTGGTCACGATCCGGCCGATCCGGACGCCGTCGCGCATGAGCCGCACCAGGTCGGCCCACATGCGCGCCCAGAGCTCCTCGTCGACCGCGCGGCCCGGGCGGAACGGGGAGACCCGGTGCCGGAACAGCAGCTCGGCGCGGTAGACGTTGCCCACGCCGGCGAGCACGGACTGGTCCATGAGGAGGGCGCCGACCGCGGTCCGGCTGGCCGCGAGCCGCCGGAAGGCGAGCCCCCCGTCGGCCCCGCGGCGCAGCGGGTCGGGGCCGAGCCGGTCGAGGATCGCCCGCACCTCGGGGCGGGTGAGCACCTCGCAGGCCGTGGCGCCGCGCAGGTCGGTCCACACGCCGCAACCGTCGGGGCCGTCGCCCACCCAGCGCATGCGCAGCGCGCCGCGCGCCGCCGGCGGGGTGCCGGTGCCGGTGGTGAAGCTGCCGTACAGCCCGAGGTGGACGTGCAGCACGTCGCCGCCGAAGTGGCCGAACAGGTGCTTGCCGTGGGCGGTGGCGCGGTCGAGCACCCGCCCGTCGAGCAGCGCGGCGCCGGCGGCGAACCGGCCCTGCGGGCTGGTGACGCGCACGGGGCGGCCGGCGAACAGCGTCGTCTGCTGGCGGGCGAGCCGGTGCAGGGTGTGGCCCTCAGGCACCGGCGCGCACCTGCTCGTAGCGGGCGAGGGCGACCTCGCGCTCGGCGGCGTGGTCGACGATCGGCTCGGGGTAGCCGGGCGGGACGCCGTCGGGGGACCGCCACGGCTCGTGGACCCACCGGGTCGGGACGTCGCGCAGCTCGGGCACCCACCGGCGCACGTACCCGCCGTCGGGGTCGAACTGCTGGCCCTGCCGCACCGGGTTGAACACCCGGTGGTAGGGCGAGGCGTCGGTCCCGGTGCCGGCCACCCACTGCCAGCCGTGGTTGTTGCTGGCGAGGTCCCCGTCGACCAGGTGCCGCAGGAAGTGGCGGGCGCCGCGCCACCAGTCGACGTGCAGGTCCTTGGTGAGGAACGAGGCGACCACCATCCGCACCCGGTTGTGCACCCAGGCCTCGCCGAGCAGCTGGCGCATCCCGGCGTCGACGATCGGGTAGCCGGTGCGGCCCTCGGCCCAGGCGGCGAAGCGGGCGTCGGCGTCGGGTCCGGTGTCGTAGGTCAGCCGGCCCATCCGCTCGTCGAACGCCCGGTGCGCGGTCTCGGGGCGGTGCCAGAGGACGTCGGCGTAGAACTCGCGCCAGGCCAGCTCGTCGGTGAACCGGCGGACGTGCTCGCGCGGGACGTCGCCGGCGGCGGCCAGGTCGGCCAGGAGCGTGCGCGGGTGCACCGTGCCGTACTTCAGGTGCACCGAGAGCCGGCTGGTGCCGTCGGTGGCCGGCAGGTTGCGGGCGTCGCCGTAGCCGGCCAGCCGCTCGTCGCGGAACTGCCGCCACGCGGCGCGGGCGGCGGCCTCCCCGGCGGGCGGCAGCCGGACGCCGTCGACGTCCACCTCGGGCAGCCGGTCGGAGGGGACGCCGCGCTGCCAGGGGACGCCGCGCGGCCGCGGCGCCGGTGCGCGCCAGCCGTGCTCCCGCCAGGCGCGGGCGAAGGGGGCGAAGACCCGGTAGGGGCTGCCGTCGTCCTTGGTGATCCGGCCGGGCGTCACCGCGTACGGCGACCCGGTGCGGACCAGCGGGACGTCGCCGAGCGCCCGCTCGACCGCGGCGTCGCGCGCCCGGCCGTAGGGGCCCGCGTCGGCCGAGACGTGCACGGCCGCGGCGCCGGCCTCGCGCACGAGCGCGGGGAGCACCCGCGCCGGGTCGCCGGTGCGGACGACGAGCGCGCCGTCGAGCGACTCGTCGAGGGCGGCCAGGCAGTCGAAGAGGAACCGCCGGCGGGGCGGCCCGGCGGGCTCCCACAGCCGCGGGTCGAGCACGAAGACCGGGAGCACCGAGCCGTCGGGCCCGGCGTCGTCGCGCGCCGCGACCAGCGCCGGGTGGTCGGAGAGCCGCAGGTCACGGCGGAACCACAGCAGCGACGTCGGCACCTGCGCCAGATTAGGTGGTGCGCAACCGACGTGCAGGTCAGCGGGTGGCGGGCTCCAGGCCGAAGTGCGGCCGGTCGTCCTCGGCGACGAGGTCGACCGTCTCCGGGTGCTGCTGGATGTAGCGCCGGACGAAGGAGCAGTAGGGGAGCACGTGCAGCCCGCGCTCGCGCGCCGCCTCGAGCACGCCCGCCACGAGCGCGGTCCCGAGGCCGCGGCCGCCCATGGCGGGGTCGACCTCGGTGTGCGGCAGCGTCATCGTGCCGTTCTCGACGTGATAGCTGGCGAGACCGACCACACGGTCGCCCAGCCGGATCTCGAAGCGCCCCCGCTCGGGGACGTCGACCACGCTGGTCTCCATCGTTCGTTCGTCCTCCCGTCGCCCGGCGCCGTTGCCGGAGCGGTGTGCCGGAGCACGGTATCCCGTGCCCGGCCCGACGCCGGCCATCTCCAAGACCGACGCGTGAAGTGTCGCTGGTGTTCCCCGCGGGTGCGTCAGCCAACCGTCCGCGCCTGCCCCCGCAGGGGCAGCCAGGCGAGGACGTCCTGGACCATCGCGTCCCACACCCCCCACTCGTGCTCGCCCGGGCGCAGGTCGGCGGTGACGTCGAGGCCGCGGGCGCGCGCGGCGTCGAGGAAGCGCTCGTTGTGCGCCAGCAGCCGGTCCTCCGTGCCGCAGCCGACGTAGAGCTCCGGGGCACGTGCGGGGTCGACCCGCTCGAGCAGGTGGAACAGGTCGTCGTCGGTGCCCTCGGTCGTCCGGCCGCCGAAGACGGTGTGCCAGAGCCGGTCGCGGCCCGGCTCGTGGTCGAGGCCGGCGAGCGCGACGACGTCGACGGCGCCGGACAGCGTGGCCGCGGCGGCGAACCGGTCCGGTTGCCGCAGCGCCCACTTGACCGCGCCGTAGCCGCCCATCGACAGGCCGGCGACGAAGGTGTCCTCGCGGCGGTCGGACAGCCGGAAGAACGACCGGGCGATCTCCGGCAGCTCCTCGGAGAGGAACGTCCAGTAGCGGTTGCCGTGCGCCTCGTCGGTGTAGAAGCTGCGCGCCACCTGCGGCATGACGACCGCGAGCCCGAGCGGGGCGGCGTAGCGCTCGATCGAGGTGCGGCGCAGCCAGATGGTGTCGTCGTCCGACAGGCCGTGCAGCAGGTAGAGCGTCGGGGCGTCGCCGGCCCCCGCCGCGCCGGTCATGCCGATCTGGGACGACGTCGACTGGGGCAGCACCACCGTCATCGAGGTGCTCAGCTCCAGGACGTCGGAGAAGAAGTCGCAGCGGACCAGTGCCATGGGCCACCCCCGGGGACGTCGGTGCTCCCCCGACCCTGGCAGCTCCGGGCCGGCACGGCACGGGGGCCGCCCGGCGCGCCGGGCGGCCCCCGTGGTGGTGCGGTGGAGCTTCGTCCTCCCGTCACGTCACGGGTCGAGGACGATGGTGCAGACGACGGTCCGCGGCGAGGGGTCGACCGCGATGCCCGAGTGGGTCACCGACTGCTCCCAGCCGTCGGCGGTCGTGCCGTCCGGGTCCGTGCCGGTGTTCTCGCAGGTGATCGAGGTGGCGCTGGTCTCACCGGAGCCGCCGTCGCGGACGTTGACCTGGATGTCCGCGAGCGGGGCGTTGACGAACGTCACCACACCGGCTCCCGACGGCTGGTCGTCGGTGCAGTTCGTCCCGTTGGTGACCGTCACCGGCAGGTCGGACTCGGCAGCGGGCCCGTATCCGGGCGGCGGCGTCGTCTCATTCACGGTGTAGTCGCCGGGGGCCACACCCTCGACGCACACGATGCCGATGGCCGGGTCGAGGTCGCCGGCCCCGTTGTCGGTCACGCTCGAGCCGTCGAACGAGAACACGGCACCGGCCTGGGTGACCGGGCCACCCTTGGTGCTGTTCTTCAGGATCTTCAGCGCCCCCTGCTGGAGTGCGTTGTAGTAGGTGCAGTCGAGCACGTCGCTGTCCGAGTCGATGTCGAAGGTCACCGTGGCACCGTCGATCGTCGGGGCGACCCCGCTGCTCGCCGCGCAGTCCACGCTGTCGAACGCCCAGTTGTCGGGGACCACGTCCTCGGTGACGGTGTATCCGGCGCCGAAGAGGACGGTGTCCTGGTAGTCCTGCACACCGTCGTCCGTCAGCGTGAAGGTGTCCTCGCTCGCCGGGGCCGTCGGGAAGGTCTTCGTGTAGCCGAACTCGGTCGTGTTCGGATCTTCCTCAGGGATCGTCTCCTTGCGGATGATGACGTTCCCGCAGTTCTGCAGGTCGATGTCGACCGGGCTGATGAAGTCCTTCAGCTGCGAGGTGAACGAGTCCGAAGACCGGCTCTTCAGCATCGCGCTGCCGAAGGACACGCACTCGTCCGCCTGGAAGATCAGCCGCAGGTCGATCTGCGCCTCACCGAAGGTGCGCGGCTGCTTGTCCCCCAGCCCGTCGGCATCCGCGGCCGGGATGGCCGTGCTGTTGATGGTGCCGACGGCGCACGGGCCGCCGCCGCACGCTGTCCCGTTGTCGAGGTCCTGAGGCGGTCCCCACGCCGTACCGGTCCAGAAGCGGCCGGTGATGTTGGCGCGGGCCCCACCCTGGTCGATCGCGTACTCGATCAGGAGGTCACCGGCGGTGCGGACCTTGTTCGGCCCCTGGGCGCAGTTCTCCTCGGACTGGTTGAACTCGAAGTCCATCAGCGTCGTGCCGCTCGGGTCGCTCACCCGGCTCCACGCCAGGTTGAGGAAGCCCGGGTGGGGAGCGGTGCCCGGCTCCTCGTAGACGTGGAAGGTCAGCAGGTCGCTCTTGTTGTTGGGGATGCTGCCGGTCACCTCACCGGGACACGCGGTGTCCTCCTTCACCCCGCCCTGGTAGGAGTCGTCGTTCCGCCCGGTCGGGGCATCGGGGGCGCGCGATTCGGGGCCGTCCGGATGAGCCAGGGATCCCCAGTCCGTCGAAGGTGGGGCGTGGTCGAGCTTGAGGTTCGCGTTCTCGTCGATCTCGAAGTTGCTGCCGGTGAGGGTCGCCAGCCCGTGGGCGGCCAGCGCGCTGCTGCTCGTCCCCACGGTCGCCGCGAAGAGCACGAGGGCGACGAGGAGCGCACTGCGCGGTGTCCGGGCGAGAGGCCGGTGCGTGCGAGGACCGCTGTTCATGTCGCTTCTCCCGATCCTGGGAGGGGCCGGGCGGTGGGACCGCCCGGGAGGGGGGACCGCGGCTGGCTGTGACGCGGCGAGAGGCCGTCAGCGGCGGTCGTGCGGGACGGCCGGCGAGCAGCTCGCTCCCGGTCGACGCGACCTCGGGAGCCCGTCCCCCTAGGAACGGGGCTGGTCCGCGGGGCGGATCGACATATGATGCTGACGGGTTCCCGAGGTCCTGCTACGAGGCGATGGGGATCCTCCAGGCCACGTCTCGGTCCTTGCCCGACCGGGACGTGGCGCTGCGCCCGGCACGGCAGGGCGCAAGTGCCCGCGCGGTGGGGCGCGCTGGCCGGTGGGTGGTCGTGACTGCCTAGGTGCGGGACAGGACATCGCCGCCTCCCGTTGTCTTCTGTCCCCCGGGACGACGGCGACGCCCACGTCACCGTGCGCTCCTGTGGTACTCCCAGCAGACGCACAGGAGCCACGGCCCAAAGGCCCTGCGGACAACGCCGTCCGGAAAGGCGTCGCGGGCAGCCGCTCAGCGGGTGGCGAGGCAGCTCGCGCAGGTGCCGAAGACCTCGACCTGGTGCTGGACGTCGGCGAAGCCGTGCTCGGCGGCGATCCGGGCGGCCCACCGCTCGACCGGCGGGTCGGCGACCTCGACGGTCCGCCCGCAGGACCGGCACACGAGGTGGTGGTGGTGCGCGGGGGAGCAGCGCCGGTAGACGGCCTCGCCGTCGTCGCTGCGCAGGACGTCGACCAGGCCGTCGTCCACCAGGGCCTGCAGCGCGCGGTACACCGTCGCCAGCCCCACGCCGTCGCCGCGCTGCCGCAGCAGGGCGTGCAGGTCCTGGGCGCTGCGGAAGCCGTCGAGCTCCTCGAGCAGGGCCTGGACGGCGGTGCGCTGGCGGGTGGGGCGCCGGCGCGAGGCGCCGTCGACCCCGGCCGCGGTCACGGCGTCCCCGCCCGTCCGGCCGGCGGCGCGGCGGCGTGCGCGCCGTGCTCGTCGTAGTGCACGCCGGCGCCGGTCCGGTGCGGGGCGTGCAGGTGGCCGTCGTGGTCGTAGTCGACGTGGTCCTCGTGCAGCACCGGCCGGTGCCCGCAGCCCTCGCCGTGCTCGTGCGGGTGGGCCGCGTGCACGTCGGCGCGGCGGCGGTGGCGGCGGCGGGCGGTCGCGTCGCGCAGCGCGACCGCGGCGGTGACGACCAGGAACAGCGCGATGGCCAGCAGCACGATCGTGCCGCCCGACGGCGTCCCCGCGTAGTACGACGCCGTCGTCCCGGCGACGCTGACCACCAGGCCGATGCCGCACGCGAGGTACAGCGTGCGGCGGAAGCTGCGCCCGACCAGCTGCGCCACGGCGGCGGGCAGGATCATCAGCGCGCTGATCAGCAGCAGCCCGACCACCCGCATCGAGAGGACGACGGTGGCCGCCACCAGCGCGGCGAGCACGATGTTGAGCCCCAGCACCGGCAGCCCCACCGCGCGGGCGTACTCCTCGTCGTCGCTGACCGCGTACAGCCGCTGCCCGAGCAGCCACACCACGCCCAGGACGAGCACCGTGATGACGGCGAACACCGCGACGTCGGCGGCCGTCGTGGTGGTGATGGCGCCGAAGAGGTAGGCCTCGAGGTTGGTCGCCTGCCCCCGCGGGGCGAGGCTGAGCAGGACCACGCCGCCGGCGATGCCGCCGTAGAACAGGACGGCGAGCGCGACGTCGCCGCTGGTGCGGCCGCGGGCGCGGACCAGCTCGATGAGCACCGCTCCCAGCACGGCCGCGACCAGGGCCGTGCCCACCGGCGCGGTCGAGGTCAGCACGCCCAGGGCGACACCGGTGAGCGCGACGTGGCCCAGGCCGTCGCCCAGCAGCGACAGCCGGCGCTGGACGAGGAACACGCCGACCGCCGGCGCCACCAGGCCGACCATCAGCGAGGCGAGCAGCGCCCGCTGCATGAAGCCGTACTCGAGGACCTCCACGTCAGTGCTCCCCTCGGGCGTGCGGCGTCACGCGCGGCTGGTCGAGCCGGTACCCGGCGGCCGGCGCCTGCTCCGGCTCGTCGGCGTGGTGGTGCCCCGCCCCGGAGTACGGCTCGGCGCCGGCGAGCGGCCCGTCGAAGCAGATGCGGCCGTGGTCGACCACGACGGCACGGGTGAGCACCCCCGCGAGCGGGCCGGCCTCGTGGGTCACCACGACCAGCGTCGCCCCGGTGGCCGACACCCCGGCCAGGACGGCGGCCAGCGCCTCCTGGCTGGCGGCGTCCACGCCCGCGGTCGGCTCGTCCATGATCAGCAGCTCGGGTTCGGCGGCCAGCGCGCGGGCGACCAGCACCCGGCGCTGCTGTCCGCCGGACAGCGACGCCACCGGGTCGCCGAGCCGGTCGGCGAGCCCGACCGCCTCGACGGCCCGGGCCACGGCCTCGCGGTCGGCCGCGCCGAGGCGGCGGAACAGGCCGAGGCGGGCCAGCCGCCCGACGCCCACCACCTCGCGGACCGTCGCCGGCACCGCGCCGCTCACGGTGTGCCGCTGCGGGACGTAGCCGACGCGGCCGCGGTCGGCCAGCCGGCCGACGGGGGAGCCGAGCAGGACGACCTCGCCGCCCAGCACGGTCGACAGCCCGAGCAGGCCGCGGGCCAGCGTGGTCTTGCCAGACCCGTTCGAGCCGAGCACGGCCACCGCCTCGCCGTGCCCCACCTCCAGGTCGACGTTGCGGACGATCGGCACGTCGCCGTAGCCGATCGTCACGTCGCGCAGCCGGATGGCCGGCCCGCGGTCTGCCGCGCTCACGTGCAGGACTGGCCTTCCCGGAGCGTGGCGAGGTTGGCCTGCACGACCGCGACGTAGTCGTCGCCGGCCGACTCGTCGGTCAGCCCCTCGAGCGGGTCGAGGACGGCGGTCCGCGCGCCGGCCTCGTCGGCGACGGTCTCGGCCACGGCGGGGTCGACCAGCGTCTCGGTGTACACCGTCGTGACGCCCCGCTCGGCGACGAGCGCGGAGATCTCGGCGAGCTGGGCGGGATCGGGCTCCTGCGAGGGGCTGAGCCCGCTGATGCCGACCACGTCGAGACCGTAGCGGTCGGCGAGGTAGCCGAAGGCGTCGTGCCCGGTGACCAGGGTGGTCACCGCGCAGTTCGCCAGCCCCTGCGCCAGCTCGCCGTCCAGGGCCTCGAGCTCGGTGCGCAGCGCGGCGGCGTTCGCCTCGTACGTCGCGGCGCCGTCGGGGTCCAGCTCGGCCAGCCGGTCGGCCAGCGCGTCGCCGACGTCGGCCAGCCGCAGCGGGTCGAGCCAGAAGTGCGGGTCGACGGCGGGCTCGTCGTCGTGCGGGTCGGCGTCGCCGGCCTCCTCCTGGTGGCCGTCCTCCTCCTCGTGGGAGGGCTCGCCCGTGATCAGGTCGGCGTACCGCCCGGCGTCCCAGGCGGAGTCGCCGGCCTCGTTCTCGGCCGCCTCGTCCAGCGCCGGCTGGAACCCGTCGAGGTAGACGAGCAGGTCGGCGTCGGCGACCGCGCCGACGTCCTGCGGCGAGAGCTCGAGGTCGTGCGGCTCGGCGCCCGACGGGGTCAGCGACGACACGGAGACGCGGTCACCGCCGACCTGCTGGGTGGCCCACTCCAGGGGGTAGAAGCCGGCGACCACCGTCAGCCCGCCGTCGTCGCCCTGGCCGTCGCTGCCGCACCCCGCCACCGCCACGGCGACGGCCGCCGCCGCGACCACCCCGACGCTCCGCGACCACCTCGTCATGAGAATCATTCTCGCATAACGTCGGGGAGGCCGGACGACCCGGTCGTCAGAGGGCGGCGGCGAGCGCCTGGGCGAGCGAGGTGGGGTTCCGGCCGAGCAGGCCCGCCAGGTCGTCCCCCTCGACGAACAGCTCGCCCGCGGCCGCGCCGCGGTCGCCGTCGGCGATCCCCGCCGCGACCCCCTCGGGCAGGCCGGCGCCGACGAGGATCTCCCGGTACGTGTCCACCGGGACGTCGGTGTACGACACGTCCCGGCCGGTGGCCGCGGACACCGCCGCGGCCAGCTCGACCATCGTGAAACCCCTGCCGCCGAGCTCGTGCACGGCGTTCTCGTGCCCCTCCGTGGCGAGCACCGCGGCCGCGGCCCCGGCGTAGTCGGCGCGCGTGGCGGCGCTGATCCGACCGTCGCCCGCGGCGCCGACGACCCCGTGCTCGAGGTAGGCGGGCAGCTGGGGCGTGTAGTTCTCCAGGTACCAGCTGTTGCGGAGGAACACCCAGGGCACGCCCGAGTCCCGCAGCAGCTGCTCGGTCGCCCGGTGGTCCTGCGCCAGCAGCAGCGTGGACGTGTCGGCGTTCGCGATGCTCGTGTAGGCGATCAGCCGCACCCCCGCGTCCGCCGCCGCGGCGATCGCGCGGGCGTGCTGCGCCACGCGCACGCCGGGCTCGCTGCCCGAGACCAGCAGCAGCCGCTCCGCGCCGGCGAAGGTGGCGGCCAGCGAGGCCGGGTCGTCGAAGTCGGCGCGGCGGACGGCCACGCCGCGCTGCTCGAGGTCGGTGAGCCGCTCGACGCGGCGGCCGGTGGCGACGATCTCGGCGGCGGGGACCCCGCGGGCCAGCAGGGCCTCGACGACCAGGCGGCCCAGGTGGCCGGTGGCGCCGGTGACGACGATCGACATGCGCGGTTCTCCTCCCGGACCGCGTCCGTCGCGGCCCGGACACCCGAACCGGGAAGATGGGGGTCCGCTTCCCGTGGGAGAGCAGGCACTTCGAAGTGCGGTAGGTACCCGGAGGAGAGTGACCAGGTGAGCGTCGAGGTGGACCCGTACGCGGTGGACTGCCCGAGCCGGCAGGTGCTCGACCGGATCGGTGACCGGTGGACGGTGCTGATCCTGCTGGAGCTGTCCGGCGGCTCCCGGCGCTTCACCGAGCTGGCCCGCCGGATCGGGGGGATCAGCCAGAAGATGCTCACCCAGACGCTGCGCGGGCTGGAGCGCGACGGGCTGGTCACCCGCACGGTGCAGGCCAGCGTGCCGGTGCGCGTCGACTACGAGCTGACCGACCTGGGGCGGACGCTGTCCGGTCCCATCGCCGCGCTCGAGGACTGGACGCGCGCCCACTTCGCCGACGTCGTCGCGGCCCGGGAGGGCTACGACCGCCGGCAGGCCTGACCCGGCGTCAGCGCTGCGGCGTCAGGAGTGCGGCGTCAGCAGGGGCAGCCGGTGGGCCGCCGCGGCGGCGTCGACCGCCGGGCGCGGGGACGGCGCGAGGTCGAGCACCATCCGCGTCGGGGCGAAGGCCTCCGCGTAGCCGATGCGGGCGTGCGCGCCCCAGTGCCGGGCCGAGGCCACGACGGCGTCCGGCTCGACCATCGCGGACAGGTCGACCTGCGAGGCGTGGCAGCGCAGGGCGGCCAGCTTGCCCGACAGGTGCGCGGTGACGTCGACGAAGACGGTCGGCGTGAACGTGAGCGTCGACGGGCTCTGGTAGTGCAGGACCCGGGGCAGCCGCCGGGCCGCGGCCAGGGTGGCCGCGGCGACCGTGCGGTGGTCCTGGTGGCTGTCGTCGGGGGCGTGCACGTACACCAGCTCGGCGTCGACGTCGCGCAGCACCTGCTCCACGACGTGGACGGTGCCGCCGTCGTTGGGGACGGCGCAGTCGCGCAGCCCGCCCCAGCGCAGGTCGGCGCCGAGGGTGCGGGCGGCCGCGGTCTGCTCGGCGCGGCGGCCGACGACCTGCCCGGCGTCGCCGGGGCCGTTCTCGCCGCCGGTGACGACCAGCATGGTCACGCGGTCGCCGGCGGCGGCGTGGGCCAGCAGCGTGGCCCCGCAGCCGAGCTCGATGTCGTCGGGGTGGGCCCCGACGGCCAGCACGCTACGCATTCCCGTCCTCCTGCTCCGAGCTGGTCCGCCCGCCGGCGAGCCGCGTGCGGGCCCGCCGGACGAGCAGTGCGCCGACGACGGCGGCACCGGCCAGCGCGAGCGCCGGGGCGGTGTCGTTGCCCTCGGCGGGCATCTGGGTCTCGTCCGGGCACGCGGGCGCGCGGCCCGGTGCGACGTACACGGCGTTGCCGTCGAGCACCCACAGCGCGCCGACGAAGGTGATCCGCACGCTGACGACTCCGTGGTGGGTGCCGGGCGCGAACGAGGTCGGCTGCCGGTCGCGCGCCAGCAGCACCGTGTTGTCCGCGCCGAGCGGGATCGTGACCGTGTTCCGGTGGGTGCTCGCGTAGCCGAGCACCGCGGTGTACTCCCGGTCGTCCTCCTGCTCGATGCAGTCGACGATCGGGACCACCTCGCCGGTGTCCGGCGCCGGGGTGGGCGCCGGGGTGGGGGTCGGCGTGCTCGTGGTGCACCGCGGCGAGCTGCTCGCGTCGGCCGTCACGGTGTCGCCGTCCAGGGTCCAGCTGACGCTGCCGCTGGAGACGGTGACCGGGAAGACGCGGTGGAAGGTGCCCGACTTGAACTTGGTCGGCTGGTCGCCGTCGTACCGGCTCGGCGAGATGCGGTTGGCCGGGCCGGGCGAGACGTGCTCGGTCGCCGTCCCGGTGTTCTCGTGGCCGAACCACGCGGTGAACCCGCCGCGGCCGTCGGGGGTGACGCAGCTCAGCAGCGGGACGACGTCGCCGTGCCCGGGCGTGTAGCCCGGGGTGGCCGCGGCGGTGCCGGGGAGGACGAGGACGACGGCAGCGGTGAGGGCGCCGACGAGCGCCGCGGCGCGCGTGCGCCACCCCGCTCGCAGCGTCGCGCTGCGCGTGCCGTCCACCTGCGTCCCCGAGTCCCGGGCGGCGATCGCCCGACCCCGTCCCATCGGCATCCCGCCCCGTTCGCTGGACACCCGGACGGGGGATTCCCCCCGAAGGGGTCAGGCGGGGACGCCGGCCAGCTCGGCGAGGACCAGCTCGGCCGCGGCGGGGAACGAGCCGGTGACGGCCGCGGCGCGCGGGTCGTCGGCCGCGCCGGCGTGCTCGCCCTGCCGGACGCGGATGGCGCGGGCGCCCACGGCCGCGGCGACGGCGACGTCCTTGCCCGGCCGGTCGCCGATGACCAGCAGCCGGTCGGCGGGCACGCCGAGCCGCTCGGCGACGGCGAGCAGCCCGGCCGGGTGCGGCTTGCGCAGCTGCCGGCCGCCGAGCGCGTCGGTGACGACGACGACCGGCAGCAGGTCGCCCAGGCCGGTCGCGGCCAGCTTCGCTTCCTGGATGACGGGGTTGCCGTCGGTCAGGCAGGCGAGCGGGGCCGTGGCGGCCAGCGCCGCCAGCGCCGCGCGGACGCCGGGGTAGGGGTCGAGCCGCTCGGGCCGGTGGCCGGTGAACGCGGCGACCAGGCCGGGCACCAGCGCCGGCAGGTCGCCGGCCGGCACCCCGGCGGCGAGCAGGGCCCGGTCGATGGTGCCGCCGGTGTCGGAGCCGGCGGCCAGCTCGGCGGCGAGCGCGGCGTGCACCGCGGCGCCGTCCAGGCCCGCCGCGGCCGCCGCCCGGCCGACCGCGGCAGCGGCCCCGGCGAGGTAGTCGGCCTGCGGGTAGAGGGTGTCGTCGAGGTCGACGACCACCCCGAGCGGGGCGCTCACCAGGGCAGCCGCCCGTCGGTGAAGTCCGGTTCGGGCAGCGCGAGCAGCCGGTCGGTGGCCGGGTCGGCCAGGACCTCGGCGATGCGCCGGCCGGAGCTGCCGTCGCCGTACGGGCAGGGCAGCGCGGCGGCGCGCTGCTGGGCCTCCGGGCGGGTGTGCGCCTCGGCGGCGGCGAGCACGGCGGCGGCCGCACCGTCGTCGGCGAGGGTGGCCAGCGTCGTCGTCCCCGCCTCGACCCCCTCCCAGCGCGGGGTGGAGCCGCGCAGCACCACCACCGGGACGCCGAGGTGGGCGGCCTCCTCCTGGATGCCGCCGGAGTCGGTGACCGCCAGCCGCGCCGACCCGAGGGCGGCGAGCAGGGCGTCGTGGTCGGCCGGGCCGGTGAGCGTGACGCCGGGGTGGTCGGCCAGCTCGAGGGTCAGCCCCTCGTCGGCCAGCCGCTTGGCGGTGCGCGGGTGCACCGGGAAGGTGACCGGCCCGATGCGGTCGGCCAGCTGCTGGACGACGGCGACCAGCCGGCGCAGCCGCACCGGGTCGTCGACGTTGGTCGGCCGGTGCGCGGTGACCAGCACGCCGGCCCGCTCGCCGACCGGCGTCGGGTGGACCCCGCGGGCCACGAGCGTGTCGATCGCCGGGTTGCCGACGACGAACACCCGCTCGTCCGGCACCCCCTCGCCGGCGAGGAAGGCGGCGGCGCGCTCGGTCGGCGCGAAGTGCAGCTGCGCCGCCGCGGCGGCCACCCGCCGGTTGACCTCCTCGACGCTGCGCGGGTTGAAGCTGCGCAGGCCGGCCTCGACGTGCGCGAACGGCACCCCGGCGGCGCGGGCGGCGAGCGCGTACGCGGGCACCGTGTTGGTGTCGCCGAGGGCGAGCACCAGGTCGGGGGCGAACCGGCGGACCGCGGTCGCCGCGTCGGCGAACAGCGCCCCGGTGCGCGCCGCCGGCTCGGCGGGCAGCGCGAAGCGGTGCGTCACCGCCAGGCCGAGCGCCTCCTGCAGGCCCGTGCTCATCGCCGGGTCGGTGTGCTGGCCGGTGTCGACCACGGTGACCCGGTGGCCGGCGGCCGGCAGCGCGGCCACCACGGGGGCCAGCTTGACCACCTCCGGGCGGGTGCCGAAGGGCACGAGCACGTGCCGGCTGCGGGTCACGCGGTCACCGCCGGGGTGCACGGGTCGGCCACGGGGGCGCCGTCCTCGCTCGAGTACGTCTCGGCGAAGTAGCGGCTCATCCGCACCCCGGGGCGGAACGACAGCTCCGGCAGCGCCGCGCCGGGGTCGCGGACCCCGGCCAGGTAGGTCCCGACGACGTCGGCGCCCGCGGCGAGGGTCAGCGGCAGGCCGCCGGAGAAGCGCGGGTTGATCTCCACGACGGTGACGGCGCCGTCGTCGTCCACGAAGCCCTGCACGTTGGCCGGGCCGGTCAGCCCGACCGCGGCGAGCGCGGCGGCGACGGTGGCGGTCACGGCGGGGGAGCCGAACGTCGTCCCCTTGACCGAGATGCCGGCCTTGGTCTCGTCCCGCCAGCGGGGGACGACGGCCAGCACCCGGCCGTCGCGGGCGACGAGCGCGTCGGCGGTGAACTCCCGGCCGTCGAGCCGGCGCTGGACGATCAGCCCGGGGTCGGCGTGCAGCGCGGCGACCACGGTCCGGCGGTCGTCGAGGGCCTGCACCCCGCGGCTGCCGCGGCCCGAGCGCGGCTTGACGATCCACGGGCCGGGCACCGCCGCGACCCCCGCGAGCTCGTACGCGGTCTCCGGGTGCGGCACGCCGGCGGCGTGCAGGCGGGCGGCGAAGGCGGCCTTGTCGCAGCACACGTCGACGGCGTCCGGGGCCGGCAGCCAGGTGCCCACCCCGGCGGCGGACAGCCGGGCGGCGCCGGCGGCCAGGGCCGGCAGCTCCTCGGCGACGGTCGGCACGAGCGCGTCGGCGCCGTACCGCGCGCACGCGCCCAGCAGCGCGTCGACGAACCCGGGGGCGTCGGCGCGGGGGACGACGAGCCCGACGTCGGCCAGGGCCGGCCCCGCGGCGGCCGGGTCGGCGTCGACGGCGACCACGCGGGAGCCGAGCGCGACGAGCCGGCGGACGACGGCGACCCCCGCGGGACCGCCGGCGCCGGTCACGAGGACCGCCGGCGGCCGGTCGGGCCACGCCGCGAGCGGCGGCGCGGGCAGGAGGGGCGGGGAGAGGGTCATCGCAGGTCCCTGGGGTCGATCGGAACGGGTCGGGTGTCGTGGAACGGGACGGGGCCCGCCACCAGCTCCGCGGTGAGGCGGGCGTAGCGGCGGGCGGGGTCGGGCGGGGGCGCCGGCGCGGGTGGCGCGGCGGTGCGGGGGAACAGCCAGCCGCGCGCCCACAGGCGCAGCGCGGCGACGCGGTCGTTGACCACCGGCTCCCACTGCCGGGCGGCCACCGCCTCGGCCAGGGCGTCGAGCACTCGGGTGTCCTGCTCGTAGGTGGCGACCGCGAGCAGGGTCGCGGTGTGCGCGCCGAGCCCGTCGGCGGCGAGGTCGTGCACGCGGGCGATCCGCTGCGCGGCCGGCAGGTGGCCCAGCCGGTAGTCGATCCGGCCGGCCTCGCGGCGGGCGGCCAGCCGGCGCGACACCGCGCCGGGGAGGAGGAAGCGGTGGACCAGGCTGGTCAGGGTGCGGCGCCGGGTCGGGACGGCCTCGTCGAGCTCGGGCAGCCGGTAGCCCAGGCCGGGGCGCGCCCAGCTGCTCGGCCGGCGGGCGGTGTGGTGGCCGGCCACGTTCTGCTCGGCGCGCTCGGCGGCCGGCAGGGTCAGGCAGACCATGAGCAGGAAGCCGACCAGCGTGGACGCGAACGTCCAGATCGTGCCCACCCAGTCGTGGAACAGCACGAGCGCGCCGTGGCCCCACCAGAGCCCGGCGAGGGTGGAGACTACCAGCCGCACGTCGTTGAGCAGGACGACGCCGGCGACGGCGGCGGCCAGGCCGGCGAGGGCGTGCAGCCGGCGGCTGCGCAGCACGGTGAGGGTGAGCGCGGTCAGGCCCAGCACCGACAGCACCGCCGAGCAGGACGCGGTGACCTCGGCGTTGAGCAGCTCGCCGTTGTCGCGGAAGACGAGGATCCGGCCGGGCAGGACGTCGGAGACCTGGTCGACGCCGACCAGGTTCAGGAAGCCCGCGACCCACTGCGCCTCGTGCACCTGGAACCAGCCGGCCAGGTAGCGGTAGCCGGCCACGCAGACCGCGGCGGCCAGCAGCAGCTCGGCGGTCACCGACAGCCGTCGCCGTCCGCCCCCGGTGCGCCACGGCCGCCGCCGGCGGGTGTCCACCCGGATCGTCACCGGCTGCTCACCGCCACCTGCCTCGGCGTGACCGTCGAGACCGACCCGGACCGGGTGGTCTTCACCCAGGTGTAGGGGCGGCCGAGCATGCCGTCGACGTACGCGCGGGTGGTGATCCAGATCGACAGCGCGAAGGCCGGGAGGAAGCCGAGCAGCGACCAGGCGGCTCGGCGCTCCACCCGGCCGACGAGCAGGCCGACGGAGAGCTCGGCGAGCGGGCCGACGAACAGCAGCATCGACAGCGGCAGCAGGCCGATGACCGGCTGGTCGCCGATGCCGAAGGCCCGCAGGACGCTCAGCAGGACGCCGAGACCGGTCAGGACCGGTACGTGGTAGCCGAGCAGGAACATCATCGACTCGCCCTTCTCCACCAGGGAGAGGTGGGGCGAGCGGACGATCGGCTTCCAGTAGTCGCGGAAGCACTTCTGGTGGCCGCGGGCCCAGCGGTAGCGCTGCGTCCAGAACCGGCGGGCGCTCACCACCGCCTCCTCGTAGTCGACCGCGGAGACGTCGTAGCGGACCCGCTCCCCGCGCAGCAGCACCCGCAGCGTGAGGTCGGTGTCCTCGGTGACGGTGTGCGGGTTCCAGCCGCCGAGCTCGCGCAGCGTGGACATCCGCACCGCGCAGTTGGCGCCGCCGTAGGCGGGCAGCTCGAACATCGCCTGGCGGCCGTACTCGTTGACCAGGTACCCCGACAGGAAGTCGACGAAGACCGTCGTGGCCATCGTCGACTCGTGCCCGTTGCGGATGATGCAGCGACCCATGACGGCGCCGACCGAGGGATCGCGGAAGTGCCGCACCAGCCGCCGCAGCACGTAGGGGTCGGGCTCGTGGTCGGCGTCGAAGACCAGGACGACCTCGGCGTCCACGCCGGCGAGCGCGTCGTTCAGGGCCCCGGACTTGCCGCCGCCCGCGCCGGGCCGGCGGTGCAGCACCTTGAGCCGCGCGTCGGCGGCCGCCCGGCGGTCGAGGATCTCGCCGGTGCGGTCGTCGGAGCCGTCGTCGACGACGACGATGGTCAGCCGGTCGGCCGGGTAGTCCAGCGCCAGCAGCGCGGTGACCATGCCGTCGACGACCAGCTCCTCGTTCTTGCAGCCGACGAAGACGGCGACCGGCGGGGCCCAGCCGTCGAGGTCGACGTCGGCGGCCAGCAGGTCGGCCCCGGCCCAGCGGGCGGCGGAGACGGCGAAGGCCAGGTGCCGGAAGAAGTAGAGCGCGAAGACGACGTTGAGGGCTCCGGCGAGGAAGCCGAGGACCGGGTCGACGCCGAACGCGGCGCAGGTGGCGGCGAGTGCGACCGCGTAGAGGGCGAGGGCGAGCCGGTGGCCGCCGGGCCGGTCACCCTGTGCAGGGGACGTCGGCATCGCCGTTCCACCCCCTGCCGCCGGTCCGGACGCAGGGCCCTGCGTCACCTGTACGGGTGATCGGCAGGAACGCGCCGTGGCTGTAGTGACTCGTGAGAACCTCCGGTCGTGGACCGGGACGACGTGGTGCGGTGGGTCGCGGAGTACGAGCGCGGCTGGCGGGCGGGCGACCTCGACGCGGTGCCCCGGCTGTTCTCCGAGGACGCCCGCTACCGGGTCTCGCCCTACGCCGACCCGCCGAAGGTCGGGCACGCGGAGATCCAGGCGTTCTGGCGCGACGACGAGGGGATCCCGTTCACGGTGTCCGCCGAACCGGTCGCGGTGGAGGGGCGGGACGCTGTCGTCCGGCTCGAGGTGCGGTACGGGGACCCCGTGACCCAGGAGTACCGGGACCTCTGGGTGCTGCGCTTCGCCGACGACGGACGGGTCGAGGCGTTCGAGGAGTGGGCGTACTGGCCGGGCAAGCCCTACACCGCCTCCGGCGATGCCGCGCCGGCTGCGAAGGGCGGCGTGCGGGTCCGCCGGGTGACCGCCGACCTGGAGGTCGCCGACATCCCGGCGGCCAAGGCGTTCTACACCGACTACCTGGGGCTGAGCACCGTGGAGTTCGACCTGGGCTGGGTGGCGCGCTTCACCTCGCCGGACACCGGGGCGCACCTCCAGCTGGTCACCCGGGACGCGAGCGCCCCGGAGAACCCGGTCATCTCCCTGCGCGTGGACGACGTCGACGGCGCCCACGCGCGGGCCCGGGAGCTCGGCTACGAGATCGTGCACCCCCTGACCACCGAGGCCTGGGGCGTGCGCCGGTTCTTCGTGCGGGCACCGGACGGCAACGTCGTGAACGTCGTGCGCCACCGCGAGTGACGTGGCGTTGCCGCGGGCACCTGCGGTCGGCGAGGGTCGCTGGTCGGAGCGCCGCGGGCCTAGGGTGCGGGGATGGGTGACGGCCCCGACCGGGCGGACCGGTCCGAGCAGAGCGAGGAGACCCAGCAGCCGGCGCCGGCGTCCGGGAGCGGTCCCGACGGCGGGGGAGCCGTGCAGAACCTCGGCGAGATCATGGGCCAGGTGGCCCGCTCGCTGCAGGAGGAGCACCGCGACGTCGAGGCGACGCTGGAGGCGATCACGGCCGCGGCGGTGCACTCGGTGCCCGGCACCGACGAGTGCGGCATCTCCCTCGTCGTCGAGCGCCGGCAGGTGGAGTCGCGGGCGCCGACCGGTGACCTGCCCCGCGAGATCGACGGGCTCCAGGGACGGCTCGGCGAGGGCCCCTGCCTCGACGCGGTCTGGGAGCAGAAGACCGTGCGCATCGAGGACATCCACAGCGAGGACCGGTGGCCGCGGTTCGCCGCCGAGGCCGCCGGCACCGGCATGCGGAGCATGCTGTCCTTCCAGCTGTTCGTCACCGGCAGCACGCTCGGTGCCCTGAACCTCTACGCACGGGGCGCGCACTCGTTCGACGAGGAGTCCGAGTCCATCGGGCTGGTGTTCGCCAGTCACGCCGCCATCGCGCTGTCCGGCGCGCAGCAGGAAGAGCACCTGCGCGGCGCGATCGCCAGCCGGGACGTGATCGGGCAGGCCAAGGGCATCCTGATGGAGCGCTACAAGATCACCGGGGACGAGGCGTTCCGGCTCCTGGTCGCCTCCTCGTCACGCGCCAACCGCAAGCTGGTCGACATCGCCGAGCAGCTGTGCGCCACGGGGGCGCTGCCGGAGCCGTCCCGCGGTCGAGGGGAGAGCGGGCGCTGACTGTGGCTTGACCGCGAGACCGTGGACTACAGGTCTCCGGTGTGGATGACGCTCTCGGCGATCTTGCACAGCTTGACTTTCTCCAGGTTCGTGGCCCGCGCCTCGGCCGCCTGGAGCTGCCCGGGCGAGAACCGGGCCCTCTCCGCAGCCGGACCGACGCGGAGCCGCTCCGTCCGCCGGCGGTCGGCCGCGCGCTGCCGCTCCGCCGCGGCCTGTTCGCGCAGCACCTGCGCCGGGCCGCGGAGCGACCGTGCCCGGTCCTGTGCCGCTCCGGGCGACATGACCGCGATGCGGTCGCTCAGCCGCTGGACGTCCTCAACCGCCCGCTGGTCGGCAGCCATGACGCCGACGATCACCACCGACCGGGCTGTTCACCCACCGCCGTCGTCAGGGTGAGGGAGGAGACCGACCCGCCGGTACTCCTCCTCGATGACGTCGTAGCAGTCGCAGGACGCCTCGTGGAGGCGCTCGGGGTCGATGATCCGCATCTTCCCGCGGCTGTAGCGGATCAGCCCGGCCTGCTGCAGGACGCCGGCGGTGAGGGAGACCGTGCCACGCCGCACCCCGAGCATCTGGGCGAGGAACTCCTGGGTGAGCGTGAACTCGTCGGCTCCGACCCGGTCGCGGGTCTGCAGCAGCCAGCGGGCGCAGCGCTCCTCGGTGGTGTGCAGCCGGTTGCAGGCGACGCCCTGCGAGAGCTGGACCACGGTGGCCTGGGTGTAGGAGTGCAGCAGGTTGTGGAGCGCGCCGTCGTTCTGGAGCACCTTCCGCAGGCGGTGGGTCGGCAGGCACATGGCGTGGCCCTCGACCTGCGCGAAGCAGTCGTGCGGGCTGGTGGCCGTACCGAGGAAGGCCGGCAGGCCGGACATGCCCTCGTAGCCGATGGTGGCCACCTCGACGGCGGCCTCGCCCTCGACGGTGGCCAGGAGGGAGAGGACCGCGTCGACCGGGAAGTAGACCGCGTCGATGTCCCCGTTGCGCGAGTAGACGTGGTCGCGGATCTCGAGCGCGACCGGTTCCATCGCCTCGCTCAGGCGGTCGTACTCCCGGTCGGGCAGGGCGCGGAGGATCAGGTTGCGCCGCGGGTCGAGCGGCTCGGAGGACTGCGGAGGCTGCCGGTCCGGCTGCGGTGGTGGGGGCTGCGGTGGTGGGGACAAGGTGCGGCTCCCGGGGTCGGGGGCGGTCCTCCCTGGGCTCGGGATCGCGGCAGGGCTCGTCCCGGTCAGACCGGGACGGAGCCGCGGTCGAAGCGGACCCAGGGCGGCAGCGGCACGGTCAGCAGCTCGGCGGCGCCCGGGGCCATCGTGTAGGCGGTGATCGCCGGGGCGATCAGCCGGAGGGGCAGGACGTGCTCGACGCAGCCGGTGGCCAACGCGGCGTTCGGCATCCCCGGCGCCGCCGCCTCGGCGGGGTCCTGCACGAGCACCCGGCCGCCCGCCTGCCGGACCGCGCGGGCACCGGCGGCGCCGTCGGCGAGCCGGCCGGTCAGCACGACCGCGAGCACGCCCGGGCCGTAGGCCTGCGCGGCGGAGGCCAGGAGGCGGTCGGCGCATTCGACGGTCGGAGCCGGCTGCAGGCGCAGTCCGCCGTCCGGGGTGAGGTCGGCGGTGGTCGCCGGCGGCAGGACGCTGACTCCCGGGAGCAGCACCCCGGAGGCGGCCGCGCGCACCGGCAGCGCGGCGCCCCGCGCCAGCAGCGGCGGAAGCAGATCGCCCACCTGGGCGGCGCGGTGCTGCACGATCAGCACCGGCACGGGCAGGGACGCCGGTAGCCCGGCGACCAGGGAGCGCAGGGCGGGCACGCCACCGGTCGACGCCGCCAGCACGACGACCCGGAACGGCTGCCGCGGCTCGGCGGCGGCTCCCCCTGGCACCCCGCCGAGGGTACGCGTGTGTACGGCACCTGACACAGAGGTCGGCCCCCGCCGATCGCGCTGACCAACGACGTCGTGGTGCCCCCGGCAGGATTCGAACCTGCGGCACACGGTTTAGGAAACCGTTGCTCTATCCCCTGAGCTACGGGGGCGGACGCGTCCACGTCGCCGTCGACGACCGCCTGGGCGGGGTTCATCGTGGCACGTCCGCGAAACCGGGATCCGCGAGCACCCCCCGACCAGCCGCCGGCGAGGCGACCGTGCGTCGCGACCTCAGGCCGTGGGGCGGGCGCTGATACCGGACACCCGCAGCACGACCGGCGCATTTGTCACGCTGCCCGACAGGTAGGCGGTGATGCCCACCGACCCGGCCGCCTGCAGCGCTGCGAACGTGTCGGTCGCGGTGGTCTGCCAGGCCGTCGGCTCGGGCTGCGACGCCGGCCAGACCTTCAGCCGCACCGTCGTCGGGTTCGTGCCGGTCACCTGCATCCGCACGTTGAGCTGCGTGTTCGCGGCATAGGTGGTCGTCGTCGGCAGGATCACCGCCGTGGCCAGCGCGACCGGGGACGCCGTTCCGCGCAGCGCCGTGAGCTGGACGGTGATCCGGCCGTTGGCCGCCATCACCAGCCGCGCGCGGTACTCGGTGTTCTGGCCGACCCGCCGGCCGACCACGTCGAGGTAGGCGCCGCTGCCCGTCGGCACCTTGTCCAGCGCGATCGTCACGCGGTAGTCGGTGTCGGTGCGGGTGGTCGCGCCGAGCCAGGCCGAGCGCGTGTTGCCCGCCGCGGGCAGCGTGATGTTCCCCGTCTGCCCGTTGACCGAGAAGTTGGCGGCGGTGCCGCTGGTCGTCCACGCCCCGCCGACGTCCGCCGTCCCCAGACCGCCGGTGACCGTGCGGGTGAAGGTGTCGGTGACGAAGTCGACCGGGCCGGTCACCTCGGTGACCGTGACCGGTTGGGTGACCGAGTGCGTGGCCTGGTCGTCGTCGGTGACGGTGAGCGTGACCTGGTAGGTGCCGGCGGCGGTGTACGCGTGCTGCGGCGTGGCCCCGGTGCCCGTGGTGCCGTCGCCGAAGTTCCAGGCGTGGCCCGTGACGGTGCCGTCGGGGTCGCTCGAGCCGGAGCCGTCGAACGACGCCGTCAGCCCCTGCGCCGTCGAGGTGAACGCCGCCGTCGGCCCCGCGTTGGGCGGCGGCGCACCCCGGTGGATGGCGAAGCCGTCGGTGAAGGCGCCGTCGACCGGCACGAACGCCGCGGTGAGCGAGTCGGCCGTCACCGAGACGTCGAGGATCCCGTGCGCCGGGGTGAGGTTGGCCCCGGAGCGGGCCGCGAAGTACCCCGACTCGGCGTCGCCGGTGACGACGGTCCGCAGGGCCGTGCCACCGGTGCCGACGGTCGCGAACACGGTGCCGGCCCCGGCGGTCATCGTGGCGTCGGCGTCGGCGACGCAGTCGGCGTCGTAGCTGCCCGGCTGGACGGCGGCGCAGCCGGTGCGCGCCCCCAGTTGGTGGGTGCGCTGGTAGAGGTGCTCGTGCCCGGTCAGGACGAGGTCCACCCGCTTGCTCATGAGCAGCTGGAACAGGTCCGGGCCCATCTCGCAGCCGTACTGGCCCAGCGACAGGCAGGGCTTGTGCATGCCGACGACCACCCAGGGCACGCCGGTCGCGCGCGCACCGTCGATCGCCGCGGCGGCCCAGTTGTAGCGGGCGCTGCCGGCCGGGTAGATCCAGTGCCCGTCGGGATACGGCATGTCGGGGGAGAGCATCACGAAGCGGACGAGCGGGTCGACCTGCGGGACGTCGACGTACCACTGCCGGCCGTAGGTGCCGACCAGCCCGGGCAGCTGGTTGGGCAGGCACGAGGAGAAGTTGTTGATGTGCACGCCGTCGGCACCGCTGTCGTGGTTGCCGCCGATGAGCTCGAAGGGGAACGCCTCGCCCAGGCGGGACTTGACCAGGTCGCACCAGCCCTGCTCGGTGCCGGGCACCGCCTGCAGCAGGTCGCCGAGCGCGAGGTGCAGGTCGGGGTCGGCGTCCGCGATCGCGTCGAAGACGGCGGTGGCGGCGCTGTTGGTGCCGTAGTCGCCCGCCGCGGTGAACCGCACCACGCCGGGCTCGCCGGCGCCCTGCGCGGTGGAGGCGCCGACGAAGGCCACCAGCACCAGCACCACGGCCAGCTCCGCGATCGTCCGGACCCGCATGACGCCTCCTCGCACCACCCCCCTCGCACTGGCGCGGCAGGCTACGGGGACAGGACCACGCTGCGTAAGGGGCTGCGCCGCAAGCACCCGTTCGAACTACCGTCGGGTGCGTGCTGGTCATCCTCGAGCTGGCGCTGGTCGCGCTGGTCGTCGTGCTGCTCGGGCTGGGTGCCTGGGCCGCCTGGCGGGCGCTGCGAGGGGGTGCCCTGACGGGCACGGCGGCGCTGCCCGCCCGCGACCGTGCGTGGTTGGCGGCGCAGATCGCCGCGGCCCGGTGGACGGTCGCGCACGACGAGCTGGACGGCCTCACGCGGGTGCTGCTGCGCAAGGGGCACGCCGGTCTGGACGGGCGACCGGTGGTGCTGGAGGAGCGGGTCTTCGAGACCTTCCCCGCCGACGACCCGGCCTGGGAGGCCCGGTTCACCGAGGCGATGGCGAACGCGCGCTTCCGCTGCGCCTACCTCAACGCGGAGGAGTCGCGGGAGTAGCCCGCGCCGCGGTCTCCTCGACCAGCCGCACGATCGTCCGCGGCCGGTCCGACTGGGGTGCGTGGCCGGCGGCGAGCAGGGGGCGGAACCGGGCGCCCGGGATCAGGGGGAGGCACCGGATCGTCTGCCCGGAGGCGATCCAGTCCGCGAAGCCCTGCACCAGCGTGACGGGGCGGTCGATGCGGTCCATCCCGCGCGGGACGTCGACGAGCAGGGCGTGCAGCAGGGTGCGCCAGTAGTCCCGGGCGTCGGCGAACCCCTCCCGCGCCCCGACGGCCTCCTCGCGGCTGGTCGCCCACGGCCGCGCCTTGAGCGGTGCGAGCAGCGCCGTGCGGCCGAGCGCCGACCGGGACAGCGGCTCGATCAGCGGTGCGGCGGTGCGCGCGACGACCCGGGCCAGCGCCATCCCGGCGCCCTGGACCGCGCGCTCCGGCGGCAGGTTGAGGCCCGACGGCGCGATCGCGACCACGGACCGGGCCCGGCCCCGCCGGGCGAGCTCCAGCGCGATCCGGGCACCGAGCGAGTTGCCGAGCACGTGCACCGTGCCGACCTCCTCGGCGTCCAGGGTCCGCTCGACCGCGTCGGTGTGCGCGGCGACCGTGGGCCGCCGGTCGAGGGCGGGTGACCGGCCGACACCGGGCAGGTCCGGGGCGAGCACGTCGAAGCGCTCGGCCAGCGCGGGCAGCACGGCGGTGAAGTCGCGGCGCGAGCTGCCCATGCCGTGGAGGAGGAGCAGCGGCTCGCCCTGCCCGGTACGGGTCATGGAGAGGGGGGCGGTGCGGGGAGGGGCGGTCACCGTCCCGTGGGTACCCCGCTCCGGGCCCCCGGCAGTCGTGACGGTGCCCACTCGCGGGGGCGGCGGTGCGAGGGTGCGCGGGTGGCCGAGCTCCGTGCACTGGTGTTCGACGTCTTCGGCACCCTCGTCGACTGGCGTTCCAGCCTCGTCGACGAGGCACGGGCCCTCGGCCGGGACGCCGACTGGCCGGCGGTCGTCGACGACTGGCGGCGGGCCTACCAACCCGCGCTCGACCGCGAGATCGGCGAACCGGTCTGGCGGGACCTCGACGCCGTGCACCGCGACACCCTGGACGACGTCCTGACCCGTCACGGGATCGCCCTGGGGGACGGTGACCGCGAGCGGCTGGTGCGGGCGTGGCGGCGGCTGCGGCCGTGGCCGGACACCGCACCCGGGCTGGAGCGCCTGCGCTCCCGGGTGCGCACCGCCACGCTGTCGAACGGGCACGTGGCGCTGCTGGTCGACCTGCTGCGGTCCGGCGGCTGGCGGGTCGACGCCGTCCTCTCCGCCGAGCTCGCGGGCAGCTACAAGCCCGACCCGCGGGTGTACCGGCGCGGCGCGGAGCTGCTCGGCTGCGCCCCTGACGAGGTCGGCATGGTGGCGGCGCACGCCGGTGACCTGGTGGCCGCGGCGGGCGTGGGCCTGCGGCCGCTGTTCGTCCACCGTCCCGGCGAGTGGGGGACCGGCGTGCCGGAGGACCCGCCGGACCTGCCCGGCCTGGTGGTCGCCGACGACCTGGCCGACCTCGCCGCGCAACTGGGCTGCTGAACCCGGGGACGGCGGCGCCCGCTGCGGACGCGTCCGGGCAGCCCGTCCCGCCCCGTCGGTACACCGGTCCTCCCGACACCGAGGAGGAACCCGTGGACACGACGATCCCGACCGACGCCGACCCGCAGCGGCACGAGCGCGACGGCGACGGCGACGGCCACCTGCGCTGGCCCGCGCACCGCCCCGGCGTGCTCGGGGGGGACGGGCGTCGCAGCCGTGCGACAACTGGGTGCCCCGCCGCCGGGGCGGCCGGTGACCGCCGGGCACGATGGGGGCCATGAGCGAGGTCGTGGCCACCGCCGAGCACGTCGTCCGTGCCCCTGCCGACCGGGTCAAGGCCGCGCTGGCCGACTACGAGGGCGCACGCCGCCGGGCGATGCCCGAGCAGTTCAGCGACTACCGGGTGGAGGCCGGCGGCACGGGTGCCGGCACCCGGGTGCACTGGCGGTTCGCGGCGACGTCGAAGCGGGTGCGCGACCAGCTCGTGGAGGTGAGCGAGCCCGACGACACCACGCTGGTCGAGCGGGACACCAACTCCTCGATGGTGACCACCTGGACCGTGCGCCCGGCCGACGCCGGCGTGACGACCGTGCGGGTGCGCACCACCTGGAACGGTGCCGGCGGCGTCGGCGGCTTCTTCGAGCGGACCTTCGCGCCGAAGGGCCTGCGGCGGGTGCACACCGACCTGCTCACCCGCCTCGAGCGCGAGCTCGTCTGAGTTCCCGGCACGCCCGCCGCCGACGGGGGACCATGGCGGGGTGACCGCCGCGCCGACCACCGTCTCCACCAGCACCGGCGCAGCCGCCTCCGCCTGCCCGGAGGCCTTGGCCGAGCTGGTCGCCGACGGCGACGTCGTCGTCCTCTCCGGCGCCGGGCTGTCGACCGACTCCGGCATCCCCGACTACCGGGGCGCCACCGGTTCGCTGCGCCGGCACACGCCGATGACCTACCAGACGTTCACCCGCGATCCCCGGGGCCGGCACCGCTACTGGGCCCGCAGCTTCGTGGGCTGGCGCCGGATCCGGGGCGCTCGCCCCAACGCCGGGCACCGGGCGGTCGCCGAGCTGCAGGGCGCCGGCCTGGTCGGCGGCATCATCACGCAGAACGTCGACGGGCTGCACCAGGCCGGCGGGGCGCGCGACGTCGTCGAGCTGCACGGCGGGCTGGACCGCACGGTCTGCCTGGCCTGCGGCGACGTCGCCTCCCGCGCCGCGCTCGACGAGCGGCTGCGGGCGGCCAACCCGGGCTTCGGGCCGCGGACCGACGAGATCAACCCCGACGGCGACGCCGAGCTGCCCGACGAGGTGCTCGACGGCTTCGTCATGGTCGACTGCGCGGCCTGCGGCTCCGGCCGGCTCAAGCCCGACGTGGTGTTCTTCGGCGAGACGGTGCCCCGTGATCGCGTGGACGCCTGCTTCGACCTGGTGGAGGACGCCGGCTGCCTGCTGGTCCTCGGCTCGTCCCTGACGGTGATGAGCGGCTACCGGTTCGTGCTGCGCGCCGCCCAGCGCGGCATCCCCGTGGCGATCGTCAACGTCGGGCCGACCCGGGGCGACGCCAAGGCCGACGTGCGCGTCGACGCCCCGCTCGGCGTCGTCCTGCCGGAGCTCGCCACCCGCTGCGCCGGGTGAGCGTCGAGCGCACCGCAGACGGCCGGTGGGTCGTCGTCGACGGCCGCCGCTGGCGGGCGAGCGACCCGGCCCTGCCGGAGGACGTGCGGGCCCGGCTGCAGCGGCACCTCGGCCGCGCCCGGGCGGCGGTGCGCACCGCCGGCCGGGCCGGGGACGACGCCGCGGTGGCCGCCGCCCGCGCCCGCGTGCAACTGGCCAAGACCGGGCTCGGCGAGCGCGGGCCGGCCTGGTGGGAGCAGGACGACGCCGCGCGGCGCCGGCGGTGGGAGACCGCCCTGCGCGACCTCGACGGCGGCTGACCCGGCAGGCCGCCGGTCGCTCGGTCAGGATGGACCGCGATGCAGACCTTCCTGCCGGTGGCCGACTTCGAGGAGAGCGCCCGGCTGCTCGACTCGCCCCGGCTGGGCAAGCAGCGCGTCGAGACCCTGCAGGTGCTGCGCGCGCTGGAGCTGCCGGACTACGGCTGGGCCACCCACCCGGTGGTGAGGATGTGGCGCGGCCGCACGCCGGCCCTGGTCGCCTACGGCCTGGCGATGGTGCGGGTCTGGCGGGAGCGCGGCTTCGCCGACAGCACCCGGACGCTCATCACCGAGTTCGCGCCGGAGATCGCCGGCCGCCCCCAGGCGGAGCTGGCGGCCGAGGGCCTGCTGCCGTCCTGGGTGGGTGACGAGGCGCTGCACCTGTCGCACCGCTCGAACCTGCTGGCCAAGGAGCCGGAGTTCTACCGGCCGCGGTTCACCGAGCGGTTCGGTCCGGAGCCCGACGACCTGCCCTACGTCTGGCCCGAGGCCGACGACGTCCCGCCCGCGCCCGGGCCCGACGGCGTGCGGGTGTGGGTGGTGCGGCCGCGCTCGCACGCCGAGCTCGGCGCCTGCCTGGCCGCCGGCGTCGTCGGGCTGGGCACGCAGTCGGGGATCGACGTCGACGCGACCGGCCTGGCGCCGGCCGAGCTGCGCGCGCTGTCCAAGGAGCTGTCCGGCCGGCGGCCGGCCAAGGACCTGCGCCAGCTGTCCGCGTTCCTGGACGAGCTGCGCCCGGGCGACCCGGTCGGGCTGCCCGTCGAGGGCGGCGCCGGGCTGCTGGTGGGCGAGGTCGTGGGGAAGTACCTGTTCCAGGGGCGCGAGCTGCTGCCGCACCGGCGGCCGGCCCGCTGGGACCGCGTCGTCCCGCGGGCCGCCGCCCGCCCGCCGGCGACCCTGCAGGACCCGCGGGCGTTGTTCTCCGTCGTCCTCGACCCCGCGTCCCTACCGGGCTGACCGGCCGGCGAGCGCGGCCTCCAGGCCGTCGCGCGCGGGGGACCGCCCGTGCTCGGCGTCGATGACGACGCCCCAGACGGCGGCGTGCAGCCGGCGCAGCTCCAGCCACGGGGCGAGCGCGTCGTCCGACGGCGCCCCGGGGAAGGCGTCGAGCGCGGCCCGGCCGTCGAGCCGGCGGGTGCTGCGCAGGCAGGCGAGGTCCCACTCCGGCGGGCCGCCGCAGGTGTCCTCGAGGTCGGCCCACAGCCAGCCGGTCGGGGTGGCGAGCAGGTTCCCGGGGTGCGGGTCGCCGTGCAGCTGCCGGACGCCGCCGGCGAGCCGGGGCCGCAGCTCGGCCAGCCGGTCGGCGAGCCGGTCGAGCAGCGGCGCCGGCACCCGCCACCGGGCGCCGTGGGCGGCGAACGCGGCCAGGTCGTCGAGCGGGGTGTCCAGCGGCGGTGTCGCCGGCACGGGCAGCGCGGGCAGCACCTCGTGCAGCCGCGCGAGCGCCCCGCCCGCCTCCCGCGGGCCCGGCCGGTCGGGGAGCACCTCGACCCGTGTCCAGAAGGACAGCACCGAGCCGGCGTGCCGGTGCGGTCCGGGCGGGAGGACGTCGCTCGGCGGGACCACGGCCGCACCCGCCGCGGCGAGCGCGGTGGCGAGGGCGACCTCGCGGCCGAACGGCACGCCGACGTCCGGCCGCACCACCGCGGTCAGGGTCGCCACCCGCGCCACGACCGGCGCGGGGGCGAGGTCGACGACGACGTTGGCGCCGTCGTGCAGCACCCGCGCGGCGTCGGTGCGCAGACCGTGCGCGGCCGCGACCGCGCGGGCCGCCGACAGCGCCGCGGCGACCCGCGCGACCGGCGGCCTCACGCGCCGGGCAGCGGCACGTTCTGCAGGCGGACCTGGCCGCGGGCGACGAGCTTGCCGTCGTCCGCGCGGGTCAGGGTGACCAGCCACAGCTGCAGCGTGCGGCCCTGCTGGATCGGCTCGGCGCGGACGTCGACCCGGCCGGTGCTCATCGGCCGGAGGAAGTCGGTCTGGTTGTTCACCCCCACCGCGAACTGGCCGCGGTCGAGCACCGCCGCGCTCGCGCCGATGCTGGCCGCCGACTCGATGACCGTGCAGTAGACGCCGCCGTGCACCACACCCCACGGGGTGTGCTGGTCGGGGCCCAGGTCGACGAAGCCGGTCACCTCCGCGCCGGAGATGCCGGTGACCTCGAACCCCGACGCCGCGACGAACCGGCTCGCCGCGGAGAGGTCGACCGACGGCAGCTCGGCGCTCACGCGTCCCACACCAGGCAGAAGGGGTGCCCGACCGGGTCGGCGTAGACGCGGAAGTCGCCGCCGCCACCGGGGAGCCGGCGGGCACCGAGCGCCAGCAGCTTCGGCTCGGCCTCGTCGACGTCGCGCACGTAGACGTCGAGGTGGAACTGCTGCGGGCGCTCGGGATCGGGCCAGTCCGGCGGCTCCAGGTCCGGCGCCTCCTGGAAGGCCAGGCGGTGCCCCGCACCGGTGGCGACGACCCAGTCGTCGCCCGGCGAGCCCTTGATCTCCATCCCCAGCAGCGCGGCGTAGAAGGTGGCGAGCGCGTACGGGTCCGGTGTGTCGATGACGACGGAGTGCAACTGGCCGATCATGCGCCCATCCTCACGCCCACCAGCCGGTTCGCGACAGCCGGATCCCGGACCCGTGGCGCAGCGATCCGGCCACCCCGGCCGACGGCCGCCCGTGCCGGTGCCGCACGATCGCAGCATGTCCCGCGCTCCGCGACCCTCGCCCGCCCCGTGACCGCGCCGACGCTGGGCACGCTGACCTGGTACCCGGCCGCCGCGCGGACCGACCTGCTCGGGCAGCCGGTGGCCGCCGCGCTGGCGCAGGTGGGCGGCCCGGTCTGGGTGGCCGCGATCGACGACGCGCTGGCCGACACCGCCGCCTTCACCGACGCCTACGGGGTGCCGCCCGAGGCCTCGGCGAACTGCGTCGTCGTGGCGGCTCGGCGGGCGGGCGTGACCACGCTGGCCGCCTGCGTCGTGCTCGCGACGACCCGCGCCGACGTCAACGGTCTGGTGCGCCGGCACCTGGACGCGCGCAAGGCCTCGTTCGCGCCGCAGGACGTCGCCGTCGCCGAGAGCGGGATGGCCTACGGCGGCATCACACCGATCGGGCTGCCGGCGAGCTGGCCCGTGCTGGTCGACGCGGCCGTCGCCGCCGCCGAGCTGGTGGTGGTCGGCTCCGGGACCCGCGGCAGCAAGCTCGCCATCCCGGGCGCCGTGCTCGCCCGGCTGCCGACCGCCCAGGTGCTCGACGGCCTGGGGCAGCCGCTCGCGCCGCCGCCCCCGGCGCCGCCCCGGCCGGAGCGCGCGCCCGACGACAGCGACGTCGGCTGGGGCGAGCGGCCGCACGACCCCGGCGACGACGACCGCCGCTACCTGGAGGACCGCCCCCCGCACTGGGGCAGCGACTAGCCCTTACAGCCGACCGGGCAGCGTGGTGGTGCCGGCGCCGGCCGGGTCGAGGCCGGGCTCCAGGCCCTGCTGGGCGCGCAGCAGGTCGCGGATCTCCACGAGCAGCTCCACCTCGGTGGGCGCGACCGGGCCCGGCTCGTCGCCGCGCTGCCGCCGCTCGATGATCCGCTTCATCGGCACCACGACGACGAAGTAGACGATCGCGGCGGTCAGCACGAACGTGATCACCTGGCTGATGAACGCGCCGTAGGTGAACGTCTGCCCGTTGACGGTGAAGGTGCCGCCGAACTGGCCGCCGCCGCCGACCAGCGCGATCAGCGGGGTCAGGAACGAGTCGGCGAACGCGGTGACGACGGCGGTGAAGGCGGCACCGATGACGACCGCGACCGCCAGGTCGACGACGTTGCCGCGGAGCAGGAAGTCCTTGAAGCCTCGAAGCACCCGGGTATCCACGCACAGCCACTCCGGACACGCCAAGCCGGCGGCGCGTCACGGGGGCGGCAGGCTGACGGTCAGCGTCGCCGTCGTGGCCACCGCGGCCAGGCGGGCTGCCGTCGCCGCGTCCACGGCGAGCACCAGCAGCCCGGCGTCCTCGTCCGCCTCCGGGGCGGGGGCCGGAGCCGCGAGCACGAGCGCGGCCGCCGCGACGACCTCGGCCGTCGCGGCGTCGGGTGCGGTGGCCAGGACGTCGACGCGGTCGCCGGTGCGGACGAGGCCGGCCACCGCGAGGTCGGCGAGCCGCACCGGTGCCGCGACCTGGCCGGCGGGCAGCCCGGCGGTGAGCCCCGGACCGACGAGCCGCACGTCGGTCAGCGGTTCACCGGCCCGCACCCCGCCGGCCAGCCGCCGGCCGGCGAGCTCCCGCGGGTCGGCCACCGCGCCGCGGGGCACGGCCCCGGCCGGCAGCCGGGCGACCGCCAGGTCGGCGCTGCGGAGCACGGCACCCGGCGGCAGGTCGGCCGCGGCCACGACCACGGACGCCGGCCGTAGGCCGTCGGCCGCCGCCGGCGGAGGTGGACGGAGGGCGAGGACCAGCGCGGTCGCCGCCAGCAGCGCCGCGACCAGGCGGCGCAGCGCGACGACGGGGGATCGGGGACGGCGGAGACGCAGCACCCCCGCAGCGTTCCTCGCGGGCGGGTGCCGACCGGCGTCCGCCGCCGGGTTGTGGACCGGGCCCGCGGCTGTGGACAGCGCGCGGGCCCGGGAGGGAGGTCTGCGGCAGCCTCAGCCGGCGGCGGCCTTCGCCGTGCCGCCCGAGGAGGAGCTGGATGACGAGGACGAGTCCTTCGAGGACGACGAGTCCTTCGACGACGACGACGAGGAGGACGAGCCGCCGTCCGACGACGAGCTGCTCGACGAGGAGGAGCCGTTGCTGCTGCCGGCGCGGCTGTCGGTGCGGTAGAAGCCGGAGCCCTTGAACACCACGCCCACCGAGCCGTAGACCTTGCGCACCGTGCTGCCGCAGACCGGGCACTGCTGCGCCGGCTCGTCGGTGAACGACTGCACGAGCTCGAAATCGTGCTTGCCGTCGGGGTTGGTGCAGACGTACTGGTACGTGGGCACGGCGGTTGCGCTCCTCGTCGGGTGAGCCGGATTGGCACTCGTCCCTGTCGACTGCTAATCATGCGCCGTCTCGCGCACCGCGTCCACACACCGGCGGTGAGTGTCACGTTCGGGGTTCGACGAGCGGGGTGCTCGATCAGCGCCCGGGCCCGGGCCATCGTTCGTCTCGACAGGAGGTGCGACGGGCGCTGCTTCGCCTGCGGGCGAAACGGTGGGCGCTGCTGTTCGCCTGCGGTCTAGCCGGCGTGCGGACCGCCGGTCACGCTCGCGCCGTGACGGTGTCGCCGACGCAGTCGCCGCCGATGGAGCGGCGCGTGGCCGCCCTGCGCGCCTCGGTGGCGGCGATCCGGGAGGCCGCCGCGACCACCGAACTGGTGGCGTTGAGCTACGACGACGTCGCGGCCGCCGCGGACGTCGCCGCCACGACCGACCCGCCAGGACCGCACCTGGAGCGGGCGGCGTGGGCGCGCGCCCGGGCCGACGTCGAACGCCGCCTGGCGCTGCGGATGTGGGCACGGGCCGACGCGCTCGAGGCAGCCGCGCGCTGACCGGCAGGTCCCGGGCAGGCGAACCAACGCCCCCACGGTGCGCAGCCGTGTGCCCGCGCGTTCGGCGGAGCGCGCGTCCGGCGCGTTCGCTGGTCCCGGGTGGCCGCGCGCGGATCGGTCTCTCGAACAGGCGGGACGCCGCTGAGCGCAGGCGGTGTGCCCCCGCGCGCGGCGCCCATCAGCAGGGAGCGAGGGCACCGGTGGGCGCCATGGCCGACAGCTGGGGGCACGCGCAGCGCGCGGGGCCGAGGGACCGGTCCCAGACGGCGATGCGTCGCGCCGCGGCCGAACGGGCCCGGCGCTCCGCAGTCAAGCTCGGCGCCGAGGCCGACGCCTGCCAGCAGCGGGCGGAGGCGCTGCGCCGGCAGTTCGAGGTCCGTCGGCTGCGGGGCGCACCGAGTGGGTCAGGTGCGCAGGGTGCGGCTGGGCAGCACGCCGTAGGCGGCGCGGTAGCGCTCGGTGAACCGGCTGGGGGTGAAGCCCCAGCGGGCGGCGACGGCGGTCACGGTGAGCCCGTCGCCGGGGGTGGCGTCGCGTAGCTGCCGGTGCGCCTGGGCCAGCCGCACCTGGCGCAGGTAGGCGGTCGGGGTGGTGTTCAGATGCCGGCGGAACGCCAGCTGCACCGCGCGCGGGGTGACGCAGGCGGCCCGGGCGATGTCGGCGACGGAGAGATCGAGGTCGGGATTGGCCTCGATGTAGGCCACGGCTCGGCGCAGCGTGCCGGGGTGGGCGTCGACGCGGTCCCTGGCGACGGGCGGTGGCGCGAGGGTGTTCGGGAAGATCGTTAGCACGGTCGCGGCCAGTAGCCGCGCAGCCGGCCCGACCAGCAGCGGTGCGGTGACGGCCGCCGGCTCGACGAGCAGGTCGTCGACGAACCGGCTGGTCGCCCACCACCGTGCAGTGCCCCCGGCCGTCGGTCGCCGGGACAGCAGCTCCCACGACCGGCCAGCCGGCCCGGACGCGCCCCCGGCCACCTCGGTCAGCACGCCCGCCGGCAGCACGACGGTGTGCATGCGCAGGTCATGGGACCGGGCGACGAGATGCGCGTGAGGGTGGTTGCCGATGCACACGTCCCCGGATCGGTAGCGGTCCGTGACCTTGCCGCTGTCCTGGCCCAACCGGCCGGCGAGCACCATGTTGATCAGCAACTCGTCCTGACCGCTGACCTGGAAGACGAGATCGGCGGCCATACGGACGTCCGTGACGCTGAACGCGCCCGTGTCTACCCGGTCGACAGTCACCAGCGGCTCGCCGTCGCCGAGTCCGTCCAGCCGCAGCCTGCCGCCGAAGGCTTGATCAAGGAAGTCCCGCACCTCCAGCGGGTCGGACATGGCGAAGTGACTGCGCCGCGGCGCTGGGACGGGCGGGGCGGTCTCCGTGGTCACGACCCTCTCCTCGGGGGGGCGCGGCGGTGGTGGGGTCAGGTGCGCAGGGTGCGGCTGGGCGGCACGCCGTAGGCCGCCCGGTAGGCGGCGGCGAACCGATCGGGCCTGGCAAACCCCCACCGGCCTGCGATCGCCGCGACGGTGTCCCCGGCGGTCGGGTCGGCGGCCTGCAGCTCCCGGTACGCGCCCTCCATCCGCACCCGACGCACGTAGCCCATCGGGCTCAGCCCCAGGTGGCGGGCAAAGGCCAGCTGCAGCGCCCGCGGGCCCACACCGGCGGCCCGGGCGATGTCGGACACGGTGATCGGTAACGAGGCGTGCGCGTCGATGAAGGCCACCGCCCGCCGCACCACCGCCGGCGCCACCGCGCCGGTGCCGGGCAGGTAGCCCGACGTCAATGTGGTGTTCGGGAACGCCGCCAGCGCGGCCGCCGCCACCAGCTCGGCCAGCTGCGCGGCGACCAGCGGCTCGGCCAGCCCGCTGCCGGGGTCGGCCATCTGCTGGTGCACGAACCGCATCAGCCCCAGCCAGGTCCGGCGCATCGGTTCGGACACCGGGCTCATCCCGTCGAACCGCACATCGGTCCCGGGCACGCCCAGCCGTTCCTCGGCCACCCGCTCGATCACCGCCAGCGGCAGCCGCACGATGCCCACGTCCACGTCGTCCCACTCGTTCGTGAACGGCACGCCGGTCGGGCACCGCAACACCACGCCCGGTCGCGTGGTGACCTCCTCCCGGCCCGCCACGTACCGGCACCCACCGCTCACCGGACTGGCCACCACCAGCTCGCTCAGCGGAGTCACCGCGCAGCGCATGCCCGCGGTGAACCGCAGCCGGTCCGCGCCCACGTCGCCGGCCGTCGCCGACCGGATCTCACAGGTGAACGACCCGCGGACGCCGGAGAACGCGAGCGGGCGCTCCGGGTGGTAGAGCTCGGTGAGCACGGCCTGGGCGACATCCGGCTCCCGGATGGACAACTCGACGACCTCGACCGGCACGACGCGCCTCCGGTGTGCGCGTTCGAGGGGCCGTGGCTGAGCCGCCGCCGGCAGCGCCGGCCCCGCCGACGGTAGCCGCCGACACCCGCTGTGCGAAGCCCCTCGCCCAGCAGCGCAGTCGGTGCCAGGGCGCGCTCGTCAGCCGTCCGCGCGGTCGAGGTGCGCTACCGTCGCGCTCTCTGGCCGAGGGGGTGCCCGATGGCGAGGATGCCCGACCCGGCGGTGCTGGCCGAGGTGCTGCGCAGCGGGAACCTCCGCGCGCGGCTGCGCGCCGCGCGAGCGGGTCTGACCGCGGTCCGGGTGCAGCAGATCGCCGCCGCGCTCGACCTGGGCCTGCTCGACGCGCTCGGCGAGGGCCTGGCCGGCACCGAGCAGCTGGCCGCCCGCCTCGATGTGGTCGACCACGACCTGCTGGCCGCCTACCTCCGCGTGCTCGCTGCCGCGGGGCTGATCGCCGGACAGGACCCGTGGCGGCTCACCCGGTTCGGCCGCGCGGTCGTCGACGACGACGTGGTGCGCGCGTCGTACGAGGGCTTCGGCGGTTACCACACCGAGCTCTACCGAGGTCTGCCGGTGCTGCTGCGCGGTGGCCCGGGGCGGCGCGACACCGCGGAGCACGGCGAGGTGATCGCCCGGATCTCCACCGCGATGTACCCGCTGATCCGCCACCAGCTGGTCCGCACGGTCACCGAGCGCCGGCCGCGCCGGGTGCTCGACATCGGGTGCGGTGCCGGCCTGTACCTGGCGGCGGTCCTCGAGGCGGCCCCGGACGCCACCGGCGTCGGCGTGGACGTCGACCCCGACGCCGCGGCACTGGCCCGGCGCACGCTGGGCGAGCGAGGTCTGGCCGACCGGGCCGGCGTCGAGGTGGTCGACATCCGCAAGGCGCTCGCCGCCGGTCGCCCGGGCGCCCTCACCGACGGCATCGACCTGGTCCTGCTCGCCAACGTCATCTACTACGTGCCGGTCGACGAGCGGGCGGGGCTGCTGCGCGCGGTCGCCCGCCTGCTCGCACCCGGCGGTGCCCTCGTGGTCGTCACCACCGTGGCGGGGCCGCAGCTGTTCAGCCGGCACCTGGACCTGCTGCTGCGGGCGCAGGAGGAGCGCACGGAGCTGCCGGCCGTCGACGTGCTGCTCGGTCAGCTGCGCGAGGCGGGCCTGCAGCCGCACCCACCGGAGCGGATCGGCCCTCCCGCCGCCGCGCTCTACGCCGTGACGGCGAGCCGCTGACGGCGTCGGTCACCCGGCCGGTCGCATCACGGCTCGCGGCGCCGCGCGACCAGCCGCAGCTCGGCCGGGGTCAAGCTGCAGCCACTGGTGCAGTCGAACTCGACGGGGACCTCGCCGGCCGGTCCGGCGCCGTCCCCGGTGTCGGGCGCCCAGCCCACGGCGGCGGTCCCGCCGCACCGGGGACAGGGCTCCCACGTGACGCGATCGCTCATGGCTCCTCCTCGAGTGGTGGCGACCGGGCCCGGCCCCGGTGGTCCCGGGCCCGTGTCGACCACCCACCCGTGCCGGTCCGAACGGACCGCGGTGCCCGCGGGGCGCCTGGGATCGGCTGCGTCTCCCGGCCGGGGTGGGGCCGAGCGGGCGGGGCGTGGTCACCTCGGGTCGGGCCTTTCCGCTGCCAGCCTCCCCGCGCCGCCCCGCTCCGGGTGTACCGCTGAGGACGAATTCCCGTCCCGCTGAGGCCACCGGCGTCGACGCCCCTCGGGCGGCCGGATCCGGCTAGCCTCTCCCGCAGCCCGCCCCGAGGTGCCCTCATGCGTCCGCTCTCGCGCTCCGCCGTCCTGCACGGGTACGCGCAGCTGGCGACGTCCACCGGACTGGACGTCGACGCCCTGCTGGCCCGCGCGGGGCTGGAGCCCGCCGATCTGGCCTCGCCCGACCGGTGGGTGAGTGCCGCGGCCGTCGCCCGGCTGCTGGACGCGTCGGCGGTGGCGGCTGGGCGGGAGGACTTCGGTCTGCAGCTCGCGCAGTGGCGACGGCTCTCGACGGTCGGGCCGCTGAGCATCGTGCTGCGCGAGGAGCCGGACCTGCGCAGTGCCCTCGAGCTGCTGATGCGCTACGAGCACACCTACAGCGAGGCCGTCCGGATCCGGCTGTCCGAGGCGGACGGCGTGGGCACGGTGCAGGTCTGGTTCGAGCTCGGCGAACCGGTGCCCGTGCGCCAGGTGCTCGACCTGGCCGTGGCGGCGCTGCTCGACGGTCTCCGCTGGCTGCGCGGTGAGGAGTGGCAGCCGCTGGCCGTCTGCTTCGTGCACCCGACCCCCGCCGACCCGACCGAGCACCGGCGGCTGCTCGGCCCCGCCGTGCGCTTCGGGCAGCGGTTCGACGGCCTCGTCGTCCACTCCGCCGACCTGGACGCCCCGAACGCGCTGGCGGACCCGGCCGACCCGGGCCTGCGCACCTACACCCGCCAGTTCCTGCTCACCCTGCCGCCCCCGGCTGCCCACGACCCGGGCGACCGGGTCCGCGAGCTGGTCACCGCCCTGCTCCCGCTGCACCGCTGCTCGATGTCCCAGGTCGCCCGCGGCCTCGGCATGAGCAAGCGCACCCTGCACCGCCACCTCGCCGCCCAGGGGGACAGCTTCGCCGCCATCGTCGACGACGTCCGGGCCGGTCTCGCCGAGCGCTACCTCGACGACCCGCGGTACGCCGTCGCCGACATCGCCGACCAGCTGGGCTTCGCCGCCCCGAGCGCCTTCTCCCGCTGGTGCCGCCGGCGGTTCGGGGTGAGCCCGACCGCGTGGCGTGCGGCGGTCGACCCCGGGGCGGCGTCGTCCGCGCAGCTCGCCGGATGACGGTGATCACCGCGGGCGGGCAGCCCGGTACCGTTCCCGCCGTGACGCAGCGGTGGCTCGACGACGAGCAGCAGCGCACGTGGCGGGCCTGGCTGACCGTCTCGGAGCTGCTGCCGCGGGTGCTCGACGCGCAGCTCCAGCGCGACGCCGGGCTGACCCACGCCGCCTATGTCGTGCTGGCCATGCTCTCCGAGGCGCCCGGCCGCAGCCGCCGGATGAGCGACCTCGCGCGCCGCGCCAACCAGTCGCAGAGCCGGCTCTCGCACACCGTCGCCCGGCTGGAGGAGCGCGGCTGGGTGCGCCGCGAGCGGTCGGCCGAGGACGGCCGCGGCAACGTCGCCGTCCTCACCGAGAGCGGCTGGGACGTCGTCCGCAGCGTCGCGCCGGGGCACGTCGACGCCGTCCGCACGGCGTTCTTCGACCCCCTGACACCGGACCAGACCAAGGCCCTGCGCGAGGTGCTCGACACCGTGCTGGAGCGGCTCGACCCCGACCACAGCCTGCGCGTCGAGCACGGCGCCGAGCTGACGGAGCGCGGTTAGCCGCTGCGGCCCAGGTGGCGGTAGCGGTGCAGCCGGCGGCGGAAGCGCTCGGTGTCGTCGCGGCCGAGCAGCCCGGCGAGCTCCTCGCCGAGGACCCGGCCGAGCCGGCCGCAGAACTCGCCCGGCTCGTCGGCGGCGTCGGGGCGCTCGGGCACGACCCGGTCGACGATGCCGGCCCGCCACAGGTCGGTGGCCCGCACCCCCTGCCGGGCGGCCATCACGTCGGCGTGGTCGACGTCGCGGTGCACGATCGCCGAGGCGCCCTCCGGCGGCAGCGGGCCCAGCCAGCCGTTCGCCGCGGCCAGCACCCGGTCGGCCGGCACCAGGGCCAGCGCGCCGCCGCCGGTGCCCTGCCCGAGCAGCACCGCGATCGTCGGCGCCCGCAGCATCACCAGGTCCTCCAGGCAGCGGGCGATCTCCCCGGCCAGCCCGCCCTCCTCGGCCTCCCTCGACAGCGCCGCACCCGGGGTGTCGATCAGGGTGACCAGCGGCAGCCGCAGCTCCGCGGCCAGGTGCATGCCGCGGCGGGCCTCGCGCAGCGCCGCCGGGCCCAGCGGGGCCGACAGCGACTGGCCGCGCCGGTCCTGGCCGAGCACCACGCACGGCGCCCCGCCGAAGCGGGCCAGCGCCAGCAGCAGCCCGGGGTCCTTCTCCCCGGCGCCGGTGCCGGACAGGCCGACCACGTCGGTGGCCGCGGTGCGCAGCAGCCGCCGCACCCCGGGCCGGTCGGGACGCCGGGAGGCGGTCACCACCTGCCAGGCGGTGCGGTGGTCCTCGGGATCGTCGGCGTCGGTGCCGTCGGCCGGCCGCGGCCGCTCGGCGCCGCGGACGTCGAGGTGCCAGGTCTGCCGCGCGGCCAGCACCCGCAGCGCCCGGTCGGCGACGTCGGCGATCTCCTCGTGCGGCACGACCGCGTCGAGCAGCCCCCGGGCGGCCAGGTGCTCGGCGGTCTGCACCCCGGCGGGGAACGGCTCGCCGTACAGCGCGGCGTACACGCGCGGGCCCAGGAAACCGATGGAGGCGCCCGGCTCGCCGATGGTCACGTGCCCCAGCGACCCCCACGAGGCCAGCACCCCGCCGAAGGTGGGGTCGCGCAGGTAGACCAGGTAGGGCAGCCCGGCCCGCTTGTGCCGGGCGATCGCGGCGGTGATGCCGATCATCTGCAGGAACGCGACCGTGCCCTCCTGCATCCGGGTGCCGCCCGACACCGGCGCGGCCAGCAGCGGCAGCCCCTCCTCGGTGGCGCGCTCCACCCCGCGGATCAGCCGCTCGGCGGCGTCCACCCCGATCGAGCCGGCCAGGAACCCGAACTCCCCGGCGATCACCGCGACCCGCCGCCCGCGCAGCGTGCCCTCGCCGGTGACCACCGCCTCGTCCTGCCGCGTCCTCTCCGCCGCGGCGGCCAGCTCCGCGGCGTAGTCCGGGTCGACGTCGCGCCGCTGGACCGGCGCGTCCCACGACTTCCACGAGCCGGGGTCGAGCACCAGGTCGCGCAGCGTGCGGGCGTCGAGCCGCTTGGGGCGCTCGCTCATGTGGCGTGCCCGTCCTCCACGTCGTCCTCGTCCGGCTGCGGCACCCCGTCGGTGAGCCACCGGCGCACCGCCTCGTTCGACGAGCCCAGCACCGGCGGCGGCAGGTGGTCGCGCCGGGTGGTCTCGGTCTCGCCGTCCGGACCCGGGGCGAAGAAGCGCAGGGGAGGCCCGGGGATCGTGAGCGCGCCCAGGGTCTCGTGCTCCACGTCGACGAGCAGGCCCTGCGACTGCGTCTGGTCCCAGCCGTAGACGTCGTCGATCGTGCGCACCTTGCCGGCGGGGATGCCCACCTTGTTCAGCCGCTCCAGCAGCTCCTCGGCGGGGATGGTCGCGAACGCGCCCTCCAGGAGGGCGATGACCTGGGGCCGGTTCACCACGCGCTCGCCGTTGGTGGCCATGCCCGGCGCCTCGGGGTCGAAGCCGAACTCGGCGCACAGCCGCCGCCACAGCGACTCGTTGGCGCAGGCCACCTGCACGCTGCCGTCCTGGCAGTGGAACAGCCCGTAGGGCGCGATCGACGGGTGGTGGTTGCCCTGCGCGCGGCCGACCTGGCCGGCCACCGTCCACGCCGTCCCGTGGAAGGCGTGCACGCCGACGATCGCCGCCAGCAGCGAGGTGCGCACCACCTGGCCGCGGCCGGTCCGCTCCCGCTCCAGCAGCGCGGCGAGCACGCCGTAGGCGCCGTACATGCCGGCCAGGAGGTCGCCGATCGGCACGCCCACGCGCTGCGGGTCGTCGGGGGAGGGGCCGGTCACCGACATCAGCCCGCCCTCGCCCTGGGCGATCTGGTCGTAGCCGGCCCGCCCGCCCTCCGGCCCGTCGTGACCGAACCCGCTGATGGCCAGGGTGACCAGCCGCGGGTTGAGCTCGGCGAGCACGTCGGTGCCGAAGCCCAGGCGGGCCAGGGTGCCGGGGCGGAAGTTCTCCAGCAGCACGTCGGCGCGGCGCAGCAGCTCGGTGAGCACCGCCTTGTCGCCGTCGTCCTTGAGGTCGAGGGTGATCGACTCCTTGTTGCGGTTCGCCGCCAGGAAGTACGTCGACTCCCGGTCCCCCGAGTCCGGCTGCACGAAGGGCGGCCCCCACCCGCGGGTGTCGTCGCCCGCGCCCGGGCTCTCCACCTTGATCACCCGGGCCCCCAGGTCGCCGAGCATCATCGCGGCGTGCGGGCCGGCCAGGGCGCGGGTGAGGTCGACGACGAGGACGCCGTCGAGCGGTCCGGACACAGGGACTCCGATCGTCTAGAACCAGCTGGGGACCACGACGAACACCAGCCAGGCCAGGAACGGTCCGGCCGCGACGACGACCCCGGCGTAGGCCAGCAGTTGCTTGTAGAAGCGGTCCTTGTCGACGTCCTGCGCGTTGGCCAGGACCAGCGCGCCGTTCGTCGAGAACGGACTGACGTCGACGATGGTCGAGGACACCGACAGGGCGACCACCACCCCCACGGCGCCGATGCTGCCCTCCTGCAGGAACGGCACCGCGAGTGCGATGGCGACACCGATGATCGCGGTCGACGACGCGAAGGCCGACACCACCCCTCCGATGTAGCAGAGGAGGAGGGCGATGAGCAGCGGGGCGCCCAGGCCGATGACGGCCTCGCCGATGTAGTCGATCGTGCCGGCCTCCTGCAGCACGAACACGTAGGTCAGCACGCCGGCGATGAGCAGCACGGTGGACCAGCTGATCTGGCTGACCGCGCCCTTCTGCCGCGCCGCGGCGAACATCGCCAGGATCGTGGCCACGGTGATCGAGACGAAGCCGATGTCCAGGTCGAACACCAGGGCCAGGACGGCGACGGCGGCCAGGCCGATGAGGGTGAGCACCTGGTCGAGCGTGACCGGCTGGGCGCGCACGACGTCGCCGTCCTCGTCCTGATCGCCCCGGTCGCCACCGCCGACGGCCGGGCCGGGCTCGGCGCCGTGCCCGCGCACCGTCGTGGTCTCCGCCTCCTCGGCCGCCGGGGCCGCCGGGGCGACCGCCACCTTGCGGCCAAGCAGCCGGCGGCCGCCGAACACGAGGAAGAGCACGACCGCGATCGCCAGGTTGAAGAAGAGGCTGCCGAGGAACACGGCGACCGACGAGTCCGGGAGCCCCTCGGCCTCGACGATCTCGTTCACGGTGACGCCGTAGACGCTGATCGGCGAGAAGCCGCCGCCCTGCGCGCCGTGGATCACCATCATGCCCATGAGCAGCGGGTTGATCCCGTGGCGGGCGGCGAAGGTGAGCGCGATCGGGGCGATGATCGCCACCGCGGCGGGGGAGAGCGCGCCGATCGCGGTGAGCAGCGCGGTGACGAAGAACATGATCCACGGGATCGCCGCCACGTGGCCGCCGACCAGGCGCACCGCACCCCGCACCAGCAGGTCGACGGTGCCGTTGTTCTGCGCGATCGCGAACAGGTAGGTGACCCCGATCAGCGTCACCACCAGCTCGGCGGGGAAGCCGGCGAGGATGTCCTCGGTCGTCAGCCCCACCGACAGGGTGCCGACGAGGAACGCCGCCACGAACGCCAGGGCCCCCATGTTGATCGGCAGGAAGGAGGCGATCGCGAAGATCACGACCAGCGCGAGGATGGTGACGATCTCCGGGGACACGGTCCCTCCCGCGACGTCGAGGTGGGGTCGGCGATCACCTTTCCAGCGAGGCCTCAGGGCTGCCGGGTGAGCTCCTGCCAGCCCCCGGCGGGCGTGACGACGGCGGTCACCCGCCGGTCGTGCTCCTCGGCGGGCAGCGCGTCGGTGAACTCGTCGTCGAAGACGACCGCGACCAGGACGGCGTCGGGGCGGGCGTGCACCAGCGCCCGGTCGTAGTAGCCGCCCCCGCGGCCCAGCCGCACGCCCCGGCGGTCGACGGCCAGCGCCGGGACGACGACGACGTCGGCGGCGCCGATCGCGGTGGATCCGAGCCGGGGCCCGAGCGGCTCGAGCAGCCCGTACCGCCCCGGCGCCAGCCGGCCGGTGTCCACCGCCCAGGTCAGCTCGCCGCCCTCCGGCGGCACGACCGGCAGCAGCACCCGCGCCCCGAGCTGGGTGTACGCGGCGGGCAGCCGGCCGTGGCCGGGCTCCGTCTCGTCGGGGGCGAAGGCGGCCAGGGTGCGGGTGCCGGCCAGCCGGCGCAGCAGCGCCGAGGTGACCGCAGCGGCGGCCGCGGCCCGCTCCGGCGCCGGTCGGGTGCGGCGGCGGGAGAGGAATCGTTCGCGCAGCGCCGCCTTGGCCGCGACCGGGTCGTGCGGGGAAGTCACCGCCGAAGCCTAGTTAGGCTCCCCTGCATGCCGACCTCGAGCTCCCGCCCGACCCGCAAGGCGGTCATCCCCGTGGCGGGGCTGGGTACCCGCTTCCTGCCGGCCACCAAGGCGGTCCCCAAGGAGCTGCTCCCGGTGGTCGACCGCCCGGCGCTGCAGTACATCGTCGAGGAGGCGGCGCGGGCCGGGCTCGGCGAGGTGCTCATGGTCACCGGCCGCAACAAGTCGGCGATCGAGGACTTCTTCGACCGGGTCCCCGAGCTGGAGACCGCGCTGGAGAAGAAGGGCGACGAGCAGCGGCTCGGCGCCGTCCACGCGTCGACCGACGTCGCCCAGGTGCACTTCGTCCGCCAGGGCGAGGCGCGCGGCCTGGGCCACGCGGTGCTGCAGGGCGCGGCCTTCGTCGGGCACGAGCCGTTCGCGGTCCTGCTCGGCGACGACCTCATCGACGCCCGCGACCACCTGCTCGAGCAGATGCTCGCCGTCCAGGTTGAGCACGGCGGTTCGGTCATCGCCCTGCTCGACGTGGGCCGCGAGAACATCGACAAGTACGGCGCGGTGGCGGTCGAGCCCAGCGGGCACTCCTCCGACGGCGACGAGGTGGTGCGGATCACCGGGCTGGTCGAGAAGCCGCCGGTCGACGAGGCGCCGAGCAGCCTGGCCATCATCGGCCGCTACGTGCTCGCCCCGGAGATCTTCGACGTGCTGCGGGAGACGCCGCCCGGCCGCGGGGGCGAGATCCAGCTCACCGACGCCCTGGCCACGCTGGTCGAGCGCGGTGAGCCGGTGCACGGCGTGGTCTTCAGCGGGCGGCGGTACGACACCGGTGACCGGCTGGACTACCTCAAGGCCGTCATCCGGCTGGCCTCCGAGCGCGACGACCTGGGTCCGCCGCTGCGCGCCTGGCTCGCCGAGTTCGTGGCCGAGCTGCCGGCCGATGGCGCGTCGCCGGCCTGAGCGCGGGCGACAGGAGGCACCATCGGGTCCGTGGGCATGACGGAGAACGGCACGAGCGGGGGGCCCGGAGCGCAGCGGGAGACGTCGCAGATGGACCTGCGGCGGGGGACCGTGGTGCGCGAGCCCCTCGCGCGGCACGCCCGGGCCGCCCGCGACACCACCCAGATCGGGCTGGACCGCCTGCCGTCGCCGCCCGCCCCGGCCACCCCGCAGGTGCGCACGGTGGAGCGGCACCTCGAGGAGATCCTCTCCGCGGCCCCGCAGGTCGACCCGATCGAGCTCGCGGTGCTGGACGCGCAGGGGCTGCTCTGCGCCGAGGACGTCGTCAGCAAGCGCGCGCTGCCCGCCTTCGACCAGGCTGCCCTCGACGGCTACGCCGTCCGCGCCCAGGACGTCGCGCACGCGACCCTCGAGGCGCCGGTCCAGCTGGCCGTGGTCGGGGTGAGCACCGCCGGCAGCCCCACGCAGTCGTCCATCGGCCCCGGTCTGGCGCAGATGGTCGCCGCGGGCGCGATGCTGCCCGCCGGGGCCGACGTCGTCGTCCCGGCGGTCTGGACCGACCAGGGGGAGGTGCGCGTCGCCGTCCACGCCGCACCCCCGGCCGGCAGCTACGTCCGGCAGGTGGGGGACGACGTCGCGCTCGGCGACTCCGCCGTGCAGGTCGGCACCCCGATCGGCCCGGCGCAGATCAGCCTGCTCGCCGCGGTCGGCCGCGACCGCGTGCACGTGCGCCCGCGGCCGCGGATCACCGTGCTCTCGGCCGGCACCGAGCTCGTCGACGTGGGCGCCGACCCCGGCCCGGGGCAGGCCGTCGACGTCAACTCCTACGCCCTGGCCGCGGCCGCCCGCGACGCCGGCGCGGAGGCCTACCGCGGCGGCATCCTGCCCACCGACCGCGAGCGGCTGACCGAGCGGCTGGAGAGCGCGCTGCTGCGCAGCGACCTGGTGCTGGTCTCGGGCACCTTCTCGAGCGACGGCTTCGACACCGTGCCCCAGGTGCTCGCCGAGCTCGGGCCGACCGCCTTCACGCCGGTCGCGATGCACCCCGGGCCGGTGCAGGGCTTCGGCCGGCTGGGCCGCGACTCGGTGCCGGTGATCTGCGTGCCGGGCGACCCGGTGTCGGCGCTGGTGTCGTTCGAGGTGTTCGTCCGCCCGGCGATCCGCCTCATGCTCGGCAAGCGCCAGCTCTTCCGCCGCACGGTGCAAGCCATCTCGGCCCAGCAGCTGGTCTCGCCGCTGGGCTACCGCCAGTACCTGCACGGCACGGTCATGCGGCACCCCGACGGCGGCTACGTCGTCGAGCCGGTCGGCGACGGCAGCGAGGCGCAGCTGGCCCGCATGGCCCGCGCCAACTGCCTGATCGTCGTCGACGAGGACGTGACCGAGGTGGCCCCCGGCGGGCTGGTCACCGTCATGCCGCTGCTGCTCGGCGGCTGACCGCCGGTCGTGACCGATCCGCTGCTCCACCCGGGCTGGCCGGCGACGCTGTCCCACGGGCCCGTCGAGCTGCACCCGCTGCGCCGGCGCGACGCCGCGGAGTGGAGCCGGCTGCGGCTGGCCAACGAGGAGTGGCTCGCGCCGTGGGAGCCGTCGGCGGCCCAGCCGTGGCGGCTGCGGCACACCCCGGCGGCCTACCGGGTGATGCGCCGCGCCGTCGCCCGCCGCGCCCGGGCGGGGGCGTCGCTGCCCTGGGCGATCCGGGTGGACGGTCGGCTGGCCGGGCAGGTGACGATCGACAACGTCGTCCGCGGCGCGATGCGCTCCGGGCACCTCGGGTACTGGATCGACCGCGCGGAGGCCGGCCGGGGGATGGCCTCCCTGGCCGTCGCGCTGGTGTGCGACCACGCGTTCGGCCCGGTCGGCCTGCACCGGCTGCAGGCCGACATCCGCCCCGAGAACGGCCCCAGCCAGCGGCTGGTCGAGCGGCTGGGCTTCACCCGCGAGGGGCTGCTGCGCCGCTACCTGGACATCGACGGCGACTGGCGCGACCACCTGACCTTCGCGCTGCTCGCCGAGGACGTCCCCGGCGGCGTCCTGACCCGCTGGCGGCAGCGCATACCACGCTGACCCGCCCCGCGCGCGGTCCTCATGTCGACACGCCGACCCGGTCGTCACACCCGTTCCACGACACGCATCGCGACACTCCAGCGCGCCTCCCCGCGTCGGGCGAACTTCCTGCATAACCTGCCGGAGCCGGTGACTCGTGTGACAGGTGGTGTTCAGGATGGGATCGGGCGCGCTGCTGGCCGCTCTGGTCGTGCTGTGGTTCGTCGTGCTGGTGCCCATGGTGGTGACACGCGGCGACGCGCAGTCGGCCCGGGGTGAGCTGGCCTCGACCGGCCGCACGCTGCAGCGGCGGCGCACGGTGGACCCCGTGGTCACCGCCGCCACCGAGCGGGTCGCCATCGACCGCGAGGCGCTGCACGCCACCGGCGAGCTCAAGGTGGACGTGCACAAGCTGCGCCGGCGGACCCTCGCGGCCCTGGTCGCGCTGGCGCTGCTCGGCCTGGCCGGTGCGCTGCTGGTGAGCGCCTGGGTGTGGCCGGCGCAGCTGCTGCTCGACCTCGCCGTCGTCGGCTACGTGCTGGTGCTGCGCCGGACCGCCCGCCGCGAGCGGCTCGCCGCCCGCCGCGCGGCGCGGCAGGCCGCCCGGGAGGCGTTCCTCTCCTCAACCGCTCCGCGGGCGAGCGAGCGCCGGCCGGCGCCGGTGCCGGCCGTGGCCGAGCAGCCCACCGGCGTGCAGGAGGCGCTGCCGTCGCTGCCGCACCCCAGCCTCCCCCTGGCCCCGGTGCACCCGCTGCGGCCCGGTCGGGTCGTGGCCGCCCGCACCGCGGCCCCGGCCGGCTGGCAGAACAGCGCCGTCGTGGGCCTGGACGACGACGACATCGGCTTCGCCGACATCGACGAGTACCGCCCGGCCCGGGTCGTCAACGGCTGAGAAAGGGCCCTCCTGCCCCCCACCGCTCGCGAGCTCGCGGCGGGCCCCTGCAGGAGGGCCGCCGGCGGAAGGTAGTCTTTCCGTCCGAGGGGCTGTGGCGCAGTCCGGTAGCGCACCTCGTTCGCATCGAGGGGGTCAGGGGTTCAAATCCCCTCAGCTCCACCCTTCCACCGACGCCGTCGGGGCACCCGCCCCGGCGGCGTCGTTGTTCCTGCTCGACGACGTCCTGCAGGCCGTCTAGGCCCTGTTTGAGAAAGTCGCTCGGCGCGCCGATCGAGCGTGTCTCCGGTAGAGGGGTCGACGACCAGGGAGACCCTCACCACGGAGACCTCGTGGACGGGGCCCTACCGGCCGGTGCCCGCCACGACCTGACCGGCGAGCTGTGGCTGATCCTGGCGGCGCTGCTTCCGGTCAGGCCGCGGACGGGCCGCCCCCGTCGCTGGACGCTGTGACAGCTGAGCGACGGCATCCGGTTCCGCACCCGCACCCGCTGCCCGTGGCGGGACGTGCCCGAGCGCTACGGCACCCGGCAGTGCGTCTACGGCCTGTTCCGGGCCTGGCAGCCGGCCGGTCGCTGGGCAGCGATCGAGATCGCGCTGCAGGCTCTGGCCGACGAGGTCGGGTTGATCGACTGGGTGGTGGCGGTGGACTCCACCGTCAACCGAGCCCATCAGCACGCCGCCGGCGCCCGCCGCCCACCCCGAGCAGCAGGTCCAGCCGCCGGTCGGGGAGCCGGCCGATCATGCGCTCGGCCGGTCCCGGGGCGGCCTGACGACCGAGGTGCACCTGGCCGTCGAGGCCGGCCGCAGGCCGCTGGCCACGGTGCTCACCGCCGGGCAGGCGCCGACGGTCCGCAGTTGCCCGTGGTGCTCGACCGCATCCGGGTGCCGCGACGCTCCGGGCCCGGACGGCCCCCGGAGCCGGCCGGACCGCGTGCTGGCCGATCGGGCCTACTCCAGTCGCGTCAACCGCGCCCAACCGCGTCGACGCGGCGTGCCGGCGACGATCCCGAACAAGACGGACCAGTCGGCCCATCACCGGGCGAAGGGCTCAGCCGGCGGCCCGGCCGCCGACGCTCGCCCGAGAGCGCGGCAAGCAGCGGCACGCCGTGGAGTGCGGCATCAACCGGCACGAGCAGAGCCGCGCCTTCGCCACCCGGTAGGACAAGCTCGCCGTCCGCTACGACGCCACTGTGGAGATCACCAACATCAACATCCATCTCCGCGACGTATCAAACAGGGCCTAGTTCACCCAACCGCACCAGCGACTGCGTGATGCCGAAGTTGGCCCGCTGCTCGCCCCGTTGGGCTGCCGGAATCGGGGATAGGCTCCCCGGAATCTGCTGGCCCTGCGCCAGGCGGGTCGGCATGGTGCATGGAGGCATGCATGGTGAAGCGACGCTGGGCCGTTGCCGCGCTGATGGCCGGGACCCTTGTCTGTGCGCCGGCCACCGGGGCGTATGCGGCCCCCGTGACCGACACCAGCGACCTGCGGGACGCAGTCACGGTCGAAGCCGTGCTGGGGCACCTGGCCGAGTTCCAAGAGTTCGCCGATCTCAGCGACGGCACACGCGAGGCCAGCACCTTGGGCTACGAGCTCTCGGCGGACTACGTCGCCGGCCTGCTTGGGGCGGCCGGGTACGAGGTGAGCCGCCAGCCGTTCGAGTACAACTTCTTCGAGGAACTGGCCGCCCCGACTGTCACCAGCACGTCGCCAGGCTTTCCGTTCACGTACGAGAACGGCGTGGACATCTCGACCATGGACTACTCCGGCAGCGGCACGGTGACGGGTGTGGTGCAGGGCGTCGAGGGCAACATCGTCCCCTTGCCAGTCGGCCAGCCCGACAGCACGTCAAGCGCCGGCTGTACGGATGCCGACTTCGTCGACTTCACCGGCGACATCGCGCTGATCCAGCGCGGCACCTGCTTCTTCTACGAGAAGATCGCCAACGCGGTCGAGGCGGGGGCCCAGGCCGTCATCATCTTCAACGAGGGCAACAGCGACGAGCGACTTGGCGTCGACTTCGGTCAAGCCTCGTTCCCGCAGGACGTCCCGGTGATCGAGATGAGCGCCGAGGCCGGTGCCGCCCTGGTGGAGTACATCGAGGCGGAGGCCGCCGCCGGCCGTCAGGTGACCTTGACGGTCAGCACCAGCACCGTGTCGGAGGTCCGCACGTCCGAGAACGTCATCGCTGAGACGACGACCGGCCGCACCGACCGGGTGGTTGTGTCCGGCGCCCACCTCGACTCCGTCATCGAGGGGCCCGGCATCAACGACAACGGCACCGGCTCGGCGGCCCAGCTCGAGGTCGCCCTGCAGATGGCCGAGCTGGGTATCGAGCCGGTCAACCAGGTGCGCTTCATCTGGTTCGGCGCCGAGGAAGCCGGCCTGGTCGGCTCGGCCTACTACGTCAGCCAGCTCACCAAGCGCGAGCTGAAGGACATCGCCGTCATGCTGAACTTCGACATGGTCGGCTCGCCGAACCCGGGCTGGTTCGTCTACGACGGCGACGCCTCGGACACGGCATCGACTGGCTCGACGGGATCCGGCGTGGTGGAGGACGTCTTCCTCGACTACTTCGCGTCCATCGGTCGTGAAGTCGAGCCGACGGCCTTCGATGGGCGCTCGGACTATGACGCCTTCGTGGCGGCCGGTATCCCGGCTGGCGGCCTGTTCACCGGCGCCGAGGACATCAAGACCGCTGAACAGGCGGCCAAGTGGGGCGGCACCGCCGGTATCGCCTTTGACCCCTGCTACCACGCGGCCTGCGACGACCTCGACAACATCAATCTCATCGCGCTGGATGAGATGACGGACGCCATTGCGCATGCCCTGCTGACGTTCGCCATGACGGAATCAGCGGTGCAAGGCACGGCCCGTGGCAGCAGCAACGCGGCTTACCAGCCGACGTTCCGCGGGTCGCAGGCCATCGTGTGATGGTGGCGGGGGTGGGGCAGACCGTCCCACCCCCGCTTGCTTGACCACCCGGGGCTCAAGGGGTGAACGCAACGCCCTGCTGAGCTGGGGGTCGGGCGTGGTGCGTGGTGTGGAGTTGCAGCAGGAGCGGCGGGCGTTCTGGAGGCGGGACAGAGCGCCACTGCCGTGGCGGTCGACGGCTCGGACGTGCGCGAGGGTTGGCGCGGAGGAGCGCTGGCAGAGCATTTGGCAAGGCGCTTCAGCAGGGTCGCATGCTTCGAACTGCATACCGTTGCTCCCACCCTTCCGCCCACGTCGTCGGGGCACCCGCCCCGGCGGCGTCGTCGTCCGGGCGGTTCCCGGTGTGGCTCATGGGGCGTGAGCTCTCGGTTCGTGATCGCGCCGTGATCTGGGGTACCGTTCCCGGCGGTCCGGCTGCACCACGTCCCAGCAACCCGCTGGGCACTGGCCGGCCCCGCCGAACCGACCCTCGGGTCGGACCGGGGACCCATGGTTCCCCTGGGGTGAATCCTGCGCGCACGGGGGTGCGCAGGTAGGGCGTCTTCCCGCCCGAACCCGTCAGCTAACCCGGTAGGCGGCGAGGAAGAAGGAGCCCGCCGGTCTTGGCGACCCTGCACCGCCCGCACAGCCCTGCCCAGAACACGAACAAGCGCCGTTCCCGGACCCCCGAGTCCGGGATCGTGGCCGTCGCCGTGAGCCTCGCCGTCCTGCTGTCGGGCGGCCACGCCCAGGCGGCACCGGCGGACGACGCCCGCGTCGCCGCCGCCGAGGTGGCCCGCCTGACGGCGCTCGTGGCGACCGCCGAGACGGAGCTGCAGCGGCTCACCGTCGAGGCCGAGGCCGCCTCCGACGCCAGCATCCAGGCCCAGGCGGCGCTCACCGAGGCGCAGACCGCGGCCGAGACGGCCGCCGCCGAGCTCGCCGCGGCCACCGCCGCGGTCACCGAGACCCGCGAGGACGTCGCCGACCTCGGCCGGCGCAGCTACATGGGTGAGCACCCCATGGGCTCGGCCATGGTCTTCCTCGGCGAGGGGGGGCCCGAGGGGGTGCTGCAGCGCGCCCTCACCCTCGACCTGCTCAGCGACGAACGGGCCGAGACCCTCGCCGAGCACGAGGTCGTGGAGGCCCGGCAGCAGCAGGCCGACCAGGTCGCCCGGGAGGCGGTGGCCCAGCGCGACGCCCTTGCCCGCGAGGCCGCCAGCGCCGAGCAGGCCGCGGCCGCCCGGCTGACCGCCGCCCAGCAGTCCTACGACGCCGCCGTGGCCGAGAAGGCCGCGCACGAGGCCGCCCTCCGCGAGGCGCAGATCGCGCTGCTGGCCGCCACCGGCTCCAGCGACCCGGACGCCGACCTCGCCGAGCGGGAGGCGGCCGAGCAGGCCGCGGCCCAGGCCGCCGCGCAGACGGTCGCCGCCGCGGCGGCCGGCGGCGGCGCCGTCCCCCCGACGGTCGGCCGCGTGACCTCCTGCTACGGGCCGCGCTGGGGGACGATGCACCAGGGCGTCGACATCGCCGCGCCGATCGGCACGCCGGTCTACGCGCCCGAGGGCGGGACGGTGCTGCACGCCGGCGCCGCCAACGGCTTCGGCCAGGCGGTCTACGTGCAGCACGGCGACGGGTCGATCACGCTCTACGGGCACGTCAACCGGTTCTTCGTCAGCGCCGGCCAGGTGGTGTCGGCCGGGCAGCAGATCGCCGAGGTCGGCAACAAGGGCCAGTCCACCGGCCCGCACCTGCACTTCGAGGTGCACATGGGCGGCCTCTACGCCAACCGCGTGAACCCGGTGCCGTGGCTGACGGCGCGGGGGATCTCGATCGGCGGCTGCTGAGGGGCGCTAGACCGCGCCGGGGAAGTCGGGCTTCCGCTTCTCGAGGAAGGCACGCACGCCCTCCCGCCCTTCGGGGTCGGCGGCGGACTCGGCGATGAGGCGGGCCTCGTCGTCCAGCTGCTCGTCGAGGGTGCGGACGGCGGCCCGCCGGACCAGGGCGCGGGTGCGGACCATCGCCCGCACCGGTCCGGCGGCCACGCGGTGCGCCAGCGCGATCGCCTCGCTGTGCAGGTCCGCGTCCTCGACCAGGCGGCTGACCAGGCCGAAGGTGTGCGCCTCGGCGGCGCTGAGCGCGCTGTCGGTGAGCAGCAGGTCCAGCGCCCGCGGCGCGCCGAGCGCGCGGGTCAGGGCCCAGGACGACCCGCCGTCGGGGGAGAACCCGATCCCGAGGTAGGCGGGGCGGATCTTCGCCGAGCGGCCGCAGACCACGATGTCGCAGGCGCCGATCAGCCCCACCGCGGCGCCGGCGACCGCGCCCTGGGCCCCGGCGAGCACCGGCACCGGGCAGTGCAGCAGCAGCCGGATCACCTCGTGCCAGTCGTGCGCCAGCTGCCCGACCTGCGCCCCGGGGTCGTCGGCGGCGACGAAGTAGCCGATGTCGCCGCCGACGCAGAAGCGCGGCCCGTTGGCGAGCAGCAGCACCACCCGGGTCTGCGCCGGCCGGTCGCGCAGGGCGGCGGCCAGCTGGTGGGCCAGCGCCGGGTCGAGGGCGTTGCCGGCCTCCGGGCGGTCCAGCGTGATCCGCCAGACGTGGCCGTCGACCTCGGTGAGCACCCGGGGCCGCTCGTCGGTCGAGGTCATCGCCGTCCTCCCGCCGTCTGCGCCTGCCGGGGTCACCGTAGGCGAGGGTCGCTCAGGGCCGCACGGCGTGGCGTTCCTCGTCGAGGGCGCCCGGGGCGCCGCCGAACTCGTCGGCCACCTCGCGGGCGTTGGAACGCCCAACTATCTGGTGCGGCCACTCCTCAGAACCATGACGGGAACCACATCCGCTGCAGCCACTCCGCGTGCGGCAGCGGCTGGCCGGTGAGCACGGGGTAGAAGAAGACGAAGGTCGCCGCGACCACGGCGACGTACAGGCAGACCGCGCCCAGCCCGAGCTGGCGCCGCCATGGCTCGGGGTGCCGGGCGCCGAGCACGTCCTGCAGGGCGAGGGTGACCGCCAGCACGAAGAACGGCACGACCGGGGCCATGTAGAAGATGAACATGGTCCGCTCGGGGTTGAGGAACCAGGTGAGCCACCCGGCGGCGATCGCCACGCCCACGGTGAGCGCGGCGGGGTCGCGGCGGGCGACGATCCGCCAGACCAGCCACAGCAGCGCGGGCGCGAACGCGAACCAGAGGGTCGGCGTCCCGACCATGAGGATGTAGCGGACGACCTGCCCGCCGGACTCGTCGGTCAGGCCCTGCGGGTTCCACAGCAGGATCGGCCGGCCGTCCACCAGCCACGACCACGGTCCCGACTCCCACGGGTGCGGGCTGGAGAGGTTGTTGTGGAACGTCCACCACTCGGTGTGCATGTGCCACAGCGAGCGCAGCGGGCCCGGGATGAACGGGAACGACGTCTCCGGGTGCTGGTCGGCCCAGTGCCGGCCCTGGCTGGTCTCGCCGAGGAACCAGCCGGTGAAGCTCGCGATGTAGGTCGCCACCGGGACGACGGCCAGCGCCCACAGCGCCCCGGGCAGGCCGCGGCGCAGCGTCGTCCGTGTCGGGCTGCCGACGCCGGCGCCGCGCCACGCGCCGCGCTCCCAGAACAGCGACAGGACGGCGAAGAAGGCCAGGAACCAGATCCCGCTCCACTTGACCGCGCAGGCGCAGCCGAACAGGAACCCGGCCGCGATCCGCCAGCCGCGCGGCCCCAGGCGGAAGCCGGTGGTCAGCGGCCCGGCGGCGCGGATGCGCTCCCGCACCTTGTCGCGGTCGACGACGAGGCACGCGACGGCGGCCACCACGAACACCTGGAGGAAGACGTCGAGCAGGCCGGTGCGGGAGATGACGAACGAGAAGCCGTCGAGGGCCAGCAGCAGCCCGGCCAGGAAGCCCAGCAGGGTGGACCCGGTCAGCCGGCGGGCCAGCCGGACCAGGACGACGACGGCGATCGAGCCGGCCACCGCCGACGGGAACCGCCAGCCGAAGGAGTTGTAGCCGAACAGCCACTCCCCGCCGGCGATCAGCCACTTGCCCAGCGGCGGGTGGACGATGAACGTGTAGCCGCGGTTGTACTCGAAGCCCCAGATCAGGATCTCGCGGGCCTCGGGCGGGTAGTAGGCCTCGTCGAACAGCTCGTCGGCGGGGTAGCTGATGTCCCACAGGCGGACGACGAAGCTGACCAGGCCCAGCCCGAGAGCCAGCGCCCACGCCAGGCGCCGGTCGGTGGGCAGCGGCGGGTGGCCGTCGCGCCGGGGCCGTGGCGGCGGCCAGCGGCGGGCGCGCGCGGGCGCCGCGACGGCGGGCGGCTCGTCGGGGGGTGCCGCCGGCGCGGCTTCGTCCACCGGCACGGCCATGGGGGCCAGGGTATGTGGCGGCCGGGTCGGCGCCGTCGTGACAGGCTGCGGGCGTGACTGGACGGCTGGTGCTTGGCGGCGCGCCGCTGGGCCAGCCCGGCGACGTCGGGCCCCGGCTGCGGGAGGCGATGGCGTCGGCCGACGTGCTGGCGGTGGAGGACACCCGGCGGCTGCACCGGCTGGCGTCCGACCTCTCCGTCTCGCTCTCCGGGCGGGTGGTGACCTTCCACGAGTCGGTGGAGCGGGCGCGGCTGCCCGGGCTGCTGGCCGCGCTGGCCGACGGCGCCACCGTGCTGCTGCTCACCGACGCCGGCATGCCGTCGGTCTCCGACCCCGGCTACACCCTGGTGCGCGCGGCGATCGAGGCCGGCGTCGCCGTGACCTCGGTGCCCGGCCCGTCGGCGGTGACCACGGCGCTGGCGGTGTCGGGGCTGCCCTGCGACCGGTTCTGCTTCGAGGGGTTCCTGCCGCGCAAGGGCGGGGAGCGCCGGTCGCGGCTGGCCGGGCTCGCCGACGAGCGCCGCACGATGGTCTTCTTCGAGTCCCCGCACCGGCTGGCCGACGCCCTCACCGACGCCGCTGCGGCCTTCGGGTCCGATCGCGCCGCCGCCGTCTGCCGCGAGCTGACCAAGACGCACGAGGAGGTCCGCCGGGGCCCGCTGGGCGAGCTCGCCGCGTGGGCCGCCGACGGGGTGCGCGGCGAGATCACCCTCGTCGTCGCCGGGGCGGTGGCCGCGCCGGTGGAGCTGGGCCCGGCGGAGCTGGCCGCCGCGGTGGCCGCCGAGGAGGCCGCGGGCGCTTCCCGCAAGGACGCCATCCGCGCCGTCGTCGTCCGCACCGGGCTGCCCCGCCGCACCGTCTACGACGCCGTCGTCACCGCGAAGGGCTCCTGAGCCGCGCGTACGAGTGCGCTCAGTGCCCTTTCCGCGCCGGGGAAAGGGAACTGCGCGCACAGCGGGGCGGCGCTGTGGACATCGCCAGCGGCCGCCCGCCTCCGTCCGGCAGCCTTCGCCGGTGCCACGGCCGCCCCACGTCCCCGACCACCTGCGGCGCCGGGTCTTCCGCGGCACGCAGGCACTCCGGGCCGGGCTGCTCACCAAGCGCGAGCTGCACGGGCCGGTCTGGCAGCGCCTGTTCCCCGACGTCTACGCGCACCGGGACGTGCCCGTCGACCACGTGCTCCGGGCGCGGGCGGCGGCCGGCCTGTTGTTCCCGCAGGCCCTGATCACCGGGCTGAGCGCCGCGGCGGTGTGGGGTGTCGACATCGTCCCGGAGGAGGACGTCGTCGAGCTGACCCTCCCGCCGGGCAGCAACCCGGTCCGCATCCCGGGCCTCAGGGTGCGCCGGGCAGCGGTGCCGGCCGAGTGGACCGGCCACAGGCTCGGGGTCCGGTTGACCACCCCGCAGGCCACCGTGGCCAGGCTCGCGCAGCTGCTGTCGCTGGAGGAAGCCGTCGTCGCGGTGGACCGGTTCGCCGCTGCGCAGCTCCTCGACGTCGCGGGCCTGCGCGACTTCGCCGCCGAGCTGCAGGGGAGGGGAGCAGGCAGGACGCGGGAGGTCTGCTCCCTGGCCGACGGGCGGGCGGAGTCGCCTCAGGAGTCCCGCCTGCGGCTGCTCATGCTCCGCGGCCGCCTCCCCCCGCCCGTCGCGCAGTTCGACGTCCGGGACGGCGACGGGCGGTTCGTGGCCCGCGTCGACTTCGCCTGGCCCGGGCAGCGCGTCGCCGTCGAGTACGACGGGCTGTGGCACGCCCAGCCCGGCCAGTTCGCCCGTGACCGCCGGCGGCTCAACCGGCTGCACGCGGCCGGCTGGCGGGTCCTATTCGTGACCGCGGCCGATCTGCACCGGCCCGGCGAGATCCTCGCCCGGCTCGCGGATCTCCTCGGCGCTGATGCTGTGCGCGCAGTTCCCCTTCGCCCTGCCGGAAAGGGCACTGGGCGCACACCGGCGTCGGGCTACAGCCAGCCGTTGCGCTTGAAGCCGCGGTAGAGGGCCCAGCAGACGACGACGATGAGCAGCAGCACCGCGAAGTAGCCGTACCGCCAGCCCAGTTCCGGCATGAACTCGAAGTTCATGCCGTACACGCCGGTGATCAGCGTGGGGACGGCGATCATCGCGGCCCATGCCGAGATCTTGCGGGTGTCCTCGTTGTCCGACAGCGAGGTCCGCGCCAGCGAGGCCTGCAGGATCGACGACAGCAGCTCGTCGAGCGCGCCGACCTGCTCGCGCACCCGCAGGGCGTGGTCGAGCACGTCGCGGAAGTACGAGCGCATGGTCTCCGGGATGACGCCGATCTGCCGCTCGGCCAGCTTCTGCAGCGGGATCTCCAGCGGCGTCACGGCCCGGCGCAGCTGCATCAGCTCGCGCTTGAGCTGGTAGATGCGGCTGATGTCGTCGGTGCGCTCCGGGCTGAACACCGACGCCTCGAGCTCCTCGACGTCCTCCTCGACGGCGGTGGCCACGTCGGTGGTGCGGTCGATCACGAAGTCGGCGACCGCGTACAGCACCGCCGACGGCCCGAGCGATAGCAGGTCCTGCTGCTCCTCGAGCATGCGGCGCAGCTCGTTGAGCCCGCCGTGGTCGCCGTGCCGGACGGTGATCACGTAGTCGCCGTCGACGAAGACCATCACCTCTCCGGTGGAGACGACCTCGCTGGTCGCCGTCAGCTCGTCGTGCTCCACGTAGCGGCCGGTCTTGAGCACCATGAACAGCGCCTCGTCGTAGTTCTCCAGCTTCGGCCGCTGGTGGGCCTCGACGGCGTCCTCCACCGCCAGGGGGTGCAGGCCGTACTGCTGGGCGATCGCGTCCAGTTCCTCCTGCGTCGGCTCGTAGAGCCCCAACCAGACGAAGCCACCGCGCTCGCGGGCGACCGCGAGGGCGTCCTCCGGGGCCACGTCCTCCTGCCGCCGGCCCTCGACGTACACCGCGCAGTCGACGACCGGGCTCTCCGACTCGCGGGTGACCCGGTGCGGCCGCGTGGCACCCGCCGGCCGCGGCCGCTGGGTCGGGGGCAGCCCCAGGGGGGTGCCCGGGGAATCCGTCGCGCTCATCGGCCCTCCTCGTCGGCACGCCAGCGTAGGTCGGCGGTTACCCCCAGCGTGTCGGGGGAAGTCGATCACGCACCCGCACCCAGAGGGGGACGCCGTGAGTGCTGCCAACCGCCGGATCAAGACGGTCGAGGAGTCCATCCGCGACACCGACGAGCCCGAGCACCGGCTGAAGAAGAACCTCTCCGGCCTCGACCTCACCGTCTTCGGCGTCGGCGTGATCATCGGCACCGGCATCTTCGTGCTCACCGGCGTGGTCGCTCAGGAGCAGGCCGGCCCGGCGGTCGCGATCTCCTTCGTGATCGCCGGAGTGGTCTGCGGTCTGGCCGCCATCTGCTACGCCGAGTTCGCCTCCACCGTCCCGGTCGCCGGCTCGGCGTACACCTTCTCCTACGCGACCTTCGGCGAGTTCATCGCCTGGATCATCGGCTGGGACCTGGTGCTCGAGCTGGCGCTGGGTGCCGCCACGGTCGCGGTCGGCTGGTCGGGCTACCTCAACCAGCTGCTCGACGACATCGGCATCCCCCTGCCGGAGTCGATCGCGGGGGAGACCGCGTCGTTCAACATCCCGGCGATCTTCGTCGTCCTGCTCATGACCGGCGTGCTGATCCTCGGCATCAAGCTGTCGAGCCGGGTCACCGCGATCATCGTGGCGATCAAGGTGGCGATCGTCCTGCTGGTCATCGTCGTCGGGGTCTTCTACCTGACCGCCGACAACTACTCGCCGTTCGTGCCGCCGGCGCAGCCACCGGCGGAGGGCGCCAGCGGGTGGGACGCGCCGCTGCTCCAGTCGCTGTTCGGCTTCGGCTACACCACGTTCGGCTGGGGCGGCGTCATCGCGGGGGCGTCGATCGTGTTCTTCGCCTTCATCGGCTTCGACATCGTGGCGACGGCGGCCGAGGAGACCCGCAACCCGAAGCGGGACATGCCGCGCGGCATCCTGGGCTCGCTGGCCATCTGCACGGTGCTCTACGTCGCCGTCTCGCTGGTCGTCGTGGGCATGCAGAACTACACCGAGCTCAACCCCGACGCGCCGCTCGCGGGCGCCTTCTCCGACGTCGGCCTGCCGATCTTCGCCAGCATCATCTCGGTCGGCGCCCTGGCCGGGCTGACCTCGGTGGTCATGATCCTCATGCTCGGCCAGTCGCGCGTGCTCTTCGCGATGAGCCGCGACCGGCTGCTCCCGCCCGGCCTGGCCCAGGTGCACCCGAAGCACGGCACGCCCTACCGGATCACGCTGATTACCGGCGTGGTCGTCGCCGTCCTCGCCGGGGTCATCCCGCTCAGCGAACTGGCCGAACTGGTCAACATCGGCACGCTGTTCGCCTTCTTCCTCGTGTCGATCGGCGTCTGGATCCTGCGGCGCACCCGCCCGGACCTGCACCGCACCTTCCGCGTGCCGCTGGTCCCGGCTCTGCCCCTGCTCTCCGCGGCCGCCTGCCTGTGGCTGATGGCCAACCTGCCGGTCGAGACCTGGGTGCGGTTCCTCATCTGGATGGCGGCCGGCCTCGTGGCCTACTTCCTCTACGGGTACCGCCGCAGCCGGCTGGCCGGGCGCGAGCGGGCGCCGGAGGAGGCCGGGCAGACCTGACCTCACCCCCAGGGGTGAGGCCCCCCGCGCGGGGGATCCAGCGCCGCCGCGGGAGCACCGACGGAACCGGGGACAGCAGTCCCCGTCCTAGGAGCTCCCCGTGGCGACCAGCGTCCTCGACGCCCGCGACACCCGCCCGGTGGCGCCGGAGACCGCCCCGGCCGTCCGCCGGCTGCCGGCGACCGTCGTCGGCGCGGCCGCGATCGCGCTGCTCGAGGCGGTGGCGCTGCTCGCCGGCGCACTCACCGGCCTGGACGGGGTGCTCACCTCGCCCGACCGGCCCAGCGGCGGCGTGGTCGTGCTGGTGCTGCTGGCGCTGGCCTCCTGGATCGTCGGCTGCGCCGGGGGCGCGGCCACCCTCGTCGACGGCGCCGGCCGCGGGATCCTCGCGTGGGTCGCCCACCTCGAGCTGGCGCTGGTCGCCCTCCTCTTCCTCGTCGGCCTGTTCACGACCGACCTGGACGCCTACCTGCCGCGGGCCCTGCCCCTGCCCGCGGTGGCCCTCCTGGCCCTCGCCCTGCCGGTGGGCAAGCTGCTGCTCGCCGGCGCCCCGACCGCGGTGGACTGGGTGGCCGCCGGCCCGCGGCCGCGCGAGCGCCGTCCCGACCCGGTGGCCACCCACCGGGGGGTGTGCGTGGCGACCCTCGCCGTGATCGGCGTGGTCCTGGGTGCCGTCGCGCTGCTGGGCCCGACGACCGGCGGCAACGACGCCGGCATGCCGGGCGGGACCGTCTCCTCCACCCGCTGAGCGGAACCCGCTCGACGGGGCTCACTACTCTCGTGCCGTGAGTGATCGGCACATCCTGACCGCCGTGGCCTGGCCCTACGCCAACGGTCCGCGGCACATCGGCCACGTCTCCGGCTTCGGCGTCCCGTCCGACGTCTTCAGCCGCTTCCACCGCATGAGCGGGGACGACGTGCTGATGGTCAGCGGCACCGACGAGCACGGCACGCCGATCACCGTCGCCGCCGACGCCGAGGGCGTGACGCCGCGGGAGATCGCTGACCGCAACAACCGGATCATCGTGGGCGACCTGGCCAGCCTCGGGCTGTCCTACGACCTGTTCACGCGGACGACGACGGTCAACCACGCCCGGATCAGCCAGGAGATCTTCCTCGGCCTGCTGAAGAACGGCTACGTCTTCCCGAAGACCACGCTCGGCGCGATCAGCCCGTCGACCGGGCGCACCCTGCCCGACCGCTACATCGAAGGCACCTGCCCCATCTGCGGCTACGACGGCGCCCGCGGCGACCAGTGCGACAACTGCGGCAACCAGCTCGACCCGACCGACCTCATCAACCCGGTCAGCCGGATCAACGGCGAGACCCCGAAGTTCGTCGAGAGCGAGCACTACTTCCTCGACCTGCCCGCGTTCACCAAGGCGCTGGGCGACTGGCTGGCCACCCGCAAGAGCTGGCGGCCCAACGTCCTGAACTTCAGCGTCAACCTGCTCGAGGACCTCAAGCCGCGCAGCTACACGCGGGACATCGACTGGGGCGTGCCGGTGCCGCTCGACGGCTGGCGCGACCGCCCCGACAAGCGCATCTACGTCTGGTTCGACGCCGTCGTCGGTTACCTCTCGGCGTCGATCGAGTGGGCGCGCCGCTCGGGCGACCCCGAGGCCTGGCGGCAGTGGTGGCAGTCGCCGGAGTCCGACGCCTACTACTTCATGGGCAAGGACAACATCGTCTTCCACTCCGAGATCTGGCCCGCGCAGCTGCTCGGCTACAACGGCGAGGGCGACAGGGGCGGGTCCGCCGGTGACCTCGGCCGGCTGAACCTGCCCACCGAGGTCGTCTCCAGCGAGTTCCTCACCATGGAGGGCCGCAAGTTCTCCAGCAGCCGCCAGGTCGTCATCTACGTGCGCGACTTCCTCGCCCGCTACGACGCCGACGCGCTGCGCTACTTCATCGCCGTCGCCGGGCCGGAGACCCAGGACACCGACTTCACCTGGTCGGAGTTCCGCCGCCGCAACAACGACGAGCTGGTGGCCGGCTGGGGCAACCTGGTCAACCGCAGCGTGTCGCTGGCGGCCAAGAACGTCGGCGCCGTCCCCACGCCGGCCGAGCTGACCGACGCCGACCACGGTCTGCTGGCCACCACCCGGGCCGCGTTCGCCACCGTGGGCGACCTGCTCGCGCGCAACCGGCAGAAGGCGGCGGCGACCGAGGCGATGCGCGTGGTCGGCGAGGCGAACAAGTACCTGTCCGACCAGGCGCCGTGGAAGCTCAAGGAGGACCCGGTCCGGCGGGACACGGTCCTGCACACCGCGCTGCAGGCGGTCAGCGACTGCAACACGCTGCTCACGCCGTTCCTGCCGCACTCGGCGCAGAAGGTGCACGAGCTGCTCGGCGGCACCGGCGTGTGGTCGCCGGCACCGCAGGTGGTCGAGACCGAGGACCTCGACGACGGCTCGCCGTACCCGATCATCACCGGCGACTACGCCGCCGCGCAGGCGGTGTGGGCCTCGCGGCCGCTGGCGGCGGGGACGCCGCTGCAGCCGCCGACGCCGGTGTTCAAGAAGCTCGACGAGTCGGTCGTCGAGGAGGAGCTGCGCCGGCTGGAAGAGGGCGAGTGAGTCGCTCCGCCGCGTCCCGCGCCAACCGGCGCGGGGAGCTCCCGCCGTCCCCGGAGCCGCTGCCGTCCCCTGCGCTGGACAGCCACACCCACCTCGACATCGTCCTGGGCGCGCGCCCGGGGGACGACGACGAGGGCGACCTCCCGGCGCCCGAGGACGTCGACGCCGAGATCGCCGCGGCGGCCGAGGTCGGCGTCCCCCGGCTGGTCCAGGTGGGCGTGGACGTCGCCTCGTCGCGGTGGTCGGCCGAGCTCGCCGCCCGGCACCCGAACGTGCTCGCCGCCGTCGCCGTGCACCCCAACGAGGCCGGCGCCGGCCGGGCGACCGACGACGCCCTGACCGAGATCGACCGGCTCGCCGCCCACCCCCGGGTGCGCGCCGTGGGGGAGACCGGCCTCGACCGCTACCGCACCGGGCCGGAGGGGTGGACGGCGCAGGAGGCGTCCTTCCGGGCGCACGTCCGCATCGCCAAGGAGCACGGGATCGCGCTGGTCATCCACGACCGCGACGCGCACGAGGAGATCCTGCGGGTGCTCGAGGACGAGGGCGCTCCCGAGCACACCGTCTTCCACTGCTTCTCCGGCGACGCCGCCTTCGCCAAGGCCTGCGTCGAGCGCGGCTACGTGCTCTCCTTCGCCGGCACGCTGACCTTCGCCAACGCCGCCCACCTGCGCGAGGCGGCGGCGCTCACGCCGGTCGAGCAGCTGCTCGTCGAGACCGACGCGCCCTTCCTCACCCCGGTGCCGTTCCGCGGCCGCCCGAACGCCTCGCGGCTGGTGCCGCACACCGTCCGCGCCCTGGCGGAGGTGACCGGCGTGGAGCTCGAGCAGCTCTGCGCGACCCTGACCGGCAACGCGGAGCGCATCTTCGGCCCCTGGGGGGACTAGGGATCCCGGCGCACGGCGAACCGATGCACACTGGACGCCGTGGGCCGCCTCATCGCCGTCGTGCTGTTCATCGCCGTCCTGGTGCCCGGCGTGCTGCTGTCCCGGGCCTGGTGGCTGGCGGCCGGCCGCCGGGCCGTCGCCTCCGCCGCCGTCGAGTTCGCCACCCCCGACCAGGACGGCGTCGCGACGCTGCGCCGGCAGGCGCAGCACGGCCGCCGGGTCCGCCGGCTCGGCTTCCTGCTGGGCGTCCTCGGCATCGTCGGCAGCATCGTGCTCTTCGCCGAGGCCTCGGTCTTCCTGTGGGTGCCGGCGCTGGCCGTCGGGCTGCTCGTCGGGGTCCTGCTCGCCGAGGCCACCCGGCCGCGGCCGCGCTGGCCGCTGACCGCCCCGCCCCGCCGCCCCCGCCTGGGCGAGCTGATCTCGGCGTGGCTGCTGTGGACCATGCGCGCGGTCGTCGCCGCCGAGGTCCTCGCGGCCGTCCTGCTCTGGCGCGACGGCCAGCTCGCCGACGCGGTGGGCTGGGTCGCCCTCGTGGTCCCGCTCGTCGCCTGGCTGCTCGCGGAGGTCGCCCTGCTGCGGGCGGTCGTCCGCCCGCTGCCCGCGGAGGGTGCCGACGTCCCCGTGGACGAGGCGCTGCGCACCTGGACCGCCCACCTCGTCGCCGCGGCGGCCAGCGTGCTCGCGCTGCTGCCCCTCGGCGCGCTCCTGCTGCTGGCCGGCATCGAGCGCGGCGACCAGGTGACGGAGGGCTTCGACCTGCTCCCGGTGGCCCTGGTCGCGGGCGGCTTCTCGGCGCTGGCCGCCGGGGTCGCCGTCGGCGGGTTCCTGCTCACCTGGCTGCGCCCGGTCCGGGTGGACGAGCGCGCCCTCGCCGGCTGAGCGAACCCGTCCCCCTGCCCGCCCGAGAGGGCGGCCACACTGTGGCGTCGGTCACCGGCCGAACCCACCGTGCGCACCCGTCCCAGCGGTCACACCCGGCACGTCCGTCACTCTACGTATCGGCGCGCCCACAAGGCGACATGGCGATCACCTGGTTGACTGCCGTCGCACCTTGCTCCTCGCACCGTGTTCGTTATCGTGTCGTGACTGACAGCCGGGGTGGAGACCGACCCGGGCGGCGTTCACCGACCGGGACTCCTCCTCCCGGTGGTGCGCGCGGTCCGGCTCCTGCCCGGGTTCCGTGACCCAGTGGAAGTGTCGTGCGCCGCTCCCTCCAGCTCAGCCTCTTCGCCCTCGTGCTCGTGGGGCTCGTCGGCGGCTCGGTGGCCTACTACCTGGCCCAGAAGTCGCTGACCCTCACCATCGACGGGCAGTCCCGGTCGGTCACCACCTACGCCGACACCGTGGGGGAGGTCCTGGAGGAGGAGGGCCTCGAGCCCGCCGCGCACGACGTCGTCCTGCCGGCCGAGGACGCCGAGGTCGGCGACGGCGACACCGTCGTGCTCAACCGGGCCCGCCCGCTGCAGCTCACCGTCGACGGCGTGAGCAGCGAGGTCTACGTCACCGCGCTGTCGGTCGACGAGGCGCTCGACCAGCTCGGCTTCCGCGCCCAGGACCTGGTGCTCTCCGCCAGCCGCAGCGAGCGCCTGCCGCTGGACGGCATGCAGCTGTCGATCACCACGCCCAAGGAGGTCATCCTGGTCGTCGACGGCCAGGAGCGCCTGGTCACCACCACCGCGGCGACCGCCGGTGACCTGCTCGCCGAGCAGGGGGTGGTGCTGAGCGAGACCGACCGCACCAGCCTCTACCCCACCCAGGCGCTGCTCGACCGGATGCGGCTGCAGGTCTTCCGGGTCCAGGTCTCCGACGTCACCGAGGTCACCGCCGTCCCGCACGGCCGGGTCGAGACCCCCGACCCCGAGGCGTTCGAGGGCGACGAGACGGTCACCCAGCCGGGGGCGGACGGCGAGCAGACGACGGTGTGGCGGGTGACGGTCGTCGACGGCGTCGAGACCGGCCGCCAGCAGCTGTCCTCCACCGTCACCAAGCCGCCGGTGGACGAGCTGGTCACGGTCGGCACCAAGGAGCGCCCGGCGAACACCCCGTCCGCCGACGGTCTCGACTGGGCCGCGCTGGCGCGCTGCGAGTCGGGCGGCAACCCGAGCATCGTCAGCGCGAACGGCCTCTACCACGGCCTCTACCAGTTCTCCGTCTCCACGTGGCGCTCGGTCGGCGGTACGGGCCTGCCGTCCGAGGCGTCCCCCGACGAGCAGACCTACCGGGCGCAGCTGCTCTACCAGCGCACCGGTGCCAGTTCGTGGCCGCACTGCGGCCGGTACCTGTGACCCGGTCGCGCTGAGCACGTCGCCCGAGCCCGCCGACGGGCTGCTGGGTCCGGCCGCGATCCGCGACCTGGCCCGGCAGCTCGACCTGCGGCCCACCAAGTCGCTCGGGCAGAACTTCCTGCACGACGCCAACACCATCCGGCGGATCGTCCGCACGGCCGGGGTGCGTCCCGACGACGTCGTCTGCGAGGTGGGCCCCGGCCTGGGCTCGCTCACCCTCGGCCTGCTGCCGGCCGCGGCCTCGGTCGTGGCGGTGGAGATCGACCCCCGGCTGGCCGACCTGCTGCCGCGGACCGTGGCCGAGCGGCTGCCCGCGCTCGCCGACCGGCTCACCGTCGTCCGGGCCGACGCCCTCCGCGTCGAGGAGCTGCCCGGGCCGCCGCCGACCGCCCTGGTGGCCAACCTCCCGTACAACGTCGCCGTGCCCGTGCTGCTGCACCTGCTCGAGCTGCTGCCGTCGCTGCAGCGGGCGCTGGTCCTGGTCCAGGCCGAGGTGGCCGAGCGGCTGGCCGCCGAGCCCGGCACCCCCGCCTACGGGGTCCCGTCGGTCAAGGCGGCCTGGTACGGCGAGGTGCGCCGGGCCGGGTCGGTGGGACGGCGGGTCTTCTGGCCCGAGCCCAACGTCGACTCGGGCCTGGTCGCCCTGGTCCGCCGTCCGCCTCCGCCGGGGGACCGCGCGGCGACGTTCGCCGTGGTCGACGCGGCCTTCGCCATGCGGCGCAAGAGCCTGCGCGGGGCGCTCGCCCGGTGGGCGGGCAGCCCCGCCGCCGCCGAGGCGCGGCTGCGCGCGGCGGGCATCGACCCCGCGGCCCGCGGCGAGCAGCTCTCGGTGGTGGACTTCGCCCGCCTCGCAGCCACCCCGGTGGCGGAGGATGGCCAACCGTGAGCTGGTCGACGCACGGCGGCCCGGGGCGGATCGCCGGGGACGGCGCGGTGGTGGCCCGTGCGCCGGCGAAGGTCAACGTGCACCTGTCGATCGGTCCGCTGCGGCCCGACGGCTACCACGACCTGCAGACCGTCTTCCTCGCCGTCTCCCTGTTCGACACCGTCACGGCCCGGCCGGCCGAGGGGCTGTCGCTGACCGTCTCGGGGGAGGGGACGGCGCCCGGCACGGGCGTCGACCACGTGCCCACCGACCGCCGCAACCTCGTCTGGCGCGCCGCCGTCCTGCTGGCCGAGCACGCCGGGGTCAAGGCGCACGCCGCCATCGACATCGCCAAGGCCATCCCGGCCGCCGCCGGGCTCGCCGGGGGCAGCGCCGACGCCGCGGCCGCGCTGGTCGCCCTCGACGCGCTCTGGAACACCGGCGCGACCCGCGGCGACCTCGCCGACCTGGCCGCGCAGCTCGGCAGCGACGTCCCGTTCAGCCTGCTCGGCGGGGTGGCGCTGGGCAGCGGCCGCGGGGAGCGGCTCTCGCCGGTGCTGGCACGCCGGCAGTCGTACTGGGTGCTGGGCATCGCGCGCGAGGGCTTGTCGACGCCCGCGGTCTACGCCGAACTCGACCGGCTGCGCGCCACCGGGCGGCTGCCCGACGGCACCGACGCACCGTCGATGCAGCCGGTCATCGCCGCGCTCGGCAGCGGTCCGCCGTCCGCGCTCGCCCAGGCGCTGGCCAACGACCTGGAGACCCCGGCGGTCAGCCTGCGCCCGGAGCTGCGGCGGGCGCTGCGGGCGGCGACCGACGCCGGCGCGCTGGCGGCCTTCCTCAGCGGATCCGGTCCCACCGTGGCCGCGCTGGCCGAGGACGAGGAGGCCGCGGTCCGGCTGGCCGCCACGCTGGCCGGCGAGGGCGTCTTCCGGACCGTGCGGGCCGTGCACGGCCCGGTGCCCGGCGCCCGCCTCGTGGGCTGAGGGTCCTCAGGCCTCGCCGACCAGACCGGGGGAGGGCTCCAGGTGGGAGACGCCGTTGTAGGCCAGGTTCACCAGGTGGGCGGCGACCTCGCGCTTGCCCGGTGACCGGGTGTCGAGCCACCACTGCCCGACCAGCACGACCATCCCCACCAGCGCCTGGCTGTAGAGCTCGGCCAGCTGGGGGTCGTAGCCGCGCAGGTCGAACTGGTCGGCCAGGATGTGCTCGACCTTGCTGGCCACCTCGCCGATCAGCGTCGAGAAGGTGCCGGCGCTGTTGGTGACCGGCAGGTCACGGGTGAGCACGCGGAAGCCGTCGGTGTCGTCCTCGATGTAGTCGAGCAGGACGAGCGCGGCCCGCTCGAGCAGCTCGCGGGGCGTGCCGGGCGTCGACAGCGCCGAGGTGAACCGGTCGAGCAGCAGCTGCATCTCCCGGTCGACGACCACGGCGTAGAGCCCTTCCTTGCCGCCGAAGTGCTCGTAGACGACCGGCTTGCTCACGTCGGCGCGGGCGGCCACCTCCTCGATCGAGGTGGCCTCGTAGCCGCGCTGACCGAACAGCTCCCGGCCGATGTCGAGCAGCTGCTGCCGCCGCTGCGCACCGGTCATCCGCACCCGGGGGCGGGCCGCACTGCTGCTCATGGCTGCCATCGTGCCCCGGGAAGCGCTCCGCCCCGGCGTCCGGCGGCGGCCGGGTCGCCCGGGCGGAGGAGGGGGGGGGTCGGCTCGGGTCACGTCGTCGCCGGCTCGGGGGTGCGTCGCTTTGCGGCGAGCCGGACCGGGTCGGGCCACTTGACGTCGCGCGCCCAGCTGAGCTTCTCGAAGATCCAGATGACCCGGGCGCTGATGTCGATCTGGCCCCGCAGCACGCCGTGCCGGGCGCAGGTCGGATCGGCGTGGTGCAGGTTGTGCCACGACTCCCCGGCGCTGAGGATCGCCAGCGGCCAGAAGTTGGTGGACCGGTCGCGGGCGGCGAACGGCCGGTTGCCGATCGTGTGGCAGAGCGAGTTGATCGACCACGTCACGTGGTGCAGCAGGGCGACGCGCACGAGGCCGGCCCAGAAGAACGCCGTCCAGGCGCCGGTCCAGCTCATCGTGACCAGGCCGCCGATCAGCGCCGGCAGGAAGAAGCCGAGGCCGGCCCACAGCACGAACAGCCGGCTGGTGCGGAGCAGCGCGGTGTCCTTGAGCAGGTCGGGGGCGTAGCGCTGCGGGTTGGTCTGGCGCTTGTCGAACAGCCACCCGATGTGCGCGTGGAACATGCCCTTGGTCAGCGCCCGCAGGTCGTCGCCGTAGCGCCAGGGCGAGTGCGGGTCGCCCGCACGGTCGGAGAAGGCGTGGTGGCGGCGGTGGTCGGCCACCCACTGCACGACCGGGCCCTGGACGGCGACCGAACCGGCGATGACGAGCGCGATGCGCAGCGGCCGGCTCGCCTTGAACGAGCCGTGCGTGAAGTGCCGGTGGTAGCCGACGGTGATGCCGAGCAGCCCGATCGCGTAGAAGACGGCGAACAGCGTGACGTCGGTCCACGACAGCCCCCAGCCCCACACCGCCGGGACCACGGCGGCCAGGGCGAGGAACGGCACGAGCACGAAGACGTAGAGGGCCACCTGCTCGCCGGGGCGCTTCACCTCCCCGAGGGCGTTGGCCGGCAGCCCGGCGTCCGGATCGGCGGGACCGGCGGGCCGGGGAACGCGGGGGCGGGCGGGCCGGTCGAGCGAGGGAGCGGACAAGGGGCCTCCGGGAGCGCGGGGCGGACAGGGGGGAACCGGCTCCGGGGCGGGGCCGACCGAAGCTACGTCGCCGTAACCTACGTGGCCGTAGGGATGCCCGCGATTCCGCCTCCCCAACCGTCCGCGCCGCGAATCGCCGACGGCCTAGGCTGCTCCCGGGCGCCCGGTGCGAGCCGCCGCCCGGTGGGGGATGGGGTAATCGGCAGCCCGCCGGCCTTTGGAGCCGGGAAGTCTCGGTTCGAGTCCGAGTCCCCCAGCCGAGAGCACCGTCCGACAGGCATGAGGAGTCCCGTGAGCCCGCAGCCCGCCCCGACGGTCGCCGCCGTCGTCGTCCTCGCCGCCGGCCAGGGCACCCGCATGCGCTCGCGGCTGCCCAAGGTGCTGCACACCCTCGGCGGCCGGTCGCTGCTGGGCCACGTGCTCGCGGCGACCGAGCCGCTGGGGGCGGCGCGCACCGTGGTCGTCGTCGGGGCCGGCCGGGAGGCCGTCGAGGAGCACCTGGCCGGGATCGCCCCGGACGCCGTGCCGGCCGTGCAGGAGGAGCAGCGGGGTTCCGGCCACGCCGCGGCGATCGGCCTCGACGCGCTCGCCGGGATCGAGGGCGCGGTGCTCATCGTCAACGGCGACGCGCCCCTGCTGCGGCCGGCCACCGTCGTCGACCTGGTGGCGACCCACCAGGAGGACCGCAACGCGCTGACCGTCCTCACCGCGGTGGTCGACGACCCGACGGGGCTGGGGCGGATCGTCCGCAACCGGGACGGGGCGGTGCGCGCCATCGTCGAGGAGCGCGATGCCGACCCTGGCCAGCGCGCGATCGCCGAGGTCAACGCCGGCGTCTACGTGGGCGACATCGCCGCCGTCCGTGACGCGCTGCGCGAGGTCAAGGGCGACAACGAGCAGGGCGAGATCTACCTGACCGACGTCCTGGCCCTGCTGGTGCGCGACGGGGCGCGGGTCGGCGGGCACGTCGCCGAGGACCCGGCCGACGTGCTCGGCTGCAACGACCGGCGCGAGCTCGCCGCGCGTCGACGGACGCTCAACGACCGCGTGCTCGACGAGCTCATGGTCTCGGGCGTGACCGTCGTCGACCCGGCGACCACGTGGGTGGACGTGACGGTCACCGTCGAGCCCGACGCCGTCCTGCAGCCGGGCACCCAGCTGCTCGGGCGCACGTCGGTGGCGGCCGGCGCCGTCGTCGGCCCGGACACCACGCTGACCGACTGCGAGGTGGGCGAGGGTGCCGAGGTGGTGCGCTCGCACTGCTCCGGCGCGCAGATCGGCCCCGCGGCCAGCGTGGGTCCCTTCAGCTACCTGCGCCCGGGCACCCGGCTGGCCCGCGGGGCGAAGGTGGGCGCTTTCGTCGAGACCAAGAACGCCGCCGTGGGCGAGGACTCGAAGGTGCCGCACCTGTCGTACGTGGGGGACGCGACCATCGGCACGGGCGCCAACATCGGCGCCGCGACGATCTTCGTGAACTACGACGGCGTGGCCAAGCACCACACCACGGTCGGCGACCACGTGCGGATCGGGTCCGACACCATGCTGGTCGCCCCGGTGACCGTCGGGGACGGCGCCTACACCGCCGCGGGCTCGGTCATCGTGTCCGACGTCCCACCGGGGGCCATGGCCGTCGCGCGGGCGCAGCAGCGGAATGTGGGAGGCTGGGTGCGCCGCCGCCGAGCCGGGACACCCGCCGCGGAGGCCGCGGAGGCGGCCGAGGCGCGGGCCGCGGAGTCCGACGCCGGCACGCCCGGAGGCACCACCACGGACTGAGAACTAGGGGCAGACGAGCCGATGAGCGTCATCCGGCAGACCACCAGCAAGAGCCTGATGCTCTTCTCCGGCCGGGCCTACCCCGAGCTCACGGCCGAGATCGCCGGTCACCTCGGCGTCACCCCCACGCCGACCGCCGCCTACGAGTTCGCCAACGGCGAGCTGTTCGTGCGCTTCGAGGAGTCGGTACGCGGCTGCGACGCCTTCGTCGTGCAGAGCCACACGGCGCCGATCAACACCTGGCTCATGGAGCAGCTGATCATGGTCGACGCGCTCAAGCGCGCCTCGGCCAAGCGGATCACCGTCGTCGCCCCGTTCTTCCCCTACGCCCGCCAGGACAAGAAGCACCGCGGCCGCGAGCCGATCTCGGCCCGCCTGGTGGCCGACATGTTCAAGACCGCCGGCGCCGACCGGCTGATGGCCGTCGACCTGCACACCGCGCAGATCCAGGGCTTCTTCGACGGGCCGGTCGACCACCTCTTCGCCCTCGACCTGCTGGTCGGCCACGTCTGCGAGCGCTGGGGCGACCGCGACCTCACGGTGGTCTCCCCGGACTCCGGCCGGGTCCGGGTCTCCGAGCGGTGGAGCGACAAGCTCGGCGGGGTCCCGCTGGCCTTCATCCACAAGACCCGCGACCCGATGCGCCCCAACGAGGTGGTCGCCAACCGCGTGGTCGGCGAGGTCGAGGGCCGGGTCTGCATCCTGGTCGACGACATGATCGACACCGGCGGCACGATCGTGAAGGCGGCCGAGACGCTGTTCGAGGCCGGCGCCGCCGACGTCATCGTCACCGCCACGCACGGGGTGCTCTCCGGCGCGGCCGTGGACCGGCTGAAGAACAGCCGGGTCAGCGAGGTCATCGTCACCAACACGCTGCCGATCGAGCCGGCCCGCCAGTTCGACAAGCTGACCGTCCTGTCCATCGCCCCGCTGCTGGCGCGGGCGATCAAGGAGGTCTTCGAGGACGGCTCGGTGACGTCGCTCTTCGGCGGCGCCTCGTAGCGGGCACGGCTCGCGGAGCCCGCTCTTCGCACGCTCCACCCGTCCTGCAGCGCGGGCGAGGCGGGGGGACGGCGGGCGGTGCGCCCCACGAGGCGGGCGGACGGCGGTCCCGCGGGCTGGGGTACCCTCGAGCACAGCCCGGCGAGGGAGCTCGTGCTCCGTGATCGACGTGCGTGTGCCCTCCGCGGGTGTGCTGCGCGCCGTGCGCCGGACCGCAGACCCGATACCAAGGAGCACACCACCGTGGCTGACTTCCGCCTCGACGCCGAGGTCCGCACCGAGTTCGGCAAGGGCAGCGCCCGCCGGACCCGTCGCGCGGGCCGCATCCCGGCCGTCCTCTACGGGCACGGCCAGGACGTCGTCCACCTGTCGCTGCCGGCCCGCGAGTTCGCCGCGGCGCTGCGCAACGGCGGCAGCAACGCCCTGCTCACCGTCGTCCTGGACGGCAAGGAGCAGCTGGCGCTGACCAAGTCCGTGCAGCGCGACCCGCTGACCCGCCAGCACGAGCACGCCGACCTGCTGATCGTCCGCCGCGGCGAGAAGGTCACCGTCGACGTGCCGGTGACCGTGGTCGGGGACGCCGCCGCCGAGACGATCGTCAACATCGAGCTCAACACCGTCTCGGTGCAGGTCGCCGCGACCAGCATCCCCGAGACGATCGAGGTCGACGTCACCGGCCGCGAGGCCGGCCACGGCGTCACCGCCGGCGAGCTGGCGCTGCCGGGCGGCGCGACGCTGCTCACCGACGCCGAGGCGCTCGTCGTCAACGTGTCGGCCGCGCAGTCCGCGGAGGCCCTCGAGGCCGAGCTCGCCGAGGCCGAGGCCGAGGCCGGCATCGAGCGCGAGGAGTCGGCCGAGGCCGCCGAGGGCGTCGGCGAGGGCGACGTCGTCCCCGAGCCGCAGGACCAGGGCAGCGGCGAGTCGGTGGAGTCCACCGAGAACAGCTGAGGGTCCCGCTGAGCGAGAACACGACCCGCGGGGGCGCCGGCACCGCCGGCGCCCCCGTCGTCGTGCCCGAAGGCCCCTTCCTGGTCGTCGGGCTCGGCAACCCCGGGCCGGGCTACGCCGGCAACCGGCACAACGTCGGCGTCATGGTGCTCGAGGAGCTGGCCTCCCGGGCCGGCATCCGGCTCTCGCCCGGCAAGGGCGCGCGGGCACGTGCGCTCTCCGGGGAGGGGCGGCTGGCCGGCCGCCGTGTCGTCCTCGCCCGGCCGACGACGTACATGAACGAGTCCGGCGGGCCCGTCCGCGGTCTGCTCGACTACCACCACCTCGACCCCGCCGACCTCGTCGTGCTGCACGACGAGCTCGACATCCCCTTCGCCAGCGTCCGGCTCAAGCGCGGCGGCGGCGAGGGCGGGCACAACGGGCTGCGGTCGATCACCCGCTCCACCGGCACCAAGGACTACCTCCGGGTGCGGGTCGGCATCGGCCGCCCGCCGGGCCGGCAGGACCCGGCCGACTTCGTCCTCAAGGACTTCTCCGCCACCGAGCGCAAGGAACTGCCGTTCCTGGTCTCCGAGGCCGCCGACGCCGCCGAGCTGCTGCTCGCCCGCGGCCTCGAGGCGGCGCAGAACGAGGTCCACCCGCGCTGATGACGCTGCGCGGTGCCCGGCTGCGCAAAGGGGTGAACGGCTTCCCGAACGGGTGAAGCACCGGGTGGTCGTATTGACGCTCCTGTGACGCTCTGTGAGTGTTTTCCTCTCATTGAGCCGGAGGCCTCGCATTCCACCTGTTGGTGTGCGTGTGGTCGGAGCACCGGCTGTGGCGTCGGCTACAGAGTGTCACGACAACGGGGGAAGTCATGTTGCTCCAGCAGAGCCAACGCGGTCCGGCGGAGCTGTCTCTGCTCGGCCGGCCGGGGGCGGCGGTCGCCCCGCCCAGGTCCCGGCGGCTCGGCCGCCGTGCCGCACCGGGCTGGGTCCGCGCCTACTCGGCGGCGCTGGTCGGGTTCGAGGCGCTCGCCGCCGCGGTCGCCGGTGCCGCCGTCGTGCTGACCCGCCCGGGCGGGATCGACGTCAGCAGCAACCTCTTCTGGTCGGCCGTGGCCCTCGTGGCCGCCTGGCCGGCGCTGCTGGCCGTCAGCGGCGCGCACTCCGAGCGGGTCTTCGGCACCGGCAGCGACGAGTACCGCCGGGTCGGGCGGGCCGGCTTCCTCCTGCTGGCGATCACCGGGTTCGTCTCCTACGCCATGGTGCTCGAGCTCAGCCGCGCCTTCGTGGTCATCGCGTTGCCGACGCTGGTCGTGGTCACCGCCCTCGGGCGCTACGCCGCCCGGGGGTACCTGCGCCACCTGCGCAGCCTGGGCCGCTGCACGAAGAAGGTCGTCGTCGTCGGCCGCGGCGGGGCGGTCCTCGAGATGGTCGCCCGGCTCGAGCGCGAGCACTTCGCCGGTCTCGAGGTCGTCGCCGCCTGCGTCACGCCGGCCGACCGGGTCACGGTCGCCGAGGGCACGGGCGTCCCCGTCGGGGGACTCGACGACGTCGTCGCCTTCGCCGGCCGCTTCGGCGCCGACACCATCGCCGTGACGTCGGCCAGCGAGACCGCTGCCCAGTACCTCCGGCAGCTGTCGTGGCAGCTGGAGGGCACCGGCATCGAGCTGCTGGTGGCCCCCGGTCTGATCGAGGTCGCCGGGCCCCGGCTGCACATCCGCCCGTTCGAGGGTCTGCCGCTGCTCTCGGTGGAGCAGCCGTGCTTCGAGGGGTGGCGCCGGGTGGTCAAGGGCGGCGTGGACCGGTCCGCCGCCGCGTTCGCGCTGCTGCTGCTGGCCCCCGTGATGATCGGCATCGCGCTCGCCGTGCGGCTGACCAGCGCCGGTCCGGTGCTGTACCGCCAGGAGCGGATCGGCGTCAACGGGCAGTCGTTCACCATGCTGAAGTTCCGCAGCATGGTCGCCGACGCCGACCGGCGGCTCGAGGAGCTGCGCGGCGACAACATCTCCGACGGCCTGCTGTTCAAGATGCGCGCCGATCCGCGGGTCACCCCGGTGGGCCGCTGGCTGCGCCGGCTGTCGCTCGACGAGCTGCCCCAGCTGTTCAACATCCTCGGCGGCTCCATGTCGCTGGTCGGCCCGCGGCCGCCGCTGCCCGCCGAGGTCGCGAACTACGACTCCCAGGTCAGCCGCCGGCTGCTCGTGAAGCCCGGCCTGACCGGCCTGTGGCAGATCTCCGGGCGCAGCGACCTGTCCTGGGAGGAGTCGGTCCGCCTCGACCTCCGCTACGTCGAGAACTGGTCGCTCGCCCTCGACCTGCTGATCCTGTGGAAGACCGGACGGGCGGTGCTCAGCCGCTCCGGGGCCTACTGAGCCCTCGCACCGACCGCCGGAAGGGCGTCACTCCTGAGGGTGACGCCCTTCCGCCGTCCGGGGTCGAAGGAGACCCCGAGCACCGACAGTAGGAGCGCTCGACCGCGTGAGCGGTTGCCACGTGGACAGCGCTGCGATGAGAACGGACGGGAAACGATGCGGATCGCGATGGTCGGGACGCGCGGCGTCCCCGCCCGGTACGGCGGGTTCGAGACCGCCGTCGAGGAGGTCGGCCGCCGGCTGGCCGAGCGCGGCCACGAGGTGGTCGTCTACTGCCGCACGGTCCCCGGGCAGGAGGACCGCCCCGCCGAGCACCTCGGGATGCAGCTGGTCCACCTCCCCGCGGCCCGCAAGCGCTCGCTGGAGACGCTGAGCCACTCCGCGCTCTCCGTCGCGCACCTCGTGCGGCGCCGCACCGATGCCGCGATCGTCTTCAACGCCGCGAACGCGCCGCTGCTGCCGGCCCTCCGCCTGGCGCGGATCCCGGTCGCGACGCATGTCGACGGGCTGGAGTGGAAGCGCGCGAAGTGGGGGAGGACCGGCCGGCGCTACTACCGGCTCGCCGAGTCACTGGCCGTGCGCTGGTCGGACGTGCTCATCGCCGACGCCCAGGGCATCGCCGACTACTACGACCGGGAGTTCGAGGCGCCCACCACCCTGCTCGCCTACGGGGCGCCGCTCATCGAGCCCGGCGCGGACCGGCTGGCCGAACTGGCCCTCGAGCCTGGCGGTTACCACCTCGTGGTCGCCCGCTTCGAGCCCGAGAACCACGTCGACGTCATCGTCGACGGCTACGTGCGCAGTGACGCCCGCAAGCCGCTCGTCGTGGTCGGCTCGGCGCCCTACTCCGACGAGTACACAGCCACGGTGCACGGCCTCGCCGACGACCGCGTCCGGTTCCTCGGCGGCGTCTGGGACCAGGTCCAGCTCGACCAGCTGTACGCGCACTCGTTCACCTACCTGCACGGGCACTCGGTCGGCGGCACCAACCCGTCGCTGTTGCGCGCCATCGGTGCCGGCGCCTCGGTCCTCGCCTTCGACGTCGACTTCAACCGCGAGGTCGTCGCCGATGCCGGACGCTACTTCGCCGATGCCGCCGAGGTGGCCACGCGGATCGACGCTGCCGAGGCCGACCCGGACGCGGTCGCCAAGGCTGGTACCCGGGCGAGGGAACTCGCCGCAGGCTACGACTGGGACGACGTGGCGGACGGCTACGAGCAGCTGGCGCTGCGGCTCGCCGCCCGCGACGTCCCGCGCCGGCGACCCTCCGGTCGACGCGTCGCCGCCGGCGGGCCCGAGGACGTCCCCCTGGGGGACCTGCTCGTGCCCACCCCGGCCCGCCCCGTGGAGGACCTCGCCGCGATCAGTTCCAGCACGGATGACGCCCGCACGGGCGTCCACGGGGGGTGGACCGCGTGACCACGACCGAATCGCCGACCAGGGGTCCGGCGCCGGACGCCCCCGGCCGCCACCGGCGGACCGTCGTCCTGGCCGCCGTCGCGGCCGTCGTGGTGGCGGCCCTGGTGGCGCTGCTGGTGGTCCTCGACGGGGACGGCGGGACGTCTGACTCCGACCGCGCGGCCGCCTCGAGCACCGCGGGTACCGCGCCGGAGGCCGGCGTCGTGCCGAACCCGCCCACGCCGACGCCCACCGGGCCGACGGAGGTCGTCGACCAGCTACCGCCGGAACTGCCCGAGGTCGCGCTGGACTCGCCGGCCCCCGTCGGCAACGGCGTGGTCGCCACCCTGACAGCCGTCGAGGCGATCGAGGGCACCGCGAACGGCCCGGGCAACATCGCCGGGCCGGCGGTCCGGGTGACGGTCCGCATCGAGAACGGGACGACGCAGCCGATCGCGGTGGCGGGCGCGGCGGTCAACATGTACTACGGCGCCGACCGCACTCCCGCTTCCCCGCTGGATGATCCGTCCCAGCGGCCCTTCGGCCTCGACATGGTGGAGCCGGGAGGGACCGCGGACGGCGTCTACGTCTTCACCGTGCCGGCGGACCAGCGCGACCTGGTCACCGTCGAGGTCGGGTACGAGGCCGGTGCCCCGCTGCTGGTGTTCAGCGGCCCCGTCGACTGACCCCCCCGCACCAGCAAGACCCGCAGGACAGCCCCGGGCGGCACGCGCCGCCCGGGGCTGACCTGTGCGTGCGTCCGGGCGTGGCACTCACGCACGGCCACCATGGGCTCCCTCGTCCGGGGTATCTGCCCAGGTCATCACCGGTACGTGTGACACGAGAGCTCGCGGATCCGTGTCATGGTCACTCTCCGTACGTGTCGGTCGGGTGGCTTGCCCGGTCCGGCCAGGGGGAGACACGGGGGAACTGGCATGACCGCACTCTCGGCGCGCGCGTCCGCGCGCGCCCTGTCCGGCCTCATGGCCGTGCTGACGGCGGCGGGGGCGATGACCCTGCTGCCCGGTGGCACGGCCCGCGCCGATTCGCTGCCGCTCACCGCCTCGGCGGCCACCCCGACCACGGTCACGGCGGATGCGCTGCCGACGGTGCAGATCAACGGTGTGGCCTGGGCCCAGGTCGTCGTCGGCAACGCCGTCTACGTCGGCGGTTCCTTCAGCAGCGCGCGGCCTGCGGGCGCCGCCGTCGGCACGAACGAGACCCCGCGGAACAACATGCTCGCCTACGACATCCGCACCGGCGAGCTGATCACGTCGTTCGCGCACGACCTCAACGGTCAGGTGCTCGCGCTCGCCGCGTCCCCGGACGGCACGCGGCTCTACGCCGCCGGCGACTTCACCACCGTCGACGGGCAGACCCGCCGGCGGGTGGCGGCCTTCGACACCGCTACCGGCGCGCTGGTCGCGGACTGGGCGCCCGCCGTCCAGAGCCAGGTGGCCGCGCTAGCGGCGACGAACGACACCGTCTACCTCGGCGGCAGCATCACCGCGGTCGGCAGCGTCAGCCGCAGCCGGCTCGCCGCGGTCAGCGCCGCCGACGGCAGCCTGCTGCCCTGGGCCCCTGTCCCGGGCGTCGGCGCGACCACCGGCAACTCCGACGGCAACCGCAGCACGAGCGACGCCGTGCTCGCGCTGACCGTCGCCGGCACCGGCCAGGTCATCGCCGGCGGCCGGTTCGACTCCATGAACGGTGTCAAGGCCACCGGTGTGACGGCGCTCGACCCGGTCACCGGCGCGACGAACCCGTTCGCGATCAACCAGAAGCTGACCAACCAGGGTGTGAACTCGGCGGTCTACAGCCTGAGCACCTCCGGCGATCTGGTCATCGGCACCGCTTACGACTACTTCGGCCCGGGCAACCTCGAGGGCTCCTTCGTGGTCAAGGCCGACGGCGGCGCGATCGTCGAGATCAACGACTGCCGTGGCGACTCGTACTCGAACCACGTGTCCGACGGCGTCGTCTACGTCGCCAGCCACAGCCACGACTGCGCCAACATCGGCGGCTTCCCGGAGCAGAGCCCGCGGGTGCACAAGTTCGGTGTCGCCTTCACGCTCGCGCCGACCGGCACCGTCGGGAACTCGACCATCACCAACGGCAACTTCCGCGGCTCGCCCGCCGGATCGCTGCTGCCCTGGTTCCCGACCATGACGCCGGGCACCTACACCGGCCAGGAGCAGGCCGGCTGGTCGGTCACCGGGCACGGCCGGTACGTCGTCTACGGCGGCGAGTTCCCGCGGGTCAACGGGGTCGGCCAGCAGGGCCTGGTGCGCTACGCGCTGCGCGACCTCGCGCCGAACCAGGTGGGCCCGTCCGTGGACGGGTTCACGGCCACCGCCACCTCCCCGGCCCCGGGGCAGGTGACCGTGTCCTGGACGGCCACCTCCGACCAGGACAACGCCGCCCTCGTCTACCGCCTCGAGCGCGAGGGTGAGGAGCTGCCGGTAGCCGAGACGGTGCAGGCGTCGACCTGGTGGAAGCGGTCGGCCATGTCGGCCACCGACTCCGGGGTCGGTGGTGCGCTGCGCTACCGGGTCACCGCCTCCGACGCGTTCGGCAACACCGTGGCGACGCCGTGGGTCGCGGTCGACGTCGTCCCGGCGCCGACGGCCGGTCAGACGCGGCCCTACGCCGAGACGGTGCGCGCGGACGGCGCCTCGTCGCACTGGCGGCTCGGTGAGCGCTCGGGCACCGCGGCCGACGCCATCGGCACCAGCCCCATGACCGTCGGCTCGGGTGTGACCCGCGGGGTGACCGGGGCCGTGGCCGGCGACACCGCGTACAGCTTCAACGGCAGCTCGTCGGCCTCGATGGCCACCGGCACGGCCCGCGCGGTGCCCAACACGTTCACCGAGGAGGCGTGGTTCCAGACCACGTCGACCAGCGGTGGCCGCATCATCGGCTTCGCCAGCAAGGCCAGCGGCAACAGCTCCACGTACGACCGGCAGGTCTACCTGGACGGGAACGGCCGGCTGAACTTCGGGGTCAACGCCCCGTCGATCCTCGGCATGACCCTGCCCCGGACCGTGACCAGCACCGCGTCCTACAACGACGGCGCATGGCACCACGTGGCCGCGACGATGGGCTCGTCCGGCATGGCGCTCTACGTCGACGGCGTCCTCGTGGGCTCGCGCGCCGACACCTCGAGCGGCCAGTCGTACAACGGCTACCTGCGCGTCGGCAGCGACAGGGCCCTCGGTGGGGTGAACACCTTCACCGGCCGCATCGACGAGGTCGCGCTCTACCCGAGCGCGCTCTCGGCGGAGCAGATCAGGACGCACGCCACCGGCGGGGGCGCCGTCGTGCCGAACATGGCGCCGACGGCCCGCATCACCGCCACCGCGGACGAGCTGACCGTGAGCGTCGACGCCGGCCGCTCGGTGGACAGCGACGGCAGCGTGACCGGCTACGCCTGGGACTTCGGGGACGGTCAGCGGGCCACCGGCGGCACCGCGCGGCACACCTACGCCGCCGCCGGCGCCTACGTGGTCTCGCTGACGGTGACCGACGACAAGGGCGCGACCAGGACGGCGACGACGCTGGTCTCCGTGGCGTCCGCGCCGGTCAACCAGCTCCCCGAGGCGGCCTTCACCGCCACCGCGGCGGACCTGGACGTCGCCGTCGACGCGGCGGCCAGTCTGGACGTCGACGGCTCGGTGATCGCGTACGCGTGGGACTTCGGTGACGGTACGACCGGCACGGGCGCCACGGCGACGCACCGCTACACGGCCGCCGGCACCTACACGGTCACGCTGACCGTCACCGACGACGACGGTGGCACCGGCGGTGCGATCCGGCAGGTCACGGCCACCGCGCCGATCGACACGGCGCCGCTGGTCAAGGACACCTTCGGCCGCACGGTCAGCGGGGGTCTCGGGACGGCGGACGTCGGTGGTGCGTGGACCGTGGCGGCCGGTGCGACCCGGCAGTCGGTGAGCGGTGGTGTGGCGGAGCTGGCGCTGCCCGGTGCCGGCAACAACACCGGGTCGTACCTGGGCTCGGTGAGCACCGACAGCGCCGACGTGCGCACCTCGTTCATGCTCTCCTCGGCTCCCACCGGTGGCGGCACGTACGTGTACGTGACCGGCCGGCGGGTCGGGGCGGGGGAGGAGTACCGGGTGCGGGTGCGCGTGGCCGCGGACGGCGGGGTGTGGCTGGCGCTGTCGCGGCTGACCGGGAACGTGGAGACCTACCCGGGCGGTGAGGTGCTGGCGCCGGGGCTGACCTGGACGCCGGGCACGACGCTGGCGGTGCGGGTGCAGGTCTCCGGGGTCGGGACGACGACGGTGACCGGGTCGGTGTGGGTGGCCGGGCAGGCCGAGCCGGCCGCGCCGCAGCTGGCGCGCACCGACAGCACCGCGGCGCTGCAGGCGCCGGGTGGGGTGGGCCTGGCCGCGTACCGGCCGAGCAGCGCCACCGCCGCCACCGCGGTCCGCCTCAGCAGCTTCCGCGTGGGGCTGGTGGGCGCCGGTCCGCACGTCAACCGCGTGCCCACGGCGGCCCTGACCGCCGAGGCGACCGGCCTGACCGTCGCGGTCGACGCCACCGGCTCGACCGACGGCGACGGCCGGGTGGCCCGGGTGGAGTGGGCCTTCGGGGACGGTGGCCGGGCCACCGGCACGACGGCGTCGCACACCTACGCCGCCGCCGGCACCTACACGGTCACCCTGACGGTGACCGACGACGAGGGCGCCACCGCCACGGCGACGCGCACCGTCACGGTCAGTGCCCCCGACGCCCCGATCGCGCTGGCCGCCGATACCTTCGGCCGCACGGTCAGCGGGGGTCTCGGGACGGCGGACGTCGGTGGTGCGTGGACCGTGGCGGCCGGTGCGACCCGGCAGTCGGTGAGCGGTGGTGTGGCGGAGCTGGCGCTGCCCGGTGCCGGCAACAACACCGGGTCGTACCTGGGCTCGGTGAGCACCGACAGCGCCGACGTGCGCACCTCGTTCATGCTCTCCTCGGCTCCCACCGGTGGTGGCACGTACGTGTACGTGACCGGCCGGCGGGTCGGGGCGGGGGAGGAGTACCGGGTGCGTGCCCGGATCACCTCCGACGGTGCGGTCTACCTGGCGCTGTCGCGGCTGACCGGGAACGTGGAGACCTACCCGGGCGGTGAGGTGCTGGCGCCGGGGCTGACCTGGACGCCGGGCACGACGCTGGCGGTGCGGGTGCAGGTCTCCGGGGTCGGGACGACGACGGTGACCGGGTCGGTGTGGGTGGCCGGGCAGGCCGAGCCGGCCGCGCCGCAGCTGGCGCGCACCGACAGCACCGCGGCGCTGCAGGCGCCGGGTGGGGTGGGCCTGGCCGCGTACCGGCCGAGCAGCGCCACCGCCGCCACCGCGGTCCGCTTCGACGAGCTGAGCGTCACCGCCGCGCGGTGACGACGCACGGCCCCCGTGACCCTCCGTGCGGTCGCGGGGGCTGTTCGCTCGTGGCCAGGAGGAATGCACCGCAACGAGTGATCCATGCCCGTCACCGGTCGTGACAGGCTGCCGTGCGGCCCGGTCCCTCGACCGGGCCGCGGACCGAGAGCGGGGAGAACGGGTTGAGCAGCGCACGGACCACCGCCGCGTCTGTTCACCTCGGCCCGCCCGGCGGGGGAGCAGGAGACCCCGCGCAGCAACCTGCTCGCCTATGACATCCGCACGGGCGAGCTCATCTCCTCCTTCGCCCCCAGGTCGACGGGCAGGCCCGCAACCGGGTCGCCGCGTTCGACACGGCCACCGGGACGCTGCTGACAGCTGGCGGCCGGCCGTGAACAGCCAGGTGCGGGCCATCGCGGCCACCGCGGACAGGGCCTACCTCGGGGGCGCGATCACCGCGGTCGGCGGGGTCAGCCGCAGCCGGCTCGCCGCCGTCAGCGCCGGCGACGGCAGCCTGCTCCCCTGGGCGCCGGTGCCCGGCGTCGGCCCGGTCGAGGGCAACCGCGACGGCAACACCGCCACCAGCAACGTGGTCGAGGCGCTCGTGGTGACCGGCGGCGGGACCCAGGTCGTCGCCGGCGGCCGGTTCGACAGCCTGACCGTTCCCCCGGTCGGGTGACGGCCGGCCCGCGCTGACCCGTGTGGGTGAGGGGAACCCGCCAGGTCTCCCCTCTGGGGGCGTCGGCCGTCGATGCTGGTCACACGGGCAGGACGCCGCCCGGTGGACGGTGGCGTGCCCGCACGGACAGAGGACACGGAGGCACAGGTGACGGCGGTCGTCGATTCCCGCCCGGGGAAGCCTGCCGCGGCGGGGCTGCGGGAGACGCTGCGCAGGCTGTCGGCCGCTCAGAAGGGGGCCGCCGGTGCACCGGCGTACTCCCGGTTCGTCAACCGGCGGCTCGGCCGGCTGTTCGCCGCGCTGGCCTTCCACGCCCGGCTCACCCCCAACGCGGTCACCGCGATCAGCGCCGTGTTCACGGCCACGGGCATCGCCCTGCTCGCGCTCGTCCCGCCGTCGGTGCCGATGGGGCTGGCCGTGGCCGGCTGCCTGGTGCTCGGCTACGCGCTGGACGCTGCTGACGGGCAGCTGGCCCGGCTGCGCGGCGGCGGGTCGCCGGCCGGGGAGTGGCTCGACCACATGGTCGACGCCGCCAAGGCCTCGAGCCTGCACCTGGGCGTGCTCATCGGGCTCCACCGCTTCGCCGACGTGGACCCGCGCTGGCTGCTGGTGCCGCTCGGCTACTGCGTCGTCGACGCGGTGACGTACTTCGGGACGATGCTCAACGAGGCGCTGCGCGCGCAGCACGGGGTGCCCACCCGCGCGCAGCCGACCGCCGAGAAGGTCGGCATCGGCCGCTCCCTCCTGACGTTGCCGACCGATTACGGCCTGCTGGCCTGCGCCTTCGTCCTGTTCGGCCTTCCGTGGCTGTTCGTCCCCGTCTACGCCGTCCTCTTCCTGGCGGCCGCCGGGTTCCTCGCCCTCGCCGCGGTGAAGTGGTTCCGGGAGATGGGGCGGTTGCCGCGATGAGCAGCGCGGAGGACTCGAACCGCCCCCCGCTCCTGGTCGTGCACCCGGGCGCGGAGCTGTACGGCGCCGACCGGGTGCTGCTGGAGTCCGCGACGGCGCTCGCCACCCGCTTCGCGGTGACCGTCGCCCTGCCCGGCCCCGGCCCGCTGGTCGGCGAGCTCGAGGCCCGCGGCCTGCGCGTGGAGCAGTGCCCGATGCCGGTCCTGCGCAACTCGGCGCTGCGCCCGCGCGGTGCCCTCTCACTCGTCGGCCAGGCCGTCCGGGGCTTCCTGCCCGCGCTGCGGCTGCTGCGCCGGCACGGTGCCGCCGGGGTCTACGTCAGCACCCTGACCCTCCCGTCCTGGCCGCTGCTGGCCCGTCTCGCCGGCCGGCGGTCGGTGTGCCACGTGCACGAGGCCGAGCAGTCGGCGCCGCGTCTGCTGCGGCACGGCATGGCGCTGTGCCCCGCCCTGGCGGACCGCATCGTGGCCAACAGCCGCTTCACCCTCGACGTGCTCGCCGAGGTGGCACCCCGCCTGCGCCGCCGGAGCACGGTGGTGCACAACGCCGTCCGCGGGCCGGCCGACCCCGTCCCGGCCCGCGCGCAGCTGTCCGGTCCGGTGCGGCTGCTCTACGTCGGCCGGCTCTCGCCCCGCAAGGGCCCGCAGGTCGCCGTGGCGAGCCTGCGCGAGCTGCTGGACCGGGGCGTGGACGCCCACCTCACCCTGGTCGGCTCCGTGTTCCCGGGCTACGAGTGGTTCGAGGAGGAGCTCCGCTCCGCAGTGGCCGACGCCGACCTCGACGAGCGCGTCGACTTCCCGGGCTTCCGGGCCGACGTCTGGCCGCACCTCGCCGAAGCCGACGTGGTGCTGGTGCCCTCGGTCGGGGACGAGTCGTTCGGCAACACCGCGGTGGAGGCCCTGCAGGCCGCCCGGCCGCTGGTGGTGAGCGCCCACAGCGGCCTCCGGGAGGCCGTGGCGGGGTACGCCGCGGCGCGGGCCGTCGACCCCGGCCGGCCCGGCGACTGGGCAGACGCGGTGCAGCAGATCGTCGACGAGTGGCCCCGGTGCCGCGAGGCCGCGCTGGCCGACGCCGCGCGGGCCCGCCGTCTGCACGCTCCCGAGCGGTACACCGCCGAGCTGGTGGCGGCGGTGGCCGCCCTGGGAGGCGCCGGCTCCGGGCGCGGTGCCGCCGTGGCGGTGCCCGCGGCCGGGGCGCTCGCGAGCGCGGAGAGCTCCCGGTGAGCGGCGCGGGCGCTCGGCTGCCCGTCCCCCCGATCCTCATGTACCACTCGATCAGCCCGTCCACGGAGCCGGACCCGCACCACCTCCGGGTGCACCCCGACCGGCTGGACCGGCACCTGCGGCTGCTGCGCCGGCTCGGCCTGCGCGGGGTCTCGCAGACCGAGCTGGTGCGCGCCGTCGACCGAGGTGCGGCCGACCGGTTGGTCGGCCTCACCTTCGACGACGGCTACACCGACTTCCTCGACCACGCCGTCCCGGTGCTCGAGCGGCACGGCATGACCGGGACGGTGTACGTCGTCGCCGGGCGGATGGGCGGGGAGAACACCTGGGACACCGGTCCGCGCTTCCGGATCATGGACGCCGACCAGGTGCGTGCCGTGGCCGCCGCCGGGCAAGAGGTCGGCAGCCACACCATGACCCACGCCCGGCTCGCAGATGCCGACCCGGCCGAACTCGCCGCCGAGGTCGGGCAGAGCCGGCGGGTGCTCGAGGACGTCCTGCAGCGCGAGGTCCCCGGCTTCTGCTACCCGTACGGCTCCTACGACGCGGCCGCGGCCGACGCCGTCCGCGCCGCGGGCTACGACAACGCCTGCGTGACGGGGGACTACGTCCCAGGGGACCGGGTCACCCTGCCCCGCTGCTACGTGAGCCCGCGGGACACCCGGGGGCACGTCGTCGCCCGGCTCGTCCGGCACTCCCTGCGCCAGCGGCGCGCCGTCGCCGCGGACGCCCGCTGACGTCCGGGAGGATCCCGCGGTGACCTCCTGGGTGCTGCGACTGCTGCGCCGGCGGGCGACGGCGGCGGTGCTGGGCCAGGGCACGCAGGCGGTGGCCGGCCTCGCGCTCCAGGTCGCCGCCGCGAGGCTGCTCGGCGCCGGTGGGCTCGCCGTCTTCGCGCTCGTCTACGGCGCGCTCGTCCTCGTCACCGCGGTGTGCAGCGGGATGGTCGGCGACTCCCTGACCGTCCTCGATCGGCGCGAGCGGGGGGTGCGCGCCGGCCTGCACGTCTGGACGGTGCTCGTCTCCACCGCCGCCGCGCTCGCCGGCGCGGGCGCGGCCCTGGTCAGCGGGCTGGTACCGGTGTGGGCGGGGCTGCTGCTCGGCCCCGCGTGCGCCGCCTTCGTCGTCGAGGACACGCTGCGCCGGCTGCTCATGGCCACCGGCCGGTACCGGGCGCTGCCGGTGGTCGACACGACCAGCCTGGTCGGCGCGATGGCCGCGCTCGGCGCGGCCGGGCTGGCCGGCGGGGTCACGCTGAGCTCCTTCGTGGTGGCCCTGCTGGCCGGGCAGACCGCCGCCGCCGTCGTCGCCTGGTTCCTGGTGCCCGGGCCCGAGCGGCCGTCCGGCCCCTGGCGGCGGCCGGACCTGCGCGCCGTCGCGGCCTTCGGCACCTGGCGGGCAGCCGCCCAGACCATCCGGCCGGTCTCGCTGACCCTGCTGCGCGTGCTCGTCGTGGCCGCGGTCGGCGCGGCCGCGTACGGACCGCTGGAGGCCGCGCGGGTCTACACCGCTCCCATGCTGACCCTGGTCGCAGGGGTCGGGTCGTTCCTCCTCCCGCACTTCGTGGTCCTGCGCGACCGGGGGGCGGCGGCGCCATCGGCGCTGCGCACCGCGGACCGTGCCGCACTGGGGCTGACCGCAGGCATCCTGCTGATCGGCGCCGCCGGGCTGGGCGCGCTGCCGTGGCTCGGACCCGCGCTCACGGGCGGCGGCTACGCGGTCCCCGTGGCGGCCGTCATCGGCTGGACCGCGTACGCCGCAGCCGGTGCCGTGCTGCTGCCGTACTCGTCCCTGGCCTCGGTCCACGGCGGGCAGCAGCGGGTGCTGCTGCTGCGCATCCTCGAGTTCGGCTCCCTGGGTGCCGTGGCCGCCCTCGTCCTCCTGGCGCCGGGCTCGGTGGCCTGGGCGCCGCTCGCCCTCGCGGCCGGCCCCGCGCTGACCGCGGTCGCGGTCCGGCAGGCAGTGGTCGTGCCGATGACCCGCCGAGCCCGCCGGCAGCCGGAGCCCGTTCCCGCCTGACCGCGCCGGCGGCCGGGCGCCGGTCGCCAACCCGGCCGGGGTCCCGGCTCGGCGCAGAGGACGGAGCCTGGGGCCCTCGTTCGCGCGGTCGTGCGGAGCGGGCCGCGGGGCGAGCCCTCAGCCGGCGTGCGGGACGGTGTCCACGGGGGCCGGGCGAGCGGAGGGGGCCACCGCGGCCGGGCGCAGCTCGTCGCCCAGCCGGCGGCGCGACCCGCCCTCGGCGAGCAGGGAGACCGCCACGAAGCCCAGGAAGGCCGGCGTGGCGTCGAACAGCCCGCTCTCCAGCACGCTGCGGCCGAGCAGGAAGACCAGGAGTCCGAGGAACAGGGCCCGGTGCTCCCGGGGGGCCAGGAAGGCGCCGCGCAGGGCCCAGAGCGCCCAGGCGCCGCAGACCAGCAGGCCCAGCACGCCCGTCTGCACCAGGAGCGACACCCAGCTGCTGTCCAGCGGCTGCGTGTCCCACCACTGGCCCGCGACCGGGATGATCTTGACCGACAGGCCGCCTCCGAAGACGAGCTGCCAGGCGTCGTCGGCCCACGTGGTGGCCGCATCCCAGGCGATGAAGCGGGACTCCAGGGTGCTGGTGCCCGCGCCGTCCCGCTCCAGGAACCCGGTGAGCACCCCGGGGTCGGTGGCGGCGAGCAGGCAGCCGACGGCTGCCAGGACCAGGCCGCCGACCACCAGCGCGACCGGCGGACGGCGGACGTGCAGCAGGACGACGACGATCGCGGCGACGAGCATGAGCAGCGCCGTCCGCGAGCCGGTCGCCCAGATCACGCCGGACGCCACGGTGGCGGCGGCGAGATCGACGGGACCCACGCCGCCGAGGACCAGTCGCCAGGCGGCGTGGAGCACCACGAACGACGCGAGCAGCGCGAGCTCGTTGGGGTCGATCTCCGGGACGCCGCCGGACAGCCGACCGCCTCCCAGCGTCGAGATCCCGGTGGTCGCGGCCACGGCCCCGAGCGCGGCACAGCACCAGGTGAGCGCCGTGAACACCTGCGCAGACGGGAACGCGCGCAGCAGCAGCACGACGGTCACCGCCAGGATGGCCGCGCGCACGGCCACGACCCCGCCGGCGAACGCGACGCCGTGCGTCAGCGCTCCCAGCGCGGAGGTGGCGAGCACCACGGCCAGCACCCAGAGGCTTCCGGTCCCCAGGCCCAGCCGGCGCGCCTTCTGGGCCATGAGGAACGCCAGGGCGAGGGCCGTGACGCTGAGCAGGCCCTTGGCGAGGACCACGGGGTCCAGCGAACCGGAGAAGTACTCCCCGCGCCGCCAGCCCACCGTGGTGAGCACCAGGAGGAAGGTGCACGCCACGAGGCGGAGGGGCGGCCGCTGCAGCAGTGCAGCCGCTGCGGCCTCCGCCGAACGCCCGGTGCGCGTGGCGGAGCTCGTCACCACCTCTGGCTGTGCTCCCCACCCGACGACGCGGCCGCCGGCTCCGCGCCGGCGTGCTCCTCCTCGGCCGGACGGCCGGCGACCGGGGCCGGCGCGTCGGCCGGTCCCCGCCCGGCACCCGGTACGGCCGGCGGGTCAATGCGGGGCCGTCCGGCGGCCTTCGGCAGGCGGCGGAGCCGACGCGGCACCAGCGCGACGGCGAGCGGCACGATGCCGACCGCCCGCAGGATGCTGCGCATCTCCTGGACCTCGCGGCCCTGGACCCGGCCACGGGCGACGACGAGCACGACATCGGAGCGTCGCGCCACCTGCTGCCACACCCGCTGCGGCACGAGCGGGTCGACGATCTCCAGGCGCACCCGCGCCTCCTCGTCGCCGGCGGCATCGTCCGGGCCGGTCACGGCGGTCGTCAGCCCGCGGCCGCGCAGGACCTCGGCCACCTGGTCGGCGAAGGCGCGGGTCGCCCGGGTCTCGGCGGGCGAGGGCGACGCGAGGACCACACGTATCGGCCGCTCCTCGGCACGCAGTTCGAGGCGGCGGGCGAGGGTCACCGCCGGATGCCCGGTCAGCGCGCTGCGGCGTCCGCGACCGATCGGCTGCACGAGCAGCTCGGGTGCGTCGTCGTCCAGCGCGCGGCGGAGGTCGTCCTCGTCGTGGACGGTCGGGTCCAGCCGGCTGCGCACGACGGCTGCGGCCAGGCCGAGGAAGAGCCCGACGAGCACGCCCAGCGCAACCACGTAGAGCGTGACCGGCGAGGACGGTGACGTCGGAGCCACGGCCGGGTCGGCGAGGGTGAGGTGGATCGGCTCGTCGCCCGACGAGGGCGTCTCCAGCGTCTCGACGACATCGGCGAACTGGTCCGCAACCGCGTTGGCGACCGCGGCCGCCTCGTCGGGGTCGGGCCCGCTGACGGTCACGAGCAGCTGGGTCGTGTCGGCCGGGTTGGTCGCCGAGACGCGGGAGCGCAGGTCGGCCAGCGACTCGTCCAGGTCGAGGTCGTCGAGGACGGGGGTGAGCACCGCCGCGCTGTCGACGAGTTCCGGATAGCTCTTCACGCGCGACTGCACGAACGAGGAGTTGTTCGGGATCGACGGTGACACGGAGGCGAACACCGTCGAGGTGGCCTCGTACGTCTTCGGCGTCTGCGCCACGACCAGCAGCGCCACCAGCGCGCCGACCACCGTGGCAGCGATCCAGAGCACCCAGTGCCGGCGCACCGCCGCGAGGTAGTCCCTCAGTTCCATCCCGTCCCAGCTCCCTGTCCCCGTGCGACTCGCAGCAGAGGCGGCGGGGCGGTCCCGGCGCGGCTCCGCTGGCCGTTGCCCCAGTCGGAAAGCGAAACCGTAACCCGGTGGATGGCCGTCGGAGCCCGCTCCGGGGAGCGCCTCACCCGTCAGGGGGCCCCGTCGGCGCGAGGAGGGGGACGCGGCCGCCCGATGGGGTGAAGCTTCGTCCAGAGATCACCATGCGTGACCGGGCTCGGTTAGCTTTCGCCGCGTTCGTGCAGCAGAGCGCCGCCGTCGTCGTTCCTGCGTGACGCATTGTCATCAGGCGACGGCTCCCAGAGGAGTGGCGGGCCGCGGAGGATCGGGGGGATCCCATGACGGTGGTCGGCTACGCGCCGGGTGCCTACGACCTGTTCCACATCGGGCACCTCAACATCCTGAGGCACGCCAAGGAGCACTGCGACGTCCTCATCGCGGGAGTCGTCTCCGACGAGATGCTGCTGCAGACCAAGGGCCGCCTGCCGGTCATCCCGCTGGCCGAGCGGCTGGAGATCGTCCGCAGCCTGCGCTTCGTCGACGACGTCCACGCGGAGGTCGTCCCGGACAAGATCGACACCTGGGAGCAGGTCCGCTTCGACGTCATCTTCAAGGGTGATGACTGGAGGGGCACTCCCAAGGGCGACAAGCTGGAGCGCGACTTCGCCGCGGTGGGGGTCGAGGTGAAGTACTTCCCCTACACGATGCACACCTCGAGCTCGATGCTGCGCAAGGCGCTCTCCGCGATCAGCGCCGGAGAGCCCGGCCGCCCCGCCCGCGTCGTCTGACCGGCCTCTCCGAGCCGCGACGCCGCACCGCGGTCCCGAGACAGCACCCACCCATCGCCCACAGGCCGGGGAAGCCCACGCCCGGTCCGCCGCACCGGCGCGGCGACCCATCTCGACGGGGAGACATGCCAGTGAAGCGAAGCGATCCCGCATCTCCGATGGTGAACGGTCTCGGCCGCAGAGCCGTCGCCGCGTGCCTCGGCCTGGCGTTGACCGTGGGAGCCGTCGCCCTCGGCACCGTCGCGGCATCCGCAGCCCGGGCCGACACCGCGCCCACGTCCCCGGCCCCGGGCACCGTGTCCGCCGACGCCCTGCCGACCGTGCAGACCAACGGGGTCGTCTGGTCGATGGTCGCCGTGGGGAACACGGTGTACGCCACCGGCAGCTTCACCACCGCCACGCCGGCCGGCGGTGGCGCCGGCACGCCGCGGGCGAACCTGCTGGCCTTCGACATCCGCACGGGTGCGCTGATCAACAGCTTCAACCACACGCTGAACGGCCAGGGACGGATCATCGTCGCCTCGCCGGACGGCTCGCGGATCTACGTGGGCGGGGACTTCACGACCGTCGACGGCGTCGCGCGCGGGCACATCGCCGCGTTCGACGTCGCCACCGGCGCGCTCGTGCCGGGCTTCGCGCCGACGACGAACCAGGCGGTCTACTCGATCGCCGTCCAGGGGTCGACGGTCTACGCCGGCGGCAACTTCACGTCGGCGGGCGGGCAGAGCCGCACCCGGCTGGCGGCCTTCTCGGCCACGAACGGCGCGCTGACCGGTTGGGCGCCCACGGCCAACAACACGGTCCGGGGCATCGTCGTCGACCCGACCGGCACCCGCATCGTCCTGGGCGGCCAGTTCGACCAGGTCAACGGGGTCACCGCCTACTCCCTCGCATCGGTGAGCACCTCCGGCGGCGACACCGTGCCGCAGCCTTGGGGGATCAACAACCACGGCGACCCGGCCGGTGCCTGGAGCCTGAAGATGTACGGCGGCGTCGCCTACGCGACGGTCTACGCCTACCAGGTCGGCAACGTCGAGGGTGTGGTCGCCTTCAACCCCACCACGATGGACCTGGTGTGGATGAACGACTGCCACGGCGACCCGTACGACACGTGGTCCGACGGCACCGTCCTGTACAACGCCAACCACGCCCACGACTGCAGCACGGCCGGCAGCTTCCCCGACCCCGCGCCGCGGACCTGGCAGCGCGCCACCGCGATGACCGTCGCCGCCACCGGCACGCTGACCGCGACCACGGACCTGCCGCGCTACACCAGCTGGGAGGGGCGGCCGAGCCCGACCATCCTGCACTTCTGGCCGACGATCAACGCCGGCACCTACACGCAGCAGTTCCAGGGCCCCTGGTCGGTCGCCGGCAGCGGCGACTACGTCGTCTTCGGCGGGGAGTTCACCTCGGTGAACGGGCGGGCGCAGTCGGGTCTGGTCCGCTTCGCGAAGTCCTCGGTGGCCCCCAACGACCGGGGCCCCGAGCTGTCGGCCGCCCAGATGCGCCCGCAGGCGACCTCGGTGACCGCGGGCAAGGTCGAGGTCGTCTGGCCGTCGTCGTGGGACATGGACAACGAGAACCTCACCTACCAGCTGTTCCGCAACGGCGGGACGACGCCGATCCACACCGCGACCGTGTCCTCCGCGTGGTGGACGATGCCGCAGCAGCGGTTCACCGACACCGTGCCCGCGGGCTCCACCGCGACGTACCGGGTCGTCGTGACCGACCCGTTCGGCAACACCGTCACCAGCGCGGTGTCGAACTCGGTGGCGGCGGCCTCGACCACCAGCGCCTACGCCAACGGCGTCCTGGCCGACGGGCCGGCCCAGTACTGGCGGCTCGGGGAGTCGACCGGCACGACGGCCTACGACCACGTCGGCACGGCGAACCTCACCGAGGGCGCCGGCGTCGCCCGCGGCACCGCCGGTGCCGTCGCCGGTGACACCGCCATCACGCTCGACGGGACCACCGCCGGCCTGGCCGCCACCGCTGCCACGGTGACCACCCCCGGCGACGCGTTCTCGGTCGAGGCGTGGGTGCGCACCTCGTCGTCGGCCGGCGGCCTCGTGGCCCAGTACGGGGAGGACCTCGCCGCGGCCGACGTCGCGAACACGGACCGGGCGCTGTACGTCGACTCCGGCGGCCGGGTGTCCTTCGGCCTCTCGTCCCGTGCGCCGACCGCTCCACGGGCGACCACGTACAAGACCGTCCGCAGCGCGGAGCCGGTCACCGATGGCCAGTGGCACCACCTCGTCGCCACGGTCGGCAGCACCGGCACGGTGCTCTACGTCGACGGCGAGCAGGTGGCCGCCGACGCCACGATGACCCGGGCCAACACCCGCGTGGGGCCGGCGTACTGGATGTTCGGCGGCGGCACCGTGGCCTCCGGCGTCCCGGACGCCCCCGCCGGTCCGTCCCTGACGGGCGCGATCGACGAGGTGGCCGTCTACCCGGTCGCGCTGAGCTCGGCGCAGGTGGCGCAGCACTTCGCCCTCGCCACCGGGACGGCGGCCAACACCGCGCCCACGGCCTCGTTCACCGAGACCGTCAGCGGCCTGGAGGTCTCCGTCGACGGGAACGCCTCGAGCGACCCGGACGGCAGCGTCGGCTCCTGGTCGTGGAACTGGGGTGACGGCACCGCCGCCGGCTCCGGCGCCACCGCGACGCACGCCTACGCCGCGGCCGGCACGTATCCGGTGACGCTGACGGTGACCGACGACGACGGTGCGACGGCCACCGCGACCCGCGACGTCACGGTGACCGCCCCGGCGGCTGACGTGCTCGCCGAGGACGGCTTCGACCGGTCGGTCACCGGCGGCCTCGGCACGGCCGACGTGGGTGGCCCGTGGACGGTGGCGGCCGGTGCCGCCCGCCAGTCGGTGACCCCGGGCGTGGCCGAGCTGGCCCTGCCCGGCGCCGGCAACAACACCGGCTCCTACCTCGGCGGCGTGTCCCAGACCTCCGCCGACGTGCGGACGTCGTTCCGCCTCTCGACGATGCCGACCGGCGCGGGTACCTACGTCTACGTCAGCGGCCGCCGGGTGGCGGCCAACCAGGACTACCGGGTCCGCGTGCGCGTGACGCCCGAGGGCCAGGTCTGGCTGGCCCTCTCCCGGCTGGCCGTCTCGGAGTCCTGGCCGGGCGGTGAGATCCAGGTGCCGGGCCTGACCTACGCGCCCGGGTCGACGCTGAACGCCCGGGTGCAGGTGTCGGGCACGGGCACGACGGAGATCCGGGCGACGGTGTGGGCGGAGGGCTCGGCCGAGCCGGCGTCCCCGCAGCTGGTGCGCACCGACACCACCGCGTCGCTGCAGGCGCCCGGCGGCGTCGGCCTGGCGGCCTACCGGCCGTCGTCGACGACCTCGGCCACGGCCGTGCGCGTCACCTCCTTCCGGGTCACCCCGGTCGAGAGCGGCACCCCGGTCAACGCGGCGCCGACGGCGGCGTTCGACGCCACCACGGACGACCTCGACGTGTCGGTCGACGGCACCGCCTCGGCCGACGCCGACGGCGACGTCGCGTCCTGGTCGTGGAACTGGGGCGACGGCACCGCCGCGGGCTCGGGGACCACGGCGACGCACACCTACGCCGCGGCCGGGACCTACACCGTCACGCTGACCGTCACCGACGACGACGGCGCCACCGGCACCGCCACCCGGTCGGTCACCGTGACCGAGCCCGACGTCGAGGAGCCGCCGGCCGACGGCGTGCTGGCCTCGGACACCTTCGACCGGTCGGTCACCGCTGGGCTGGGCACCGCCGACGTCGGTGGCGCGTGGACGGCGTCGGCCGGCACGTCCCGGCAATCGGTGGACGGTGGCCTCGCCACCTTCGCCGCCGGCCGGGGCACCAACACCGGCGCGTTCCTCGGGTCGCTGTCGCAGACGGCCGCCGACGTCCGGACGGTGGTGTCGCTGTCCGCGGTGCCGACCGGCGGCGGGACGTCGCTGTACGTGACCGGCCGCCGGATCGCCGCCGGCGAGGAGTACTCCGGCCGGGTGCGCGTCCTGGGCGACGGCAGCGTGCGGCTCGGGCTGGTGCGGCGAACCGGCTCGACCGAGACGCTCATCGGCGCCGAGGTGCCGGTGACGGGCCTGACCTACACGCCGGGGCTGGAGCTCCAGGTGCGGGTCACCGTCGCCGGGACCGGCACCACGCAGCTGACGGCGACGGTGTGGACCGGGGCCACCGAGCCGGCGACCCCGACCCTCACCCGCACCGACACCACGGCGGCCCTGCAGGCCCCCGGCAGCGTCGGACTGCTGGTGTACGTGTCCGGCAGTGCCACGGCGCCGGTCGACGTGCGGTTCACCGAGTTCGTCGCCCGGGAGATCGCGTGAGCGGCCCGGCGGGTCTGCGGGCCCGCGGCCGTCGGCTGCTCCCGGCCCTGGTGCTCCTGCTCGCGGCCGCGCTCGCCCTGGTGCTGACCCTCGGCCGCGGCGACGACCCCGGGACGGCGGCCGCGCCGGCTCCCTCCTCGGCGCCGCCGCCGGCCGAGGAGGAGCCGGTCGACCCGGACGCCGTCCCCACGCCCACGGAGCCGGTCGCCCCGGCCACCGAGGCGGCCGCGGCACCCGTGGTGCTGCGCGAGGGAGTGCCCGAGTCGGCGCGCACGGTCGAGGCGACGCCGGCGGACTTCACCGAGCCGGCCCGGTGGTCCGACGGCGCCGCCGTGCGGCTGGTCGAGGCCCGGCAGGGGATCACCAGCGACACCGGTCCCGGCGCCCTCGCAGGGCAGCCCCAGGTCGTGTTCACCCTCGAGGTGACCAACGGCTCCGGCGCGCCGCTGGACCTCGGCGCCGTCGTGGTGCAGGCGGCCTACGGGTCCGCGGCGACCCAGGCGAGCCCGCTCTACGACGACGGGACGGTCGACTTCTCCGGCGTCGTCGAGCCGGGTGGCACGGCCACCGCGGTCTACTCCTTCGCGGTGCCGGAGGACCAGCTCGGTGGCGTGACCCTGTCGGTGGACGTCGACGGGCACCGCTTCCCGGCCGTGTTCAGCGGGGCGGTCCCGGTCCGCTGACACCGACGGCAGGTGTCGGAGGAGACGACTAACCTCGGGTGCCGGCCCCCGCCGCACTCGGCGGCACCGTCGCGGGGCCGGTGATCCTCGGGAGTCGATCCTCGTGACCCTGCGCGGCGTGCTGGACGTCGTCCTCACCGACCCGGGCATGGCGCGCGTCGTCGCGTCGGCCGGGGCCGCCGAGCTGGCCGTCACCGCCGCGCCGCCGGTGCAGCCGCTGGTCGCGGCCGCCCTGGCCCGCGGCGGCGACGACGGCGGGGTGCCGGTGCTGGTCGTCACCGCGGGCGAGCGCGACGCCGACGCCGTCGCCGCCCAGCTGCGCTGCTTCCTCCCCGAGCGCCGGGTCGAGACCTTCCCGGCCTGGGAGACCCTGCCGCACGAGCGGCTCTCGCCCCGCGCCGACACCGTCGGCCGCCGGCTTGCGGTGCTCCGCGACCTCACCCACCCCGGCGCGAACGGCACGATCGACGTGCTGGTGGCCCCGGTCCGCAGCGTGCTGCAGCCGCTGGCCCCGGGGCTGGGCGACCTGGTCCCGGTCGAGCTGGCGCCGGCGGACTCCGCCGAGCTCGACGACGTCGCCCGCGCCCTGGTCGAGGCGGCGTACACCCGCGTCGAGATCGTGGAGAAGCGCGGCGAGTTCGCCGTCCGCGGTGGCCTGCTCGACGTCTTCCCCCCGACCGAGCCGCACCCCGTGCGCGTGGAGTTCTGGGGCGACGAGGTCGACGAGCTGCGCTACTTCTCCGCGGCCGACCAGCGCTCGCTCGACGAGCGGCCCGACCGGCTGTGGGCGCCGCCGTGCCGCGAGCTGCTGCTCACCGACGACGTCCGCGCCCGCGCCGCCGAGCTGGCCGCGGAGCACCCGGGCCTGGTCGACGTGCTCGGCAAGCTGGCCGAGGGCATCGCCGTGGAGGGCATGGAGTCGCTGACGCCGGCCCTCATCCGCGGCGAGCTGCAGCTGCTCACCGACCTCGTGCCGAGCGGCACGCACGTGCTGGTCTGCGACCCCGAGCGGGTGCGCAGCCGGTCGGCCGACCTGGTGCGCACCGCCGAGGAGTTCCTCGCCGCCTCCTGGGCGACCGCCGCGGAGGCCGGCGAGGCGCCGCTGGACCTCGGGGCGTCGTCCTTCCGGGAGCTGGCCGACGTCGAGGCCGCCGCCCGCGGCCGCGGGCTGCCGTGGTGGACGACCGGCGCGTTCACCCTCCAGGCCGAGGACGACGAGCGGCAGGTGACCCTCGACGCGACCACGGTCGACCGCTTCTCCGGTGACCTGCCCAAGGCGATCGACCGGCTGCGCTCGTGGTCCCGCGACGGGTGGGCCGTCGTCGTCACCTTCGCCGGTCCCGGCCCGGCGCAGCGCGCCGCCGACCAGTTCACCGAGGCCGACCTCGGCGTCCGGCTGGTCCCCGATATCGGCACCGCCCCCGAGACCGGCCTGGCGCACGTGACCCAGGGCAACCTCGAGACCGGGTTCGCCTTCCCGGGCGTGGGGCTGGCGCTGCTCACCGAGCACGACCTCACCGGCCAGCGCGGCACCACCATGCGCGACGCGGTGAAGATGCCGGCCCGCCGGCGCAACGCCGTCGACCTGGTGCAGCTGCAGCCCGGCGACCTCGTCGTCCACGAGCACCACGGCATCGGCCGCTACGTCGAGATGATCAGCCGCACGGTCAACGGCGGGCAGCGCGACTACCTGATCGTCGAGTACGCGCCGAGCAAGCGGAACCAGCCGCCGGACCGGCTGTTCGTGCCCACCGACTCCCTCGACCAGCTCACCCGCTACGTCGGCGGCGAGCAGCCGGCGCTGTCCAAGCTCGGCGGCGCCGACTGGCAGAAGACCAAGGGCCAGGCGCGCCGGGCGGTCAAGCAGATCGCCGCCGAGCTGATCCGGCTCTACAGCGCGCGGATGGCCACCAGGGGCCACACCTTCGGGCCGGACACCGTCTGGCAGCGCGAGCTCGAGGACGCCTTCCCGTTCCAGGAGACGCCCGACCAGCTCGCCGCGATCGACGAGGTCAAGGCCGACATGATGCAGCCGGTCCCGATGGACCGGATCATCTGCGGCGACGTCGGCTACGGGAAGACCGAGATCGCGGTGCGGGCCGCGTTCAAGGCGGTGCAGGACGGCAAGCAGGTCGCCGTCCTGGTGCCGACGACGCTGCTGGCCAACCAGCACTACAAGACCTTCTCCGAGCGGGTCGCCCAGTTCCCGGTGAAGGTGCGGGTGCTCTCCCGGTTCCAGTCCGACGCCGAGTCGCGGCAGATCCTGCAGGAGCTGGCCGACGGGCAGATCGACATCCTGGTCGGCACCCACCGGCTGCTGCAGCCGACCACCCGGTTCAAGGACCTCGGGCTGGTCATCGTCGACGAGGAGCAGCGCTTCGGCGTCGAGCACAAGGAGTACCTCAAGACGATGCGGACGGCGGTCGACGTCCTGTCGATGTCGGCCACCCCGATCCCGCGCACCCTGGAGATGTCGCTGACCGGCATCCGCGAGATGTCGACGATCCTCACCCCGCCCGAGGAGCGGCACCCGGTGCTGACCTACGTCGGCGCGTGGGACGACAAGCAGATGGCGGCGGCGATCCGCCGCGAACTGCTGCGCGACGGCCAGGTCTTCGTCATCCACAACCGGGTGCAGTCGATCGACAAGGCGGCGGCGAAGATCCGCGGCCTGGTGCCCGAGGCCCGGGTGGCCGTCGGCCACGGGCAGATGAAGGAGCACGAGCTCGAGCGGATCATGGTCGGCTTCTGGGAGAAGGAGTACGACGTCCTGGTCGCGACGACGATCGTCGAGTCGGGCCTGGACATCCCCAACGCCAACACGCTGATCGTCGACCGGGCCGACACCTTCGGCCTCTCGCAGCTGCACCAGATCCGCGGCCGCGTCGGCCGGGGTCGCGAGCGCGCCTACGCCTACTTCACCTACGACCCGCGGCGGCCGCTGACCGAGACCTCGGTCGACCGGCTGACCACGATCGCGCACAACACCGACCTCGGCGCCGGCATGGCGGTGGCGATGAAGGACCTCGAGATCCGCGGCGCGGGCAACCTGCTCGGCGGCGAGCAGTCGGGGCACATCGCCGGGGTCGGCTTCGACCTCTACGTCCGGCTGGTGGGCGAGGCGGTGGCCGACTACCGCGCGCAGGTCAGCGGCGAGGCGGCGCCGGCCGAGCCGCTGGAGGTGCGGGTCGACCTGCCGGTCGACGCGCACCTGCCGCACGACTACGTGCCGGGGGAGCGGCTGCGCATGGAGGCCTACCGCAAGGTGGCCTCGGTCCAGGACGACGACCAGGCGCAGGCGGTGCTCGAGGAGCTGACCGACCGCTACGGCGCCCCGCCGGCCCCGGTGCTGAACATGCTGGCGGTCGCCCGGTTCCGCGCGGCCATGCGGCGGCTCGGCATCACCGAGGTGTCGCTGCAGGGGCGGGCGATCCGCATCTCGCCGGTCCCGCTGCCCGAGTCCAAGCAGATGCGTCTCGCCCGGCTCGCCGACGGCGCCACCTACAAGGCCGCCGTCGAGACGATCTCGCTCAAGGTGCCCGTCGGCCCCGACCGCCGGACCCCGCTGCGCGACGTCGCCCTGCTGGAGAACCTGCACGCCCTGCTGACGTCCCTGCTGCAGGAGCCGCAGAAGGCCGCCTCCTGACGTCGCGGAGTCCCACGGCGCGGGAAGTGCGGCCGTGGGACTCCGCTCAGGGCTTCCAGCGGGGGTCGCGGCCGAGGAAGCCCAGCAGCCGGTCCTGCAGCGGCGCCGCCTCGTCGACCGGGACCTCGGCGCCGTACACCTCGATGCCCGGCCCGAACGCACCCGGCGTGCGGAACCGCTGCATCAGCTCGGCGGGCACGGCGGTCGCGGCCGCCCACAGCTGCGCCACGTCGCCCGGGTCGATGAGGCCGTCCTGCTCGGTCGCGCGGGCGAGGTCCCACCGGTGGACGACCAGGTCGTCGCTGACCACCTGGTCGACGTGCTCCTCCACGGTCAGCCGGCCGGCCGGGGTGTCCGCGGCGGTCGCGGCCAGCTCGAGGTCGCCGAGGACGGCCTCCACCGCGGCGCGGGCCGCGCGGAAGTCCACGAGGGGGTCGTCGCCGGCCGGCGGCAGGGTCCGCCCGACCGGCCGCAGCATCTCCGCGTGCATGCCCACCACGTGGGCGACGACGTCGCGGGCGGTCCAGGCGGCGCACGGGGACGGCTGCGACCACTGGTCGGCCCGCACGGCGGTGACCGTGCGCTCGAACGCGGCGGCGCGACGGCGGTACCTCTCGGCGATGGTCTCCACGAGGACGACGACCCACGCGCCCCGCAGAACTCATCGCTGCCGGCCGCCTGCGACGTGCGCTCCGGCCGGTGTGGGAGTCTCGCGGCGTGCGCACGCGTCGTGTTCCCCGGGTCGTCCTGGCCGGGGCCGCCGCCGTCCTCGCCGTCGCGGGGCTGGCCGGCTGCCGGACCTCGCCCAACGTGGCCGCCTATGTCGGCGACGAGCAGATCACCGTGACCGAGCTGGAGAGCGCGGTGGACGCCCGGCTGGAGGACGAGGACGTCGCCGCGTTCGCCGAGGCCGACCCGGACGCCTTCACCCGGCAGGTGCTCAGCCTGCTCGTCGGCGAGCAGGTCTACGCCGCCGCCGCCGAGCGCTGGGACGTGTCGGTCACCGACGCGCAGGTGCGCGACCGCATCGACGACCTGCTGGAGGGCAACGACCCCGACGAGGTCTACGCGCAGCTCGCAGCGCAGGGCATCGGCCGCGCGGACGTCTTCGAGAACGTCCGCCAGCAGCTCGTCCGGCAGGACATCGCCCGGGCCGAGGGGCTCGACGACGCCGTCTCCGAGGAGACCTTGCGGCAGCAGTACGAGGCGAACCCGGAGCAGTTCCAGCAGTACGTGTTCGGCTACATCACCGTGCCCGACCAGCCGGCCGCCGACGCCGTCCTGGCTCAGCTGACCGCCGACCCGGCGAGCTACCCGGTGGTCGCGGCCGCCTTCCCCGGTGACGCCACCCTCGCCCAGCCCGAGACGCGCGCCCCCGACGCGCTGCCGCAGGCGCTGGCCGAGCGCATCCTGGCCACGCCGGCCGGGCAGGGGTTCACGCTGCCGGTCGAGGGGCTCGGCGTGGTGGTCGCCTTCGTCGCCGACATCACCGTCCAGCCGTTCGAGGACGTGCGCGGCGACCTGGAGGAGGCCGCCTCCTCGGGGATCGACGACGAGGTCCAGGCCGTCGTGCAGGACTTCCGCGACGATCTCGACATCACGGTGAACCCGCGCTACGGCGTCCTCGAGGAGAACGCCGTCGTCCCCGCCGACGAGGGCGTGGTCGACATCCTCGACGGCGACGAGCCCGCGTCGGGCACGACCGGGGGCTGACGCCGGTGCCCGTCGCGCTCGGCGTCCCCGTGAGCCCGTACCGGCCGGCCCTGCTCGACCCCGCCGCGTGGCGCGCGGTGAGCGATGGGCAGCCGGTGCTGGCCCTGCCCGGGGCCGCCGCGACCGCCGCGGCCCTGCGCGCGGCCGGGAACGCTGTCGGGGACGTGGCCGACCTCGCCACCGCGCAGGCCCGGCCGGACGACGTCGTCTGCCTGGGCACGGCCGGGGAGCTGGCGGGCGTGCCCCTGGTGCCGCCGCCGGCCGGCGCCCGGCTGCTCGACGTGGTCGCCGTCATGGACCGGCTGCGCTCGCCCGGCGGCTGCCCCTGGGACGCCGAGCAGACGCACGCCTCGCTGCGCGGCTACCTGCTGGAGGAGGCGCACGAGGCCTACGACGCCGTCGTCGACGACGACGCCGCGGCCATGCGCGAGGAGTTCGGCGACGTGCTGCTGCAGGTCGTCTTCCACGCCCGCGTCGCCGCGGAGGCCGACGGCGACCGGCGCTTCGACATCGACGACGTCGCCGGCGACCTCGTCGACAAGCTCGTCCGCCGGCACCCGCACGTCTTCGGCGACGCCGGCCCCCGGGACGTCGCCGCGGTCGAGGCGGGCTGGGAGGAGATCAAGAAGGCGGAGAAGCAGCGCCGCTCGCCCACCGAGGGCGTCTCGCGCTCCCAGCCCGCCGCCTCGTGGGGCGCCGCCCTCGTCCGCCGCGCGGCCCGGGCCGGGCTGTCGACGCCGCCGGCGGGGGAGCTGGCGGTCGACAGCCCCGAGGCGCTCGGGGAGCAGCTGTTCGGGCTGGTCGTCGCCGCCGCCGAGCGCGGCTGGGACGCCGAGGACGCGCTGCGCGAGGCGGTCCGCCGCTACGCCGGGGAGCTGGACGCCGAAGCCGGGGCGTGAGTCATCCCGCCACCGCCCGATGCGGCATCGGGCGGCGCCGCGCGGAGGCGTTCAGCGCCGGCTGGGCCGGGGCGGCGGGCTGGGGTCCGAGCCGAGCAGCTGGGCCAGCCAGAACAGCACCGCCGCGGCCAGCACGGTCGCGAACACGAAGCCCGCCGTCCCGCTGCCGTCGAGGTAGGCCCACAGCAGGCCGAGCACTGGCGCGGCGATCACCACGACCACGTCGCTGCGCACCTGCCGGGCCCAGGTCGGCGGCCCGGCGGGGGCGTCGGCCGGCACGACGACGGCCCGCTCGCCGCGCGGCGGCCGCGACCGCAGCCGGCCGGAGGGCCACACCTCCGCGCCGTCGACCACCGGCAGCACGGCGCGCCCGGCGAGGTCGCCGCGCAGCTGCACCGGTCCGTCGGGCTCCAGCGCGGCCAGCTCCGGCGACCAGTGCACCGGCACCCACCGCTCGCCCCGGCCGGTACCCAGCTCCAGCCAGCTGCGCACGACCAGTCCCTGGCGGACGACGACCCGGGTGCCCACCGCGTCGGTCGCGGGCGCCCCGCGCAGCCGCCGCCGGGAGAGCACCCGCAGCCCGGTGACCGCCGAGGCGACCAGCAGGACGGCGACGGTCACCCCGAGGCCGAAGACGAGGTCGGCCACCGCGCGGTGCGCCGCGTCGCCGTCGGTGTAGACGGCCGTGTCCTCCGGCGGCGAGTCGGGGTCGTACCGCACGGCGACCTGCGCGCCGGCGGGGACGTCGACCGGCTCGCGCAGGACCAGGGTGCCGGTGCGCCGGGCGCCGTCCTCGTCGAAGCTGACCGCCACCCCGCGGCCGTCCGGGGCCCGTCCGTCGGCGACGACGTCGGCCGTCGTGGTGGCGGTCGCGGCCGCGAGCGGCTCGCGCGCCGCCGAGAGCCGCAGGGCGAGGACGGCGAGCAGCACGAGCCCGACGGCGAGCAGCGGGAGGTAGCCGAGCAGCAGCTGGGCCGCCGCCCGCCGGTGCGGTCGGGCCGGGGCGGCGGGGGTGCTCATCGCCGTCCATCGTCGCAGGACCGGCGGCACCGACGCGGTGCGCACGGCCGGCCGCGCCGGGCTGGATAGGCTGCCCCCGTGCCCAGCATCGACGCCGTAGGCGCGCGGGAGATCCTCGACTCGCGCGGAAACCCCACCGTGGAGGTCGAGGTCGCCCTCGACGACGGGACGATCGCCCGCGCGGCCGTCCCCAGCGGCGCCTCGACCGGCGCCTTCGAGGCCGTGGAGCTGCGCGACGGGGGTGAGCGCTACGGCGGCAAGGGCGTGACCAAGGCCGTCGACGGCGTCCTCGACGTCATCGGCCCCGAGCTGGTCGGCTACGACGCCGCCGAGCAGCGGCTGCTCGACCAGCGGCTGCTCGACCTCGACGGCACGCCCGACAAGTCGCGGCTCGGCGCGAACGCCCTGCTCGGCGTCAGCCTCGCCGTCGCCCGGGCGGCCGCCGACTCCGCCGGCCTGCCGCTGTTCCGCTACGTCGGCGGCCCGTCGGCGCACCTGCTGCCCGTGCCGATGATGAACATCCTCAACGGCGGCGCCCACGCCGACAGCAACGTCGACGTGCAGGAGTTCATGATCGCCCCGATCGGCGCCGGCACCTTCGCCGAGGCGCTCGCCATGGGCGCGGAGACCTACCACGCGCTGAAGTCGGTGCTGAAGAAGGAGGGCCTGGCCACGGGCCTGGGCGACGAGGGCGGCTTCGCGCCGAACCTGTCGAGCAACCGGGCGGCCCTGGACCTCATGGCGCGCGCCGTCGAGCAGGCCGGCTACACCGTCGGCGACGACATCGTCTTCGCCCTGGACGTGGCGGCGACGGAGTTCCACGGGGACGGCGGCTACACCTTCGAGGGCAGGACGCTGTCCTCGGCCGAGATGACCGAGTACTACACCGAGCTCGTCGGCGCCTACCCGATCGTCTCGATCGAGGACCCGCTGTCGGAGGAGGACTGGGACGGCTGGGTGGCTCTCACCGACGCCCTCGGCGACCGGATCCAGATCGTCGGCGACGACCTGTTCGTCACCAACCCGGCGCGGCTGGCCGACGGCATCGCCCGCGGCGCCGCCAACGCCCTGCTGGTCAAGGTCAACCAGATCGGCACGCTCACCGAGACCCTCGACGCGGTCAGCCTGGCCCACCGCAGCGGCTACCGCTGCATGATGAGCCACCGCTCGGGCGAGACCGAGGACACCACGATCGCCGACCTCGCCGTCGCCACCGACTGCGGGCAGATCAAGACCGGCGCCCCGGCGCGCAGCGAGCGGGTGGCCAAGTACAACCAGCTCCTGCGGATCGAGGAGGAGCTCGACGACGCCGCCCGCTACGCCGGCGCCGCCGCGTTCCCCCGCCTGGCCCGCTGAGGTCCGTCGGACGATGAGCAGCGTCCGGGGTCGGCGGGGGGCCGCGGCCGGACGGCGGGCCGGCGGCCGCGGCGTTCCCCGCGCCACCGGGCCGGTGCACACCGGCCCGGTGCGCACCGGTGCCCGCTCGACCGCGCCCAGCCGGCCGGGGCAGCGGCGCTCGGTCCGCCGTCCCGCCCGCGCCACCGGCACCCGGCGGCGGCCGCTGTTCACCGGCCGGGCGGTGCTGCTCGGCGCCCTGGTGCTGTTGCTCGCGCTCACCCTGGCCGGCCCGGTGCGGCAGTTCCTCGCCGGCCGCGCGGAGCTGGTGCAGCTGGCCGCCGAGCGCGCCGAGCTCGAGCAGCGGGCGCAGGAGCTGGAGGAGGAGCTCGACCGGCAGGCCGATCCCGACCACACGGCGCGGGAGGCCCGCGAGCGGCTGACCTACGTGCTGCCCGGCGACCGGCTGGTGGTCGTCGTCGACGGCGCGACCGTCGAGGGTGACGCCGGCACCCTGCCCGAGGAGCCGACGGGTTCGGCGACCCGGCCGTCGTGGTACGAGGGGCTCATGCAGTCCGTCGCGACCGCCGACGGCGACCCGGCGGGGTCCGGTGGCTGAGCCCGCCCCCGAGCCCGTGCCCCGGCCGGTGCCCCCCGGCGCCCGGCCCGCCGTCACCCCCGCCGAGCGCGACGTCGTCGCCCGCCAGCTGGGGCGGCCGCCGCGCGCGCTGGCCGCGGTGGCCCACCGCTGCCCGTGCGGGCAGCCCGACGTCGTGGAGACGGCGCCGCGCCTGGAGGACGGCACGCCGTTCCCGACGCTGTACTACCTGACCTGCCCGCGGGCGTCGGCCGCCGCGAGCCGCCTGGAGTCGACCGGGCGGATGCGGGAGTGGCAGGACGAGCTGGGCACCGACCCCGACCTGGCCGCGCGCTACCGCGCCGCGCACGAGGTCTACCTCGCCGAGCGCGACGCCCGCGGCGAGCTGCCCACCCGCAACACCGCCGGCGGCATGCCCGACCGGGTCAAGTGCCTGCACGCCCTCGCCGGGCACGCGCTGGCCGCCGGGCCGGGCGTGAACCCGATCGGCGACCGCGCGGTCGAGGCGATGGGGGAGTGGTGGGCGAACGGTCCCTGCGCCCTGCCGGAGGACGACGGATGACGCGTGCGGCCGCGATCGACTGCGGCACCAACTCGATCCGCCTGCTGGTCGCCGACGTCCCCGAGGACGGGCCGCACGTCGACCTGGTCCGCCGGATGGAGGTCGTGCGGCTCGGGCAGGGCGTCGACGCCACCGGCCGGCTCGCGCCGGAGGCGATCGAGCGCACCCGCCGGGTGCTCGAGGAGTACGCGGCCACCGCCCGCGAGCTGGGTGCCACCGCCGTGCGCATGGTGGCCACCAGTGCCACCCGCGACGCGGCCAACCGGGCGGACTTCGAGCAGATGGTCGAGGCGACCCTCGGCAAGCTGCCCGACGTCGTGACCGGCCGCGAGGAGGCCGAGCTGTCCTTCCTCGGGGCCACCGCGTCGCTGGACGCCGCCGCCCGGGCGCACGGCAACCCCGCGCCCCGGCCGCCGTTCCTCGTCGTCGACATCGGCGGCGGGTCGACCGAGTTCGTGCTCGGCGACTCCGCCGGCGTCCGCGCCGCCCGCTCGGTCGACGTCGGCTGCGTCCGGCTCACCGAGCGGCACCTGGCCGGCGACCCGCCCACCGCCGACGAGATCCAGCGCGCCGAGGCCGACATCCGGGCCGCGCTGGCGCTGGTGGCCGAGGCGGTGCCGGTCGCCGAGGCCGCCACGCTGGTGGGCCTGGCCGGGTCGGTCACCACGGTCGCAGCGCTGGCGCTGCAGCTGCCGCACTACGACGCCGAGGCCATCCACGGCTCGCGGATCCCCGTCTCCGCCGTCCGGTCGGTGACCGCCGGCCTGCTCACCGCCACCCGGTCGCGGCGGGCCGCGCTGCCGGTCATGCACCCCGGGCGGGTCGACGTGATCGGCGCCGGGGCGCTGGTGCTGCGCGTGCTCATGGACGCCTTCGCCCTCGACGAGGTCGTCGTCAGCGAGCACGACATCCTCGACGGGATCGCGCTGCGCCTCGCCCGCGGCTGATCCGTCGTCCGCCATCCGGTCGCGCCCTTCGGGAATCGGACGGCGCCGTGCGGGGTAGCCCCCCCGGCATGACGCTCACCGCCGAGAGGACCGCCCGCCCGGCCGCGCCCGGCGCGACCCGCTGCGAGAGCTGCGCCGACGGTCTCGGGCGGCCGAGGCCGATCCGGCCGGGCTCCTTCCGGGACCGGGTGCACCGGAAGCCGTCGGTGGCCCGGCTCTGGCGGGTCGGGGTCTTCCTCGCCGGGCTGCTCCTCGTCGCCCTCGGCGTCGCGCTGGCCGTGCTGCCCGGCCCGCTCACCATCCCGCCCGTGCTGGCCGGCCTCTGGGTCTGGTCGACCGAGTTCGACTGGGCGCGCCGGCTGTTCGCCTCGTTCGCCCGCAAGGCCCGGGACGCCTGGCGGCACGCCCGGCAGCACCCGGTCAGCTCCGCCGTCGTCACCGTCGGCGGCCTGCTGGCCGTCGGCGCGGCCGTCTGGGCCGTGCAGCGGTTCCAGCTCGTCGACCAGGCGATGACCGCCCTGGGGCGCTGACCCGGCGATCCCCCGACCGGGGCCGGGTGATCGGATGTCGTCGTGGCCGTCGACGAGGCCGGGTTCCCGGTCACCCGCAGCGCCGCCGGCGTCGTCCGCTCCGCGGCCGGGGTCCGCGACCTGGCGGTGCTCGACGCCCGGGTCTCCGGGTGCCGCGCCTGCCCGCGGCTGGTCGCCTGGCGCGAGGAGGTGGCGCGGGTCAAGCGCGCCTCCTTCCGCGACGAGGAGTACTGGGGCCGCCCGGTGCCCGGGCTCGGGCCCGCCGACGCGCGGATCGCCGTCGTCGGCCTCGCCCCGGCGGCCCACGGCGGCAACCGGACCGGCCGCGTCTTCACCGGTGACCGCAGCGGCGACTGGATCTTCGCCGCGCTGTGGCGCGCGGGGCTGGCCAACCAGCCGACCTCCACGCACATCGGGGACGGCCTGGAGCTCACCGACGTCCGGGTGGCCGCGGCGGTGCGCTGCGCCCCACCGGCGAACGCACCCACCCCCGAGGAGCGCGACACCTGCTCGCCGTGGCTGGCCCGCGAGCTGGCGCTGCTGCCGCGGCTGCGCGTCGCCGTCGTCCTCGGCGGGTTCGGGTGGACGGCGCTGTGGCCGGTGCTGGCCGCCGCCGGCCACCCGCTGCCGCGCCCCCGCCCGGCGTTCGGGCACGGGGTGGAGGTGCACCTCGAGGGACCGCGCGGCCCGCTGACCCTGCTGGGCAGCTACCACGTGAGCCAGCAGAACACCTTCACGGGCAAGCTCACCGAGCCGATGCTCGACGCCGTGCTCTCCCGGGCGACCGAGCTCGCTCAGGCCGGTTCGACCACGTAGTCGGCCGGGTCGAACCGGCGGGTGCGCCACCGGTAGGCGAAGGTGAAGTCGGGCCAGTTGTTCGTGTTGCGCCCCGACTCGGTGCGGTACCAGCTGGTGCAGCCGCGGTCCCACACGGTGCGGGTGATCCGGACCTGCACCTCGTCGGCGGAGCGCCGCTGGACCTCGGGCCGGACGTCGAGCGTGCTGGGCGCCGGCGGCCAGCCGCCGCACCGCCTGGACGACGTACCGGATCTGGCTCTCGATCATGTAGACGATCGAGTTGTGGCCCAGGTTGGTGTTCGGCCCGTAGAGCAGGAAGAAGTTCGGGAATCCGGCGACGGCGATGCCGAGATGGGCCTCGGCGCCGTCCCGCCACACCTCGCGCAGGTCGCGGCCGCCGGCTCCGGTGACCGTCATGGGCACGAGGAACTCGGTGGCGCGGAAGCCGGTGCCCCAGATGATCGTGTCGGCCGGGTGCTCGCGGCCGTCGGCGGTGACGACGGCGGTCGGCCGGATCCCGGTGATCGGCTCGGTGACCACGTCGACCGAGGGCCGGTCCAGCGCCGGGTAGTATTCGTCGGACAGCAGGATCCGCTTGCAACCGGGGACGCCGTGCGGCTGCAGCCGCGCCCGGAGGTCGGGGTCGGCGACCTGGCGGGCCAGGTGCCCGCGGGCCTGGCGGTCGATCAGCGACATGAGCCCTGGCCACCGCGTGAAGCCCAGCGCCCGGGCCTCGTACTGCACGTACGTCGCCGCCCGGTTGAGCGCCAGCAGGCCGGGGACGGCGCGGAACGCCGCCCGCAGCCGCGGGCCGTAGGGGCGGTCGGGCTTGGGGATCACGTGCGGGGCGTCGAGCTGGAAGACCGTGGTCGCGGCGGCCCGCTCGGCCACGTGGGGGACGAACTGGACGGCGCTGGCGCCGGTGCCGACGACGGCGACCCGCCGGCCGGTCAGGTCGTGGTCGTGCCGCCAGCCCGAGGAGTGGAACGCCGTCCCGGCGAAGGTCGCCAACCCGGGGATCGCCGGGACGGCGGGGCGGGACAGCTGGCCGCAGGCGGCGACGACGACGTCGGTCTCCAGCGTGGTGCCGTCGGCCAGGGTGAGCACCCAGCGGGCGCGCGCGTCGTCGAAGCGGGCGGCGACCACCTCGGTGCCGAAGCGCGTGCGCTCCAGCACCCCGCTGCGCCGGGCGACCTCCTCGAGGTAGTCGCGGATCTCGGCCTGCGGCGGGTAGCGGCGGGTCCAGTCGGTCTTCGGTGCGAACGAGAAGGAGTAGAGCGACGCCGGGACGTCGCACGCCGCGCCCGGGTACTCGTTGGCCGCCCAGACGCCGCCCACGCGGTCGGACCGCTCGAGCACCGTGACGTCCGCGAATCCGGCGCGCAGCAGCCGCGCCGCCATGCCGATCCCGCCGAAGCCGGCTCCGACGACGGTGACGGCGGGCGAGCGCATGGGACCTCCGGGACGACGACGCTGTCCCCGACACGGTAGGTGGCTCAGCGGCCGCGGCCCGGGAGGGCCCGCCCGGCCAGCACGGCGGCCGCGAGGGCGGCGGCTCCGGCCGGTGCCAGCCCGGCCCCGAGGCTCCCGGTCGCCTCCGCGACGGCCCCGACCGCGGGCGGCCCGGTGAACGAGCCCAGGTAGCCGATCGTCGTCACGGTGGCGAGCGCGGCGGGCGCCCCGCCGGCCCCGGCGCCCGGTGCGGCGGCCAGGACCACCGGCGCCAGCGGCGCGAGCGCCAGCCCGACCACCGCCCAGCCGGCGATCGGCAGCGCGGTGCCCGGCGCCAGGACGGCGGTGGCGAGCCCCGCCGCGGCCAACCCGGCGCCGGTACGGGTGAGCCCGCGGCGGCCGAACCGGGCGGTCAGCCGGTCCCCGGCGAGCCGGCCGGCCAGCAGCGCGGCGGTGAAGCCGAGGTAGGCCGCGGCGGCGAGCCCCTCGCTCCCGCCCGGGGTGCCTCGGACGTGCACGGCCAGCCACGTCGACGCCGTCCCGTCCAGCAGGAAGACGCAGAACGCGAGCGCGCTCAGCGCCAGCAGCCCGCGGGTCGGCCGGACGGCGGAGCGGCCGCCGTCCCGCCCCGCCGACGGCAGCCCGGTGGTTGCGAGCAGGCCGGCGGCGAGCGCGGCCGCGGCGACGCCCGCCGTGTGCGCGAGGAGGGGCACCTCGACGGCGGTGGCGGCGAATGCGACGCCGGCCCCCAGCAGCAGGCCGCAGCTCTGGCCGGCGTGCAGTCCGGACAGCAGCGGCCGCCCGGCCCGCCGCTCGAGGTCGACGCCCTGGGCGTTGATCGCCACGTCGAGCACGCTGTTGGCGGCGGCCCAGCCGCCCAGGCCCACGGCGAGCGCGGCCAGGTCCGGCGCGAGGGCGGCGGTCGTCAGGCCGGGGGTGAAGAGGGCGAGACCGGCCGCGATCGCCCGACGGGTCCCGAACCGGTCGACCACGACCGCGCCGAGCGGCAGCCCGCACAGTGCGCCGGCCTCCACCGCGAGCGCGACCACGGCCAGCGCGCCGGGGGAGAGCCCGAGCCGATCCTGCACCGCAGGGACCCGCGCCGCCCAGGTCGCCGTGACCAGGCCGATCGCGCAGAACAGGACCCAGGTCCGCAGCCGCTCGCCCATGACCGTCCCGGTGCGCACCGGCAGCCATGCGCATCCATGCGGATCCGTCAGGCGAGTCCTACGTTGCCGTCATGCTGGACCTCGTCAAGGTGGCCACCCTGCGGGCGGTCCTCGCTCACGGCTCCTTCTCGGCGGCCGCCCAGGAACTGCACCTCACCCAGCCCGCCGTCTCCCGCCAGATCGCCGCGCTGGAGCGGGCGGTCGGCAGCGTCCTGGTGCGCCGTACCCGCCGGGGCGTGCTGCCCACCGAGGCGGGGCGGGTCCTGCTCGGCCACGCCGACCTGATCGCCGCGCAGGTGGAGCGCGCGGAGGCCGACCTGCGCGAGCTGCGCGGCCTGTCCCGCGGCACGGTGCGGCTGGGTTCGTTCCTCTCGGCGCTGGTGCACCTCTCGGCCGAGGTCGGCGCGCGGCTGGACCGGGCACACCCCGGGATCCTGCTCGTCGACGTCCTGGTGGACCGCGCGGCCGCCGTCGACGGGCTGCGCCGCGGCGAGCTGGACCTGGCCGTCGTGTTCGAGCACGACTTCGAGCCGGCGGCACCCGCTCCCGGCGTCGACGTCCTCCCGCTGTTCGCCGACCCGCTGCGGGTGCTGCTGCCGGCCGGGCACCGGCTCGCCGGGCGGGCCGCGGTGCCGGTGGCGGAGCTGGCGGGGGAGACCTGGATCCGGGCGCACGACGGCTCGGCGGCCCGGCGGGTGGACGCCGTCCTGGGCCGGGCCGGGCTGCACCCGCCGGTGCTGCTGGCCGGCCGCGGCGACGAGCCGTTCGAGGCGCAGGCGCTGGTGGCGGCGGGCAAGGGGGTCGCGCTCACCCACCAGCTCACCGTCGTCGTCGGCGGCCACCGCCTGGTGGCGCTGCCGCTGGCCGACGTCCCGGGGGAGCGGCAGGTGCAGGCCGCCGTCCTGCCCGGTCCGCGGCCGGCCGCCGTCGAGGCGGCGCTGCGCGCGCTGCTCGCGGTCGGGGCGGCCCGCCGGGCTACCGTTCGCACACCGCCCCCGTAGCCCAACTGGCAGAGGCAGGCCCCTTAAAAGGGTCCCAGTGTCGGTTCGAACCCGACCGGGGGTACGGCCCCTCGGGGTGAACCCTGGGCCTCGGGAACGCGCAGGCCGCGTGTGGCGTTGACCTGACCGAGTGGAGTCCGCCACCGTGGACCCCACGGTCCGACCAGTTCCCTCAGGGAGATGACGATGCCCAGCAGCAACCCGGCTTTCGGGCGCGCGTTCGACAGCGCCACCCGGAGCGGGCAGTACGGCGGCGGCTGGGGTTCGCCCCAGCAGTACGGCGCCCCGGCCCAGTACGACCAGTACGGCGCGCCCGCCCAGCAGGCGCCGTACACCCGGTCGACCACCCGCTACATGACGATGGACGACGTCGTCACCAAGACGGGGATCTCCTTCCTGGTGACCGTCCTCGCCGCCGCGGCCACGTGGGCGCTGCCCGGGCAGGCCGCGTGGGGCTTCGCCCTGCCGGCCGTGCTGGTGGCCTTCGTCCTCGGCCTGGTGATCGCGTTCAAGCAGATCGCCAACCCGGCCGCGACGCTGGCCTACGGCGCGCTCTACGGTGTCGCGCTCGGCGCGATCAGCGAGGCGTTCAACCAGGTCTACGGCGAGGGCATCGTCATCCAGGCCCTGATCGGTACGTTCGGCGTCTTCGCCGGCATGCTCGTGGTCTACAAGACCGGTGCCATCCGGGTGACCCCCAAGTTCACCCGCTGGATCATCGGCGCCCTGGTCGGCGTCCTCGTCCTGGTCCTGGCCAACTGGATCGCCGCGTTCTTCACCCCGGGCGGCCTCGGCCTGCGCGACGGCGGTCCCGTGGCGATCATCTTCAGCCTGGTCGTGATCGGTGTGGCGGCCCTGTCGCTGCTGCTCGACTTCGACATGGCCGACGAGGCCATCCGCCGCGGCGCCCCGGCGAAGTTCGCCTGGTACATCGCCTTCGGCCTGCTGGTCACGGTCGTCTGGCTGTACCTGGAGATCCTGCGGCTGCTCAGCTACTTCCGCGAGTGAGCTGATCGGCTTCGTCCCGGGCCCCGCCGTGAGCTTGCGAAGGGCGGGGAGGACGAGGTCCTTCACATGACAGTGGCCCGGTCCCCGCGAGGGGGCCGGGCCACTGCGCTGTCCGGGGTCGGGGGAGTCCCTGTGGGCGGTCGAACTCGTGCACCGGAACCCTGCAGGACCCGGAGAGGGCGGGATCGCCCCCAGAGCACCCGCTCTTGCGGTGTTCCCTCCGCTCCTGCGGTGGTGCAGCACCGCAGAGGCGTCAGCAGCACCGCAGGAGCCTCGCCGCGAGAAACCCCCTAGCTGAGGCGCTCGATCACCATCGCCATGCCCTGGCCGCCGCCGACGCACATGGTCTCCAGCCCGAAGGTCTTGTCCCTCGTCTGCAGGCCGTTGATCAGCGTGCCGGTGATCCGGGCGCCGGTCATGCCGAACGGGTGGCCGACGGCGATCGCGCCGCCGTGCACGTTGAGCTTGTCGATGTCGATGCCCAGGTCCCGGTAGCTCGGGATCACCTGCGCGGCGAACGCCTCGTTGATCTCGACCAGGTCGATGTCGTCGATGGTCATGCCGGCCCGCTCCAGCGCCCGCTGCGAGGCGGCCACCGGCCCGTAGCCCATGATCTCCGGCGACAGGCCGGTCACGGCGGTCGAGACGATCCGCGCGAGCGGGGTGAGGCCGAGCTCGCGAGCCTTAGTGTCGCTCATGACGACCACCGCGGCGGCGCCGTCGTTGAGCGGGCAGGCGTTGCCGGCCGTCACCCGGCCGTCGGGGCGGAAGACCGGCTTGAGGCCGGAGATGCCCTCGAGGGTGGTGCCGGCGCGCGGGCCGTCGTCCTTGCTGACCACGGTGCCGTCGGGCGTGGTCACCGGGGTGATCTCGCGCTCCCAGAAGCCGTCGGCGATCGCCTGCTCGGCCAGGTTCTGGCTGCGGACGGCGAACTCGTCCATCTCCTGCCGCGAGACGTCCTTGAGCAGGGCGAGGTTCTCCGCCGTCTGCCCCATCGCGACGTAGATGTCGGGGGTCTCACCGCTCTCCCGTGGGTCGGTCCACGAGTCGGCGCCGCTCTCGGCCACCTTGGCGACCCGGGCCTGCGCGTCGGCGAACACCGGGTTGTGGGTGTCGGGCAGCGAGTCGGAGTTGCCCTTGACGAACCGCGACACCATCTCCACGCCGGCCGAGATGAACACGTCGCCCTCGCCGGCCTTGATCGCGTGCAGCGCCATCCGGGTGGTCTGCAGCGAGGAGGAGCAGTAGCGGGTGACCGTCGTCCCCGGCAGGTGGTCCATGCCGAGGAGGACGGCGACGACGCGACCCATGTTGTAGCCCTGCTCGCCGCCGGGCAGCCCGCAGCCGAGCATCAGGTCGTCGATGTCGTGCGGGTCGAGCTCGGGCACCTTGTCCAGCGCCGCGCGCACGATCGTGGCGGCCAGGTCGTCGGGCCGCAGATCCTTGAGCGACCCCTTGAACGCGCGACCGATGGGCGAGCGGGCGGTCGCGACGATGACGGCTTCGGGCACGGGGCCTCCCAGGGGTGCGGGCTCCGACGGTGGAGCTCCGGACGGCGGAACACCCGCGAAACTACTCCCGGGTAGCCGGGATCGGAGCCCTAGCCCCCGACGGGCGTCTCCGCCGCCTCCTGCGCCTGCTCGGGGGTGGGCAGCTCGGTGGGACGGCGCCGGCGCAGCAGCGCCCACGGCCCGCGCGGACCCGTGTCGGACCCGCGCACTTCGGTGGGCTGGACCTCGGTGCCCGGGCGGCTGGCCGCGCGCGCCGCCGCCTGGGCGACCGGCCGCACCGTCTCGCGGCGCAGCGGCCCGCGGGCGCGGTCGGCGGCGGCCGGCCAGACCCCGACGGCGTCGGCGACCGACGGCAGCAGGCAGGCGGCGGCGGCCGCGTAGCCGGCGGCGCTCGGGTGGAACTCGTCGGAGCTGAACAGGGTGCGGTCGCTGGCGAAGGACGGCCCGAGGATCGACCCCAGCGACACGGTCCGCCCGCCGGCCGCGACGACGGCGATGGTCTGCGCGGCGGCCATCTGCCGGCTCCACCGCCGGGCCAGCAGCCGCAGCGGCTGGCCGATCGGCCGGATGGTGCCGAGGTCGGGGCAGGTGCCGACGACGACCTGGCAGCCGGCGTCGACCAGCCGGGACACGGCGTCGGCCAGGTGCCGCACCGAGACCGCCGGCCTGGTGCGGCTGGTGACGTCGTTCGCCCCGATCATGATCAGGACGACGTCGGGGTGCTCGGCCAGCGCCTTGGAGACCTGGCCGTCGAGGTCGCGGGAGACCGCCCCGGAGACGGCCAGCCGCACCAGCCGGACCGGCCGCTCGGCGAGCTCGGCCAGGGCGGCGGCGATGAGCACGCCGGGGGTCTCGGTGGCCCGTTCGACGCCGAGGCCGACGGCGCTGGAGTCGCCCAGGACGGCGAGCACGAGCGGCTTACCGCGCCCGCGGCCGTAGACGCCGTTGCCCGAGGGCGGGTCGTCCTTGGCGGTGCGGGCCTCGACCCTGCGCCGGGCGGAGCGCGCCTGCTCCCTGAGCAGGGCGAGGAGCCCGGCGCCGGCGAGGCCGACGCCCCCGCCGCCGTAGGCAGCGCCCGCCGCCAGCCGTCGTGCCACGCTCGCCCTGGTCATGCTGCCTCCCGTCCTCCCCCCGGTAGGACCTCAACCCTCCTCCGCAGGCTATCGGCCCCCTACGGTGTGCCCGTGCCGTCGTCCCCCGTAGAGGTGTCCCCCGACCAGGCCGAAGGGCGCAGCCGGGTGATCGTCGACGTCCTCGTGGACGCCTTCGCCGATCTCATGCGCGCCGACGCCGACGCCTTCCGGACGAAGTTCCGGAAGATGGCGGCCGACCCCTTCGCCTTCTACCGCGGGTCCGCCTGCCTGTTCTACGCCGACATGGCGACGTCCGACGATCCGTGGTGCGACGAGCGGACGGCCCGCGTGTGGATCCAGGGTGACCTGCACGCGGAGAACTTCGGCACCTACATGGACGGGTCGGGGCGCATCGTCTTCGACGTCAACGACTTCGACGAGGCCTACCTGGGGCACGTCAGCTGGGACCTGCGCCGGTTCGTCGCGAGCTTCGCCCTGCTGGCCTGGCGCAAGGCGCTCTCCGACGACGTCATCGAGGAGCTGCTGCGCCGCTACCTCACCGCCTACCTCGACCAGGTCGAGGCCTTCACGCACTCCGACGAGGACCGCTCCTTCGCCCTGGTGCGGGAGAACACCGAGGGCGCGGTGCACGACGTCATCCTGGAGACCAGCGCCCGCACGCGGATCGCCCTGCTCGACCGGCTGACGGTCGTCGAGCGCTTCGAGCGCCGGTTCGCCGACACCTCGCGCAACCGCCGCCTCGACGACGGCGAGCGCGAGGAGGTGCTGGCCGCCGTCGAGCGCTACCGGCAGACCGTGCACCCGCCGGCGCGCCGTCGGGACGTGGCCTACGACGTCAAGGACGTCGTCGGCACCGGCGGCTTCGGGATCGGCAGCGCGGGGCTGCCCGCCTACAACGTGCTGCTGGAGGGCTACGACCAGGCGCTGGAGAACGACGTCGTCCTGTCGATCAAGCAGGGCAACGTCGCCGCGCCGAGCCGGATCGTCACCGACCCCGAGATCAGGGGGTACTTCGAGCACGAGGGCCACCGGACGGCGACGAGCCGGCGGGCGCTGCAGGCGCACACCTCGCAGTTCGTGGGCTGGACCGAGATCGGCGGGGTGGGCTTCGGCGTGGCCGAGCTCTCGCCCTACGAGGTCGACTTCGACTGGGACGACCTCACCGAGCCGTCCCAGATGCGCCCGGTGATGACCCAGCTGGGCCGGGCGACGGCGAAGATGCACTGCGTCGGGGACGCCGACAGCGACCACACCCTGGTGCCCTTCCAGACGGAGGAGGCGATCACGGCGATGATCGGCGACCGGCGGGAGGAGTTCGTCGCCGACCTGGTGCGGTTCGCGCACGACTACGCCCGCCGCACCCAGGAGGACCACCGGCTCTTCGTCGACGCCTTCCGCGCCGGGGTGATCCCGGGGGTCAGCTCCAGCGGGCCGGAGCCGGTGGGGGTCTCAGCGGATCGGTAGCTCGATCAGCATGCCGCGGTGCGGGCCCACCGGGCGCAGGTCGTACTCCTCCGTGACGACCCTGAACCCGATGCGCTCGTAGAACCCGACGGCGGCCTTGCGGGCGTCGCACCAGACCAGCTGCGCCCCCAGGGCGGAGACCCGGATCAGCCCGTCGGCGACCAGCGCCCGCCCGACGCCGAGCCCTCGCACGCGCGGGTCGGTGGCCATGCCGCGCAGCTGCCAGGAGCCCTCGGTGTCCCGCCAGGGGCAGTCGCGGGGGTGGAAGCGGACGACGCCCACGATCGCGCCGTCGTCCAGCCGGGCGGCCAGGTGCAGCGTGTACGGGGCGTCGTCCTCCTCGATCTCCGGCGGCCGGCCCTCGCGGAGCTCCTGCATGCGCAGCGGGTAGGTGGCCGCCGCGTCGACCTTCTCGATCGTGATGGTGCCGGTCAACGCCTCGGAGCTCACGCCGCCATTGTCTCAGCGCGCCCGGCGGCCCCTCCGGGTCCTCAGGTAGTCCGCCACCACGTACTCGCCGAGGCGGTCGCTGTCGGGGGTGAACACCCGCCCGCCGGCCCGCTGGGTCAGGTCGTGCACGAAGTGCACCAGCCCGGGGTCGGGGTCGAGCGCGAACACGTTCACCGTCGCGCCGGACCGGGCCACCCGCTCGACCTCGGCCACGGTGCGGGCGATCGTCTCGGGCATCGGCGGCCAGCAGAAGAACGGCGTCCCGTCGTCCTCGAGGTGGGCCGTCGGCTCGCCGTCGGTGACGATGAGCACCACCGGCTCGGCGTCGCGGTGGTGGGCCAGGAACCGGCGGGCCAGCATCAGCCCGTGCTGCAGGTTGGTGCCCTGCAGCGTGTCCACCGACAGCTCGGCCAGCGTCTCGGGCCGCAGCACCTGCGCGGTGGAGGAGAACCCGATGATCTGGATCGCGTCCTGCGGGAACCGCGTGGTCACCAGCGAGTGCAGGGCCATCGCCGTCGACTTGGCCGCGCCCCACGTGCCGCGCAGCGCCATCGAGTAGGAGAGGTCGACCAGCAGGGCCACGGCCGCACCGGTGCGCCGCTCGGTCTCGACCACCTCGAAGTCCTCGACGGCGATGTGCACGGCCCGCCCGCCGTCCGGCTTCGGCTCGTGCGCCGTCCGCAGGACGGCGTTCTTCACCGTCCGGACGACGTCGAGCGGCTGCTCGTCGCCGAAGCGCCACTCGCGCGAGCTGCCGGTGAGCTCCCCGGCGGCGCCGGCGTCGGCGACGTCGTGCTCGCCGCGCCCGGTGGCCTGCAGCTTGGCGAACACCCGGCGCAGCGCGGTGGCGCCCAGCCGCCGCACCGCCTTGGGGGAGAGCTCCAGCTTGCCGTCGCTGCGGTTGAGGAAGCCCTGCCGCTCGAGCTCCCGCTCCAGCTGGCGCAGCGCCGCGAGGTCGTCGACGGCGTTGCGGCCCAGCGCCCGCTCGAGCAGCTCCTCGTCGACGTCGGCCAGCGAGGCGCCGGCGTAGCCCTGGGAGAGCTGGTTGGACAGCGCCTCCAGGTCGGCCAGCTCGGCGACCGCCGTCGTCGCGTCGCCGAGACCGAGCGACTCGGCGCCGTCCGGGACCTGGCCGCGCTGCCCCCAGGGCAGGTCCGGCCGGGCCTGCCGCAGGGCGTCCTGCAGGTGGGCCATCTCGCTGGCCAGGCCCATGTCCTGCATGGTCTGGGCCATCAGGTCGGCCAGCTCCGCCCGCTGCTCGGGCGACATCCCGGCCATCATCCGCTCCTGCGCGGCCGCCCGGCGGGCGAGGGAGTCGATCAGCTCGTCGATCGTCTCCGGGTTCTCCGGGAAGAACTGCCCGTGCTTGTCCATGAAGTCGCGGAACTGCTCGTCGGTGTCCTCACCGCGGTTGTGCGCGTCGAGGAGGTTGGACAGGTCGGCGACCATGTCCTTGACCGCCTGCATGTCCTCGGGCGTCGCGTTCTCCAGCGCCTGCTTCATGGAGGAGAAGGAGCTGTCGAGCACCTCCCGGCGGAGCAGGTCCTGGATCTGCTCGTAGGCCTGCCGGGCCTCGGGCGAGCGCCACGGGTACTCCTTGAGCGCCCGGACGGCGCCGGCGGTGTCCTCCGGCAGCGCGTCGAGCTCGGCCTCGGCGAGCCGGGCGGCGTCGTCGGGGTCGGGGAACAGCTCGCGGCGCTCGGCCTCCAGCGCCCGGTCGAGCAGCTCGCGGACCTCCTGCAGGGTGCCGTCCATGCGGCCGGCGGTGCGGGCCTGCCGGAGCCGGTCGCGCACCGAGCGGCGCAGCTCGTCGAGGCCGCGCCGGCCCTGCATGCCGCGGCGCAGCAGCTCGCGCAGCGCCTCCCGCACCCCGCTGCCGCCGAGCACCGAGTCGCCGATCTCGTCGACGGCGTCGCCCAGGTCGTAGGGCGGGGCGAGCGGGTCGGGACCGCCCCGCCACCGGCCGTAGCGGTAGCCGCGACCGCCGTGCGGGCGCGCCACCTCAGGCCCCGTACACGGTGCGGGCGCCGTCGGTGTCCTTGGCCAGCCGGCGGGTGAGGTAGAGCCCCTCGAGGGCGAACTCCACCGCCGCGGCCGCCTGCTCGGCCGACTGCTCGCCCTCGGGCACGCCGACGCGGCCGAGCAGCTCGGCCAGCTTGGGGATCGTGCCGAGCTGGCCGAGCAGGGCCGCTGCCGGCACCAGCTCGCCGGACTCGACGGTCTCGCCGCCGGTGAAGTGCTCCTGCAGCCCGGTGAGGTCGAGCCCGGCGCAGCGGGCGCGGAAGGTCTGCGCCGTCGCCTGCCGCAGCAGGTGCTCGAGCACCTCGAGCTCGCGCTCGTCGTCGGGGTCGGAGCCGGCGTCGGCGAACTCGACCTTGCCGCGGCTGGCCGGGACGATGCTCGGCAGGTCGACCACCCGCGCGACCGGCCGGGTCTCCCCGGCGACGGCGGCCCGGCGGACGGCGGATGCCGCGATCGTCTCCAGCCCGGCGATGGCGAACCGGGCGCTGACGCCGGAGCGCTGGTCGACGTGGCTGGACTCGCGGACCAGCCGGGTGTAGCGGGCGACGATCTCGACGAGGTGCTCGGGGATGAGCGGGATGTCGAGGTGCGTCGTCCCCCAGGAGGTGAGGGCCTCCTGGTGCAGCAGCCGGATCTCGTCGACGAGTTCGATCGGGTAGTGGGTGCGCACCTCGGCGCCGAAGCGGTCCTTGAGCGGCGTGATGATCCGCCCGCGGTTGGTGTAGTCCTCCGGGTTGGCGCTGGCGACCAGGAGGAGGTCCAGCGGCAGCCGCACCCGGTAGCCGCGGATCTGGATGTCGCGCTCCTCGAGCACGTTGAGCAGCGCGACCTGGATCCGCTCGGCGAGGTCGGGCAGCTCGTTGACGCTGAAGATGCCGCGGTTGGTGCGCGGCACCAGGCCGTAGTGGACGGTCTCCGGGTCGCCCAGGGTGCGGCCCTCGGCCACCTTGATCGGGTCGACGTCGCCGATCAGGTCGCCGACGCTGGTGTCGGGGGTGGCCAGCTTCTCGCCGAAGCGGTCGCTGCGGTGCAGCCAGCCGACGGGCGTCGCGTCGCCGTGCTCGGCGATCTGCCGGTGCGCCCACACGCTCACCGGGTGCAGCGGGTGCTCGTTGAGCTCGCTGCCGACCAGCACCGGGGTCCACTCGTCGAGCAGGCCGACGAGGGTGCGGATCAGCCGGGTCTTGCCCTGGCCGCGCTCGCCGAGCAGGACGAGGTCGTGGCCGGCGATGAGGGCCCGCTCGACCTCCGGGACGACGGTGTCCTCGAAGCCGACGATGCCGGGCAGGGTGGGCTCGCCGGCGCCCAGGCGGGCGAGCAGGTTGGCGCGCAGCTCGGCCTTGACCGTGCGGTAGGTCGCCCCGCTGTCGCGGAGCTCGCCGAGGGTGGTGGTTGCGGGAGGGGTGGACTGCTGGGGAGCCGGGTCCGTCACCCCCGCCACGGTACGACGCGGAGGGGTCTCCGGTCACCGGTGCGGTGCACGTCGGGTGCGAGGATCGGGCCCGTGCCCGCAGCCGACGTCCCCCTGGTCAGCGGCGCCGACGTCGAGGCCGCCGCCGCCCTGCTCGAGGGCGTGGTCCGGCGGACGCCGCTGGAGCACTCCCGCGGGCTGGCCGAGCGGGTCGGCGGCCCGGTCTGGCTCAAGTGCGAGAACCTCCAGCGGACCGGCTCGTTCAAGATCCGCGGGGCGTACACGCGGATCGCGCGGCTGACCGCCGAGGAGCGCGCCCGGGGCGTGGTGGCGGCCAGCGCCGGCAACCACGCGCAGGGCGTGGCGCTGGCCGCGCAGCTGCTCGGCGCGCACGCCACCGTCTTCATGCCCGAGACGGCGCCGCTGCCGAAGGTGGCCGCCACGAAGTCCTACGGCGCGGAGATCCACCTGCTCGGGCAGACGCTGGCCGAGCCGCTCGTCGCCGCCGCCGAGCACGCGGAGCGCACCGGCGCGGTCTTCATCCACCCCTTCGAGCACCCCGACGTGATCGCCGGGCAGGGCACCGTCGGCCTCGAGGTCCTCGACCAGTGCCCCGACACCGGCACCGTCGTGGTCTGCGCCGGCGGCGGGGGGCTCGTGTCCGGCGTCGCGGCCGCGGTGAAGAGCCGCCGGCCGGGTGTGCGGGTCGTAGCGGTGCAGGCCGAGGGGGCGGCGGCGTTCCCCGGCTCCCTGGCCGCCGGCCGGCCGGTGCCGCTGCCGGCGATGGCCACGATGGCCGACGGGATCGCCGTCCCCGCGCCCGGCGCGCTCACGTTCGCGCACGTCAGCGAACTGGTCGACGAGGTGCGCACGGTCGGCGAGGAGGACCTCTCGCGGGCCCTGCTGTTCTGCCTGGAGCGGGCCAAGCTGGTCGTGGAGCCGGCCGGGGTGGCCGCCGTCGCCGCCGTCCTGGCCGATCCGGGGGCGTTCGCCCCACCGGTGACCGCGGTGGTGTCGGGCGGCAACATCGACCCCGTCCTGCTGCTCAAGGTGGTGCAGCACGGCATGGCGGCGGCCGGGCGCTACCTCTCGCTGCGGCTGCGGGTGCCCGACCGCCCGGGCTCGCTGGCCGCGGTCCTGGCCGAGCTGGCCGCGGTGGGGGCCAACGTGCTGGAGGTGGAGCACGAGCGGACGGCGACCCGGCTCGACCTCGGCGAGGTCGAGGTGTTCGTCGTCCTGGAGACCCGCGGGCCGGACCACGCGGCCGAAGTGACCGCCGCGCTGGTGCGTGCCGGGTACGCGCCCACGCCGGAGTGAGGCCGATGAGTTCCCGCTGACCGGGGCGTCTGCACCGGCATGGACTTCCTGCTACGCCCCTCGCGAAAAGCGGTCGGAATCGGTCACCCCCCGGGCCTACGGTCCTGCGCATGACCGACGCGATCGTCGTCGACGGCCTGGTCAAGCGTTTCGGCGACACGACAGCACTGGACGGTGTGGACCTGACGGTGACCGAGGGCAGCGTCCTCGGCCTGCTCGGCCCCAACGGGGCGGGCAAGACCACCGTCGTCCGCATCCTGACGACACTCCTGCAGCCCGACGGCGGGCGCGCGGAGGTGGTGGGTCTCGACGTGGTGCGGGACGCCGACCGGGTCCGGGCGGCCATCGGGCTGACCGGCCAGTACGCCGCGGTCGACGAGTACCTCACGGGGTTCGAGAACCTCGAGATGGTGGGCCGGCTCTACCGGCTGCCGAAGAAGGAGGCGCGGGCGCGGGCGGGTGAGCTGCTCGAGCGCTTCGACCTCACCGGCGCGGCCGACCGGCCGGCCAAGACCTACTCCGGCGGCATGCGCCGGCGGCTGGACATCGCCGCCTCGCTCATCGCCCGACCGCGGGTGCTCTTCCTCGACGAGCCGACCACGGGGCTGGACCCGCGCAGCCGGCTGTCGATGTGGGAGTTCATCGCCGACCTCGCCGACGGCGGGACGACGATCCTGCTGACCACGCAGTACCTGGAGGAGGCCGACCGGCTGGCCGACCGGATGGTGGTCATCGACCACGGCCGGGTGATCGCCCGCGGCACCGCCGACGAGCTCAAGGCGCAGGTCGGCGGCCAGCGGCTGGAGTTCACCGTCACCAACGCCGCGATGCTGCCCGGCGTCGCCGAGCGGCTGCGCCCGCTGGCCGTCGACGAGCCGCAGGTCGACGAGCAGATCAGGCGGCTGACCCTGCCGGTGCGCGGCGGCACCGAGGTGCTCGCCGAGGCGCTGCGCCTGCTGGAGGGCAGCGACGCCGAGCTCGTCGACGCGGGGCTGCGCCGGCCCGATCTCGACGACGTCTTCCTCACGCTCACCGGGCACGCCGCCGAGGACGGCGCCGCGGCCGGTGAACCCGAGCCGGCGCCCGCCGGGGGAGGTGCGCGATGAGCGCCCTGGCCGCGACGCTGTCCGACAGCGCCGTCATCACCAAGCGCAACCTGATCAAGGTCAAGCGGGTCCCCGACCTGCTCGTCTTCGCGACGCTGTCGCCGATCATGTTCGTGCTGCTGTTCCGCTACGTGTTCGGCGGCGCGATCGAGGTGCCGGGGGACATCAGCTACGCGGAGTTCCTGCTGCCCGGCATCTTCGCCCAGACGGTGGTCTTCGGTTCGACGATCACCGGCTACAGCCTGGCCGAGGACCTGCAGAAGGGCCTGATCGACCGGTTCCGCTCGCTGCCGATGTCCCGGGCCGCGGTGCTGGTCGGCCGCACCGTCGCCGACGCCGCGGTCAACATCATCTCGATCGCCGTGATGGCGGTGACCGGGCTGATCGTCGGGTGGCGGATCAACACGTCCGTCCTCGAGGCGGCGGGTGGGTTCCTGCTCCTGCTGCTGTTCGCGTTCGCCATCTCCTGGCTGATGGCGCTGGTCGGGCTCGTGGTGCGGACGCCGGAGGTCGTGAACAACGCGAGCTTCATCGTGATCTTCCCGTTGACCTTCATCTCCAACGCGTTCGTGCCGCTCGAGAGCCTGCCCTCGGTGCTGCAGACGTTCGCGGAGTGGAACCCGGTGTCGACCCTGGTCCAGGCCGCCCGCGAGCTGTTCGGCAACACCCTGGGCCCGCCGCCCTCGGACGCCTGGTCGATGCAGCACTCGGCGCTCTACACGCTGATCTGGGTGGTGATCATCCTGGCGGTGTTCGTGCCGCTGTCGGTGCGCGCCTACCGGCGGGCCGCCAGCCGCTGATGTGAGGACCCTCCCGCCCCCACCGTTCGCACGCTCACGGCGGGACCCTCCAGCAGAGCCTTGCGCGGGCCGCGGCGACGACCGTCTCGACGTCGTCGCGGCCCGGCACGCACCGATCGCAGTGTGCCCAGCCGGTGGCCGGTGCGCGCCCGGTGTGGCGGCAGGCGCAGGATGGGCGGCGATGAGCGCCCAGATCTCCGCCGAGAACCCGCTGGCGACCCCGTCCAACCTGCCGTTCCGGCTGCCGCTGTTCGCCGACATCACGCTCGAGCACTGCCGCGAGGCGCTGCTGGCCGGCATGGCGCAGCAGCGGGCGGAGGTCGCCGCGATCGTCGCGTCCGACGAGCCGCCCACCTTCGAGAACACCGTCGTCGCCCTGGAGCGCTCCGGCGAGCTGCTCACCCGCGCCGGCCTGGTGTTCGGCAACCTCGCCTCCTCGCTGTCGACGCCGCGGCTGCGGGAGATCGAGCGGGAGCTGGCGCCGCTGGAGGCGGCCCACGCCGACGCGCTGCGGCTCGACCCGGCGCTGTTCGCCCGCATCGACGCCGTCCACGCCGGGCGGCAGGAGGCCGGTCTGGACGACGAGGCGGTGCGGCTGGTCGAGCGCTACCACCTCGACTTCGTGCTCTCCGGCGCCCAGCTCGACGACGCCGGCCGGGCCCGGCTCACCGAGCTGAACCAGCAGCTCGCCGAGCTGTCGACGACGTTCGGCCAGAACCTGCAGATGGCCACCGAGGCCGCCGCCGTCCTCGTCGGGGACGCCGCGGAGCTGGCCGGGCTCGGCGACGAGGAGATCGCCGCGGCCGAGGGGGCCGCGGCCGACCGCGGCCAGGACGGCTACCTGCTCACCCTGCTGCTGCCCACCGGCCAGCCGGTGCTGGCCAAGCTGCGCGACCGCGAGCTGCGCCGCCGGGTGTTCGAGGCGTCGGTGTCGCGGGCGTCGTCGGGCGAGCACGACAACGGGCCGGTGGCCGCGCGGATGGCACGGCTGCGCGCCGAGCGGGCACGGCTGCTCGGCTTCGACACCCACGCCGCCCTCGTGGTCGCCGACCAGACCGCGGGCAGCGTCGAGGCGGTCGACGCGATGCTGTCGTCGATGGTCGGCCCGTCGGTCGCCAACGCCGGCACGGAGGCCGACGCGCTGCGCGAGGCCGCCGCCCGCGACGGCGTCGAGCTCGCCGCCTGGGACTGGGCGTTCTACAGCGAGCAGGTGCGCGCCGAGCGCTACGCCGTCGACACCGCCGCCCTGCGGCCCTGGTTCGAGCTGGACCGGGTGCTGGTCGACGGCGTCTTCCACGCCGCCGAGCTGCTCTACGGCTTCCGGTTCACCCCGCGGCCCGAGCTGCACGGCTACCACCCCGACGTGCGTGTCTGGGAGGTCACCGACGCCGACGGCGGGCCGGTGGGCCTCTACCTCGGCGACTTCTTCGCCCGCGAGGGCAAGCGTGGTGGGGCGTGGATGAGCTCGTTCGTCACGCAGTCGCGGCTGCTGGGCACCCGGCCGGTGGTGCTCAACAACCTGAACGTCACCAAGGCCGCCGCCGGGTCGCCGACGCTGCTGACCCTCGACGAGGTCAACACGCTCTTCCACGAGTTCGGCCACGCGCTGCACGGGCTGATGTCGGCGGTGACCTACCCGCGGTTCTCGGGCACCAGCGTGCCGCGCGACTTCGTCGAGTACCCGAGCCAGGTCAACGAGATGTGGGCGCTGTGGCCGGAGGTCCTGGCCCACTACGCCCGGCACGTGGAGACCGGCGAACCGCTCCCGGCCAGCGTCGTCGAGGCGATCGACGCCGCGTCGCTGTGGGGCGAGGGCTTCGCGACGCTGGAGTACCTGGCGGCCACCCTGCTCGACCAGGCGTGGCACCGGATCACCCCGGACACCGAGATCGGCGACCCGGTCGCGTTCGAGCGGGCCGCGCTGGAGGCGGCCGGCGTCGCCTCCGACCTCGTGCCGCCGCGGTACCGCACCACGTACTTCCAGCACGTCTTCGCCGGGGGCTACGCGGCCGGGTACTACAGCTACATCTGGTCGGAGGTCCTCGACGCCGACACCGTCGAGTGGTTCAAGGAGAACGGCGGCCTGCGCCGGGAGAACGGTGACACCTTCCGCGGCCGGCTGCTCTCCCGCGGCGGCTCGGTCGACCCGCTGGGTGCGTTCCGCGCCGTCCGCGGCCGGGACGCCGACCCGGCCCCGCTGCTGCGCCGTCGCGGCCTGGCGGCGTGATCGCGGGCTCTCCGCACGCGTCGCCCGCGCTGCAGCACGGGTGGAGCGGGAGGAGAGCGGGTGAGGTCAGAGCCAGGGGAGCTGGAGCACCAGGTCGAGGTCGTCGGGGGAGTCGCCGTCGCGGACGAGCCGGTTGGGCTGGCGGTGGCCGCACGCGGTGCAGCGGTGGACCACCTGCCAGCCCTTGCCCGACTTCTCGACCAGGCCGATCGGCTCCATGAGCTGCCGGCACCCGCTCGCCCGGTCGCCGGGCAGGTCGTCGACGTGCAGCGACCACAGGCAGAACGGGCAGTGGTTGCGGTAGTGCCCGTCGGTGTTGGCCGGGACGCCGGCGGCGCAGTGCCCGCAGACGAAGCCCGTGTTCTCCGCCCGCCGGGAGCGGACGTGCCCGGTCACGCCGGTTCCCGCCCGCGCGTCAGGGGACGAACGGCTCGACCGCGACGACCTCGACGGTGATGTCCTTGCCGTTGGGCGCCTGGTAGGTGACGGTGTCGCCGGGCTTGGACCCGGTGATGGCGGAGCCGAGCGCGGACTCGGGGGAGTAGACCGAGAGCCCGGTCGTGCCGGCGATCTCCCGCGAGCCGAGCAGGAACTTCTCGGTCTCGTCGTCACCCTCGAACTTGATGGTGATGACCGTGCCGGTCACTGCCGACGTGGCGGTCTTGGGGGCGTCGCCGACCCGGGCCTTGCGCAGCAGGTCGGTGAGCTGCCGGATGCGGCCCTCCTGCTTGCCCTGCTCCTCCTTGGCCGCGTGGTAGCCGCCGTTCTCCTTGAGGTCGCCCTCTTCGCGGCGGGCGTTGATCTCCGCGGCCATGGCAGGCCGGTTCGCCACCAACTGGTCGAGCTCGGCCTTGAGCCGGTCGTGGGCCTCCTGGGTCAGCCAGATGCCCTGCTGCTGCTCGTCCGTGGGGGTCGACACGTGGAGTACTCCTGAAAGTCGGGAAGCCGCCCCCCGGAGGGAACGGCCTCGGTCGATCACGCCAAGCTAACACCGCGTTCCCGGCCGGTGCACAGCTCCGATGGGCTCGCGGAACCGAGAACGATACCCCGCGGTGTCGTGACGAGCACCACTTTTCCTCCCGGTGGGCGACCCGAACAGGGGGTTCGCGGACGGCGCCCTCCCGGCGTCCGCCTGCGCCGTCCCCGACCGGGGGACAATGCCCGGGTGACCTCGCCCGACCAGCTGCGCCTGCTCGCCGTGCACGCCCATCCCGACGACGAGTCGAGCAAGGGCGCCGCGACCATGGCCAGGTACGTCGCCGAGGGCGCGCGCGTCCTGGTCGCCACGTGCACCGGCGGCGAGCGCGGCTCGGTGCTCAACCCGGCCATGGACCGCCCCGAGGTGTGGGAGCGGCTGCCCCAGATCCGGGTCGAGGAGATGGCGCGGGCCCGGGAGATCCTCGGGATCGAACAGGAGTTCCTCGGCTTCGTCGACTCCGGCCTGCCGGAGGGCGACCCGCTGCCGCCGCTGCCCGAGGGCTGCTTCGCCCTGGTGCCCGTCGAGGAGGCCGCCGCGCCGCTCGTCGCGCTGATCCGCCGGTTCCGGCCGCACGTGATCACGACCTACGACGAGAACGGCGGCTACCCGCACCCCGACCACATCAAGACCCACGAGGTCTCGGTGCACGCCTTCGAGGCCGCCGGCGATCCCGACCGCTACCCCGAGCTGGGGGAGCCCTGGCAGCCGAGCAAGCTCTACTACCACATGAGCTTCACGCTCGACCGCACGCGGGCGCTGCACGAGGCCATCGTCGCCCGCGGCCTGGAGTCGCCCTACGAGGAGTGGCTGGCCAACTGGGACCCCTCGCGCGACGTCTCGCACCGGGTAACCACCCGGGTGCCCTGCGCCGACTACTTCGAGGTCCGGGACGCCGCGCTGATCGCGCACGCCACCCAGATCGACCCCGACGGCCGCTGGTTCGCCTGCCCCATCGAGGTGCAGCAGGACATCTGGCCGACCGAGGACTACGAGCTCGCCCGGTCGCTGGTGGACACGCCGGTGCCGGAGGACGATCTGTTCGCCGGGATCCGCAGTGAGGTGGGTGTCCGATGAACCTGCTCGCCGTCGCCGACGAGCAGCTGCCCGAGGACGTCGGCAAGGCCGGCCCCCTCGGGCTGCTCCTCGTCGTCCTGCTCCTGATCGCCGTCGTCCTGCTGGTCAAGTCGATGAGCCGGCACCTCAAGCGGGTGCCGCCGAGCTTCGACCCGGCCGACCGCGAGCCCGAGGTCGTCGTCCCCGACGACGCCGCCGAGCTGTTCGAGCAGCCGTCCCCGCCGGGCCAAGACCTGCTCGACACGCTGCGGCGGGCGCCGCGGGCGATCGAGCCGCCCCGGCCGGACCGGCCGGCCGACCCCGACCCGCAGGGCTGACCGGCCGGCCGCGGACCGCTACAGCGACCGCTGGTAGGCGCCGAACGCCCGCGTGGCCAGCCACGCCATGACCGCCGCCAGCGCGGTGAGCAGGCCGAGCCGCGACCACACCACCGCCCAGTCGGTGCCCGACGAGAGCGCCTCCCGGGCGGCCACGACCGCCCAGTCCACCGGGTTGTAGCGGGCGACGGTGGCCACCCAGCCGGGCGCCAGCCGGGTGTCCATCAGGGCCGAGGACAGGAACTGCAGGGGCAGCACGATGAACTGGCTGATCCCGATGAGCGCCTCCTGCTGGCGCAGCAGCAGGGCCAGCGCGTCGGACAGCGACGCGACGACCACCGAGATCAGCACGGCGGCCAGCAGCGTGACCAGCACGCCGTACGCGCCGCCGGGGAACCGGGCGCCGGCGGCGAAGGCGACGAGCAGGACCACCAGTGTCTGGAGGACCGTGGTCAGCGCCTGGTAGGCCAGGGTGCCGGCGATCATGGCGCCGCGGCGCACCGGCGAGGCCAGCAGCCGGTCCATGACCCCGCGTCCCATGTCCTCGATGTAGACGGTCCCCGCCCAGCCGCTGGAGAACAGTGCGGTCATCACCACGATCCCGGGCGTGATGAACTCCAGGTAGGAGCCGTGCGCCGCCTCGAAGCCCGGCACGTCGGCCACGGACTGGAACAGCGCGCCGAACAGCAGCAGCCAGATCATCGGCTGGAGCAGCGTCATGACCGCGTACGCCGGCTGGCGCAGCAGCGCCCTCGTCGACCGGGCGGTCAGGAAGCCGGCGTGCCGGAGCAGCGAGGCCCGCGGTGCGCGGGGGGTGCCGACGGCGTCGGCGACGAGGGCGCTCACGACGCCACCTCCAGGCTGCGGCCGACGTGGCGCAGGTACACGTCGTCGAGCGAGGGGCGGGCCACGGTCACCGAGGCGACCGCCACGCCCGCCCCCTCCAGCGCCGCGAGGACGGCGGGGACGGCGCCCGCCCCGCCCGTGGCCCGCGCGCGCAGCGTCGTCCCGTCGACGGCGACGTCGCTCAGCCCGCGCAGCCGCGACAGCACCGCCGCGCCTGCCGGGACGTCGCGCTCGCCCACCTCGACGACGACGGCGTCCCCGTGCAGCCCGCGCTTGAGGGCGTCCGGCGTCCCCTCGACGACCACCCGGCCGGCGTCGACGATCGCCAGGCGGGCGGCCAGCCGGTCGGCCTCGTCGAGGTAGTGCGTGGTGAGCAGGACGGTGACGTCCTCCTCGGCGGCGAGGTGGCCGATCTCGGCCCACATGCCCGCCCGGGCCTCGGGGTCCAGCCCGGTGGTGGGTTCGTCGAGGAAGAGCACCCGCGGTGCGTGCACGAGCCCGAGGGCGACGTCGAGCTTGCGGGCCATACCACCGGAGTAGGTCTTCACCAGCCGGTCGGCGGCACCGGTCAGGCCGAAGCGGGCGAGGAGCCGATCGGCCCGGGCGGCCGCCTCCGCGGCGGCGAGGCCCTGGATGCGGGCGGCCAGGACGAGGTTCTCCCGGCCGGTCGCCATCGGGTCGCCGGAGGGCTTCTGCGAGACCAGGCCGATCGCCCGCCGGACGGCGTCGGGCGCCCGGCGGACGTCGATGCCGGCGACGGTCGCGGCGCCGGAGTCGGCCCGGGACAGCGTGGTGAGGATCCGGACCGTCGTCGACTTGCCGGCCCCGTTGGGGCCGAGCAGGGCGAAGACGGTGCCGGGCGCGACCTCGAAGGTGAGGCCGTCGAGGGCCCGGACCGGCGGCGCGCCCCGGCCTCCCGGATAGGTCTTGACCAGGTCGGCGGCGCGGAGGGCCGCTGAGGGCTGGACGGGCATGTCGGTGCTCCCTTTCGGGTGGTGTGGGGAGCGGGACCGGCGCGCCTATCGTGGGAGTGCGCCTCGGGACGGGCCGCGTGCGGTCCCGCTCGGGTGTTCGGGCCCCCGTCCGGTGTTGCCGCACCGGGCGGGGGTTCTGCGCTCCTACCGGCCGGTCGCCGGGGGGAGCCCTTCGAGCGGGCGGGCCTCCTCTCCGAGGTGGGCGACCGGGTCGCGGAGGACCTCCTCGAAGGTCATCCCGTCGGCCACCAGTTCGTGCATCCGGCGCCAGACGGCGGTGCCGCCGAAGGCGCCGCTGCGGATGTCCTCGGCGAGCCGGCCGACGAAGTCCAGCTCGGCGGCGAGCATCGCCCGGCGGAAGTGGCTCTCGACGAGGAAGACCTCGGGGAGCTTCCGCTCGGCGGTGTAGGCGAGGACGGCGTCGAGCGCGCCGATCTCCATCTGCAGCTTGCCCGCCCGCTCGGTCAGCAACCGCGCCACCTCGTCCGGCGGCAGCCCCGCCATCAGCGACAGGCCGGCCTCGAGGGAGTGGAAGTCGCGGGCGGGCGTGCTGAGTAGCTCGGCCAGCCAGTCCTCGAACTCGTCGCGGCCGGCGGCGGTGATCTCGTAGACGGTCCGCTCGGGACGCCGTCCCTCCCGCGTCGTCTCCCGGGCGGTGATCAGGCCGTGCTTCTGCAGCGACTCGACCACGGAGTACAGCGAGCCGTAGTTGAGCCGGATGCTCGCCTCCTTGCCGCGCGTGCGCAGCGTCGTCGAGATCTCGTAGGGGTGCATGGGCCGCTCGGCCAGGCAGCCGAGCACGGCGAGGGCCAGCGGGTTGGACACCCGGCGTCGGGACATTGCTCCTCCGATTACTCGAAACCGAGTATCCGCAGGCGAGTTGTACCGGTCAAGCCCCCCGGACGGCGGACGGCCGGCTCCCCGGGTGGGGAACCGGCCGCCGCGCTGCGGTTCGGAGCTACCAGGCGTGCGCCACGTCCAGGACGAGCCGGTGGCCGGTGCCGGGGCCGTCGAGGACGAAGACCCGGAACGGCAGCCGGGCGCGGACACCGACGCCGAGGGTGGTCAGGCCCTCGAAGGAGCCGGCGTAGGTCGCCTGCCGGAAGGTCCGGTAGCCGGCCACGTCCACGAGCTCCGGCCCGATCGGCCCGAACGTCGGCCGCCCGTACCGGTCGTAGGCGACCGCGCCGGCGGTCACCTGCAGGTAGGCGCCGCCGCGCAGCGGGACGACGGCGCCGGACCCGTCGGCCGTCACCTGGGAGACGTACTCGACGCGGTAGTCCGGCGCCGGTCCGGCCACCTCGAGCACGAGGCGGTCGAAGCAGGCGTGCTGCCCCGAGCGGACGTCGGTGATCGTCGCGCCGGCGGCCGGCTGGACCGGCAGGTCCCCCTCGGCCGTGGAGCCCCAGGTGATGCCGCAGTACGGGGCGGTCGCGGCCTGGGCGGGAGCGGGGAGGGCGAGTGCGGCGAGCACGCTTGCGAGGGTGAGAACGAGAAGGCGGAGTGGTGTTCTCATGGCGGGACCTCCTTGGGGTGTGCGCCGGCATCAGGATCCGACGACACCCAGCTCGGCACCATGGGCGAGATCTCGTCATCAGGACGAACTGGAGGCTCTGATCTCGGCAGAAATTGACAGGACGTGCCGCGTGGTGAGTGGACTCCGGGCACGTCGTGTGCTAATGCCACCGCCGTCTCACCGTGGGTGAGCGCCGGCCCGGACGGCTGATCCGGGGCGCGCGACCCGGCGGCCGGCCCCGTCGTGCCCCAAGATCACCCCCGTGACGCAGCGACGCGAGGCTGATCCCGAGCAGCGGGAACGGCCGTCCGCCATGGGTCGGAGGACGACCCGGGCCCTCGAGGTGGCCGAGAACGTCGTCTACGGCGGGATCGCTGTCCTGCTCCTCGGCGCGGCGGTCGTGCTGCTCGGTGTGGCGGCGAAGACGGCTTGGGGTGTGGTCGGCGACTTCTCTCAGCAGCCGCTGCTCGAGATGCTCGACGTCCTGCTGCTGGTGTTCATCGTCGTCGAACTGCTCTTCGCCGTCCGTGCCACCGTCGAGCGCCGGGAGCTGGTCGCCGAGCCGTTCCTGATCATCGGGATCATCGCCTCGATCAAGGAGATCGTCGTCCTTTCGGTCGAGGCGGCGGGCGCCGTCGCCAAGGGCCGGGAGTTCACCAACCGGATGGTCGAGATCGGCGTGCTGGGCGTCCTGGTCCTCCTGCTCGGCCTGACCTCCTGGCTGCTGCGCCGCAAGGAGCGCGAGCCCGAGGAGGCCTGACGGCGCGCCCGGTGGCCGACCGGCCTCGCGGTCGGCGGCTGTTCCCTCTGAGCTGGTCCGGTGTGCGCCGCTGTCAGGCCCGCGCCGGGACGGCGACGCTGAGCAGCACGACGCTGTCCTCGTCAGCCCGCAATCCGTGTCGCCGGTCCGGGATCGGCGCGGCCTGCAGCTCCGTCAGCTCGGCGACGTCGTCGCCGGCGACCAGGCGGACCCGCCCGCGCAGGACGAGGACGCTGGCCGCCCCCGGGCTCTCGTGCTCGTCGAGAGCGGCGCCTCGCCGGAGCGCGATGACCGTCTGCCGCAGTCCCTCGACCGGGTGCGGCAGGCTGCGAGCCGCGCGCCCGGCGGAGTGCGCGGCCGCCCGGTCGAGCAGCTCGTCGGCGAGCCGGTGCAGGTCGAGGACGTCGTCCGCCAGCATGCGACCACTGTCGTCCGGTCCCGGGCTGCTCGCTCCACCGGGCGCGGGGTCCGGGGTGCCGGTCCCGTCCGGGTCCACGATGCCCGCAGGTTCGCAGGGTGCGTGCGCTGCGCGGAGAGGCCGAAGGCCCCACCCGTGGTGACCTTCGCTCGGTGCCCGGACCGGGGCCCCTGCGCAGGCTCGGAGGGGCCGGAGCTCCGGCGGGGACATCGGGAGCCGGGCGAGCGGGAGGAGCCGGCCGTGATGGAGGGCTGGTACGTCGGCGACCACGCGACCGGCCGGACCTGGTCCGGTGTGGGGGGTCCTCCTCGCCGGGAGGCGCGCGGCGAGCTCCGCGAGGAGCAGTACCGCCCGCCGCCGGCCTCGCCGTGGGACACCGGCGCGCGGACCCGCTGACGGCCGGCCCGCGCAGATGACGTCCCCGGGGCACGCGCTCGGTGGCCCTGCCACGGCTCCCCGCGCATCTCCACAGCCGAACAGGAGGTCGATCCGTGGACACCACCCTCTTCTCCACCGACACCACCGGCCTGCCCGAGGCCACGAGTCCGGAGGTCCTCGAGCTCGACGACGGCGACGAGTTCAGGCTGCGCCCCGGTCCGGTCGCCAAGCGGCTGGGCGACACCACCGTGCGGATGCTCGGCTACAACGGTTCGATCCCCGGCCCCACGTTGAGGGTCCGGCAGGGTTCGGAGCTCGTCGTGCACGTGACGAACGGCACCGATCTCGACACCACGGTGCACTGGCACGGGCTGCGGCTGGAGAACCGCTTCGACGGCGTGCCCCACGAGACCCAGGCGCCGATCCCACCCGGCGGCGAGTTCACCTACCGCATCCAGTTCCCCGACCCGGGCCTGTACTGGTACCACCCGCACATCCGGGAGGACGTGACCCAGGAACTGGGGCTCTACGGCAGCATCCTGGTCGAGCCGGCCGAGCCGGGCTACTGGCCGCCGGCGCACCGCGACGTCGTGCTCACGCTCGACGACCTGCTCCTCGAGGACGGCGCCGTCGCCCCCTTCAGCCGCACCGAGACCAACTACGCGGCGATGGGTCGCTACGGCAACGTGATGCTCACCGGCGGAGAGACCGCCCCGGCGTTCACCGCGAGGACCGGTGAGGTCGTCCGGCTGTGGCTGGTCAACACCGCCAACACCCGCGTCTTCCGGGTCACGGTCCCCGGGGTCCGGATGAAGCACGTGGGCGGGGACAGCGGGCGCGTGGAGCGCGAGGAGTTCGTCGACGACGTGGTGCTGGCCCCCTCCGAGCGGGCGGTCCTCGACGTGCTCTTCGACCGGCCGGGGGAGTTCGGGCTGGAGCACCGCACCCCGAACCGGACCTACCGGCTGGCGGCGATCACCGTCACCGGCGAGGTCGCCGAGCCGCCGCTGGCCGAGCAGTTCGCGGTGCTGCGCACCGCGCCGGAGCTGGCCGCCGAGCGGGAGCAGCTCGACGGGTGGCTGGCCGCGCCGCCGGACAAGATCCTCGCCGTCGTCGCGGAGATGGACGACCCGAACGCCCAGGCAGCGGCCGGGCCGGTGACCTACGCCTGCCCGATGCACCCCGAGGTGGTCGGTGATCAGCCGGGGCGCTGTCCGGAGTGCGGGATGAAGCTCATGGCGACCGCACCGGCGACGACGTACGCCTGCCCGATGCACCCGGACGTGGTCAGCGACGAGCCCGGGCGCTGCCCGCAGTGCGGCATGAAGTTGATGGCGACGGCGCCCGACGCCGGCGGTTCCAGCGGCCACGGCACGGGGCACGGTCACGACGCGGGCCACGCGCACGCCCACCACCCCGCCTCCGCCACCTCCGACGGGATCGAGTGGGAGGACGAGATGGCGGACCTGAACCGGGCCACCACGGCGGAGACGATGCGCTGGAAGCTGCTGGACCGCACCGCCGGCGGCGCCGGGCTGCCGGTCGACTGGCGGTTCACCGTCGGGCAGCGGGTGAAGATCCGGCTGGTCAACGAGATGGACTCGGACCATCCCATGCACCACCCGTTCCACATCCACGGCGCCGGCCGCTTCCTCGTCCTCGCCCGGGACGGGGCCGCAGAGCCCAACCTGGTGTGGAAGGACACCGTGCTGATCCCGACCGGGCAGACCGTCGACCTGCTGCTCGACGTCACCAACCCCGGCCTGTGGATGGCGCACTGCCACATCGCCGAGCACATGCACTCCGGGATGATGTTCAGCTTCACCGTGGACCGGGCGGCGGCCCCGTGACCGCCCCGGTCGAGCCGTACGACGTCGTCGTCGTGGGGGGGGGGGAGGCCGGCCTGGCCGCCGCCTGGCACCTGCGCGAGCAGGGGTTCCGCTTCCTCGTCCTGGAGGCGGCGGAGGAGCTCGCGCACGCTTGGCGCACCCGGTGGGAGTCGCTGCGGCTGTTCACCCCGGCCGAGCACGACGCGCTGCCGGGCCTGCCGTTCCCGGCAGCGGCCGGCACGTACCCGGGCAAGGAGGCGGTCGCCCACTACCTGCGCGACTACGCCGCCGCCTTCCACCTGCCCGTGGAGCTGAACGCCCGGGTCACACGGCTGCAGCGCACCGACACCGGATTCAGCGTCGGCACCGCCGAGCGGACGTACACGGCTCGGCAGGTCGTCGTGGCCACCGGACCCTTCCAGACCCCGTTCGTCCCCCCGCTGGCCGCCGGGCTGGACGGCTCGGTGACCCAGCTGCACAGCGCCGCCTACCGCAGCCCCGACGCCCTGCCCGCAGGCCCCGTGCTGGTCGTCGGCGGCGGCAACTCCGGCTTCCAGATCGCCGAGGAACTGGCCGCGACCCGGCCGGTGGAGCTGTCGGTCGGCTCGGCCTACCCGGCGCTGCCGCAGCGGCTGCTCCGCCGCGACCTGTTCTGGTGGCTGACGAGGCTGCGCCTGCTGCGGGTGACCGCCGGCTCCCGGCTCGGCCGCCGGATGCAGACCCGCGGCGAGTTCCTCATCGGCAGCAGCCGGCGCCGCCTACGGCGGGCCGGCGTCCGGTTCCGGCCGCGGCTGGCCGACGCCGCCGGCCGCACGGTCCGGTTCGCCGACGGCACCAGCCGGGAGGTCGGCGTCATCGTCTGGGCGACCGGCTACCGGCCCGACTACTCCTGGATCGACGTCCCGGGCGTGCTCCGCGACGGCCGCGTCGTCCATCGCCGTGGCGTCACCGACGTCCCGGGGCTGTACTTCCTCGGGCTGTCCTGGCAGCACACCCGCGGCTCGGCGCTGCTGGGCTTCGTCGCCGACGACGCCGCCCACGTGGTGCGCGCCGCCGCGACGAGCAGCGTCCGGGTACCCGGACCGCGCGGTGCGCCCGATGCGCGGGCCGCCCCGGACGACGTCCCGACCTGACCGCCGACCAGCGGGAGGAGACCGCCATGCCCAGCGCCGAGAAGGTCCTCGCGTTCGCCGTCCACCCGGGGGTGACGCCCCTGGACCTCATCGGCCCGCTCACCGTGCTGAAGACCCCCGGCATCGGGGGTGCGCGGTACCGGACCGTCGTGGTCGGCGAGCGTGTCGAGGAGCTATCCACCGACACACCGCTGCACCTGCTGCCGGCCGCCACCTTCGACGACGTGCCGGATCCGTGGGCGGTGATCGTGCCCGGCGGTGGCGCGAGCACCCTCACCGCGATGGAGGACGAGCGGCTGCTGTCCTACGTCCGCTCGACCGCCGCCGGGGCGGAGGTCGTGGGCTCCACCGGCAACGGGGCGCTCGTCCTGGCGGCCGCCGACCTGTTGCACGGCAAGCGGGCGGCCGTCCACTGGGCGTACGCCGAGCCGCTGGCCGAGCTCGGCGCCATCCCCGCCGCCGACCGGTGGCTGGCCGACGGCCGGCTGCACACCGCCGCCGGCGGCACGGCGGGGATGGACATGACGCTGACGCTGCTGGCCCGGCTGCGCGGCCACGCGGTCGCCCGGCTGGCCCAGCTGTTCGGGGAGTACGACCCGCAGCCACCGTTCGGCCGGGTGGGGTCGGACCCTGGCGACGACGAACTGGCCCGGATGCTGCGCGGGCCGGGCCAGCCTGTGGCGGACCCCGGCGCGGGCGACGAGCGGCTCATCGCCTTCGTGCTCTACCCGGGGCTGACCGTGCTGGACCTGGTCGGGCCGCTACAGGTGCTGACCATGCTGCAGCGGTTCGCTCCGGGCCACCGCACCGTCACCGTGTGGGCCCGCCGCGAGCCGGTGCCCACCGACGCCGGTGTGCGGGTGGTCCCCGACCGGACGTTCGAGGAGGTCCCCCACCCGGCGATCGTGCTCGTGCCCGGCGGCGCGATGCCCACCATCCGTGCCATGAGCGACCCGCTGGTCCGCGACTACGTGCGCTCCACGGCCGCGTCCGCGGACCTGGTCACGTCGGTCTGCACGGGCTCGTTGATCCTCGGCGCGGTCGGGCTGCTCGAGGGGCGCCAGGCCACGACCAACTGGTTCTACTCCGGGATCCTCGAGAGCCTGGGCGCCACGTACCAGCAGCGCAGATGGGTCGAGGACGGCAACCTGGTCATGTCCGCCGGGGTGTCGGCCGGCATCCACATGGCCCTGCACCTCGCCGCCCGCCTGACCGACGAGGCCACCGCCCGCCGGGTGCAGCGGGCGGTCGACTACGACCCGCAACCGCCCTGGGGCGGCATCGACTACGCCCGCATCCCGCCGCTGCCGCGCGCCATGCGCGGCGCGATCGGGCTGACCGCGCCGGTCGTGACCGCCCGGCCCAAACGGCTCGCCCGGGCCGGGCGCTGAGGCACCCCGCCCCCCTGACCGCGCGACGGGAGGATGTTGCGGGCGCCCACGCGCGGGAGGGTGGAGCCATGCCCAACCGCCTGGCCGGTGCCACCAGCCCGTACCTGCTCCAGCACGCCGACAACCCCGTCGACTGGCGGGAGTGGGGCGAGGAGGCGTTCGCCGAGGCCCGGCGGCGCGACGTCCCGCTGCTGATCTCCATCGGTTACGCGGCCTGCCACTGGTGCCACGTGATGGCCCACGAGTCGTTCGAGGACGACGCCACCGCGGCGCAGATGAACGCCGACTTCGTCTGCGTCAAGGTCGACCGCGAGGAGCGGCCGGACGTCGACAACGTCTACATGACCGCCACCCAGGCGCTGACCGGGCACGGCGGCTGGCCGATGACCGTCTTCGCCACCCCCGACGGCCGGCCGTTCTACTGCGGCACCTACTTCCCGCCCCGCCCCGCCCACGGCATGCCCGCCTTCCGGCAGGTCCTCGCCGCCATGGCCGACGCGTGGCGCAGCAGGCGCGACGACGTCGAGGCGGCCGGTGGCCGGGTCGCCGCCGCGATCGCGGGCCGGCTGCAGCTGGAGCCGGGGCCGCTCTCGGCCGAGCTGCTCGACCGGGCGGTGGACGCGCTCGGGCGCAGCTTCGACGCGCGCGCCGGCGGGTTCGAGGGGGCGCCGAAGTTCCCGCCGTCCATGGTGCTGGAGTTCCTGCTCCGGCACTCCGCGCGGACCGGCGACGAGCGGGCGCTGCACATGGCCAGCCGCACCCTCGAGGCGATGGCCCGCGGGGGCGTGTACGACCAGCTCGCCGGCGGCTTCGCCCGCTACTCGGTCGACGCCGGCTGGGTCGTGCCGCACTTCGAGAAGATGCTCTACGACAACGCCCTGCTGCTGCGGGTCTACCTGCACCTGTGGCGCGCCACGGGTGCGGACTGGGCCCGGCGGGTCGCCGACGACACCGCCGCCTTCCTGCTGCGCGACCTGGCCACGCCCGAGGGCGGGTTCGCCTCGGCGCTGGACGCCGACACCGACGGCGTGGAGGGGCTGACCTACGTCTGGACGCCGGACCAGCTGGTCGACGTGCTGGGCGAGGACGACGGCCGGTGGGCCGCCGGGGTGTTCGAGGTGACCGCCGCCGGCACCTTCGAGCACGGCTCGTCCACCCTGCAGCTGCTCCGCGACCCCGACGACCCCGCTCGCCTGGCCGAGGTCCGGCGTCGGCTGCTCGAGGCGCGGGGCAGGCGACCCCAGCCGGCCCGCGACGACAAGGTGGTGACCGCCTGGAACGGACTGGCCCTCGCCGCCCTCGCCGAGCACGGCGTGCTGACCGGCGCGGGGGAGTCGCTGGCCGCCGCCCGGCGCGCGGCCGAGCTGCTCGCCGACGTGCACCTGGTCGGCGGCCGGCTGCGGCGGGTGTCCCGGGGAGGCGTCGCGGGGGCACCGGCCGGCGTGCTCGAGGACTACGGCGACCTGGCCGAGGGGCTGCTCGCGCTGCACCAGGCGACCGGGGAAGGCCGGTGGCTGGAGCTGGCCGGGGATCTGCTCGACGTCGTGGTCGACCAGTTCGTGGACGCAGACGGCTGGCACGACACGGCGGCCGACGCCGAGGCGCTGGTGCACCGGCCGTTCGACCCCGGGGACGGTCCCACCCCGAGCGGCATCGCGGCGGCGGCCGGCGCGGCCGTCACCTACGGCGCGCTGGCCGGCGCCCCGCGGCACCGAGAGGTCGGGGAGGCCGCGCTCGCGCTGCTGGCGCAGCTCGTCGAGCGGGCGCCGCGCGCGGCGGGCTGGGCGGCGGCGGTCGGTGAGGCGCTGCTCGCCGGCCCGCTGGAGGTGGCGGTGAGCGGCCCGGCGGGCCCGGCGCGCGACGAGCTGGCCGCCGCGGCCCGGGCCTCGGCCAGTCCCGGCGCGGTCGTCGTCGTGGGCGAGCCCGACGCCCCGGGCGTCCCGCTGCTGGCCGGCCGGCCGCTCGTGGACGGCCGGCCGGCGGCCTACGTCTGCCAGGGGTTCGTCTGCTCGGCACCGGTCACGGACGTGTCCGCTCTCAGCGCAGCGATGGTGTCTTCCTGATCGCCGTCGTCGTGCTTACCGTGTAACCGTGTAATCAACGACGCCAGGGAGGGTGTCATGCACGGACATCGGTTCGCCGGAGAGCACTTCGCCCGCGAGTTCGCCCGCGCCTGGGGCGGCAAGGGCCGCGGCCGCGGTGCGGAGACCGGTCCGCCGGTCGACCGCGGCGAGGTGGCCGGCTGGTTCGCCGGACGGCTGCCCGACGGCTGGTTCACCGGCCCCGTGGAGCTGATCGTGGACCGCGACGAGATCACGGTGATCGGCACGCTGCCCGAGCCCGAGGCCGGCGAGGGCGACGCGGCCGCCGCCCGCGCCGGACGCATCGCGCGCTTCCGCGAGGACACCCGCGAGCAGCGGATGGCCATCGCCGACGCCGCCCAGGAGCGCTACGGCCGCTCCGTGGCCTGGGGCGCGGTCTGCGGGGACGTCCGCGAGGTCTTCACCAACCTGTCGGTGCCGGTGATGACCCGGCTGCGGCAGCCCGAGCGGCTGGTGCTGGACACCCTCGTCGACGCCGGTGTCGCCCGGTCCCGCTCGGAGGCGCTGGCCTGGGCGGTGCGGCTGGTCGGCCGGCACACCGACGACTGGCTCACCGAGCTGCGCGAGGCGATGGCGTCGGTCGAGGAGGTCCGGGCCCGGGGACCGGAAGTGGGCTGACCGGCCCCACCGGGACGGCCGTCGGTCCCTGGCGCCGTCGGCGCACCACCGCCGACGATCCCCTGGTGCCCGTCGCTCCCACCCGTCCGGTCCTGCTGGACCTGGTGCGCCGGCTCGGGGCGACGCGGACCGGCGTCTGGGTTGTCGGCCACGTCGTCTCGCCGGTGCAGCGGGAGCTGTACCGCCGGACCGGTGGCCGGGTGTCGGTGACCGGTAGCGCGCCGGTGCTCCTGCTCACCACCACCGGACGCCGCACGGGGCGAGGGCGGACGGTGCCGCTGCTCTACCTCCGTGACGGCGACCGGCTCGTCGTCTGCAACGTGAACCCGGGCTTCGAGCGGACGAACCCCTGGGTGCTCAACCTGCGGGCCGACCCGCACGCGCGGGTCCTCGTGGGCCGGCACTCCTCGCCGGTGACCGCGCGCCCGGCGACCACCGCCGAGGCGGACCGCTACTGGCCGCGTCTGCTGTCGTTGTGGCCGGCGTACCGGACCTTCGCCGACCGGGGTGGCGAACGGTCGATCTTCGTCCTGGAGCCGTCGCCGTCCCGGTGACCGTGCCACCCTCGGGGGCATGGCCGAGCTCTGGGTGCTGCGGGCGGCCTACGGCGAGCTCGCCGACGTCCTGTCCTCGGTGACCCCCGAGGAGCAGTGGCGGCCGACCGGCTGCACCGGCTGGTCGGTGCTCGACCTGGCCCTGCACCTGGTGGAGGACGCGCACCGTGCGCTGGTCGCGCTCGCGACGCCGGTCGAGGGGCCGCCCGTGGTCGACGCGGTCGCGTACTGGCGGCCGGACGCGCCACCCTCGGGGGAGGAGGCCGACGACCTGGTCGCCGTCCGCGTCGCCGCCGCGGTGCAGGGCGGGATCGAGGTCCTGGCCCGCCGGTACGCCACCGCGTCGGCGGCCGTGCTCGTGGCGGCCGGCCGGGTGCCGGCCGGCGAGCTGGTCGGCAACCAGGGCGCGCCGATGACGCTGTCCGACCTGACCTCGACGCTCGTGGTCGAGGCGACGGTGCACCACCTCGACCTGGTCCGGCACCTCGACCGGCCCGGCCCGGTGGCCGGCCCGCTGGCCGAGGTGCGCCGGGTGTTCGAGGGGCTGTTCGGCGGGCCGCTCCCCGCCGGGTGGGACGACGCCACCGCCGCCCTGCGCGGGGCGGGACGGGAGCCGCTGACCGAGGCCGACCGCGCGGAGCTCGGCGCCGCGGCCGGCCGACTGCCGGTCCTCGGCTGACCCGGGCGCCGGCAAGGGACACTGGGGGCGTGACCGCCGCCGAGCCGACCTCGACCGACGTCCTCGTCGTGGGCGCGGGGCCGGCCGGCGCCGCCGCTGCCGCGTGGGCGGCCCGGGCCGGCCGGGACGTCGTCCTGGCCGACGCCGCGGTGTTCCCGCGGGACAAGGCGTGCGGCGACGGGCTGACCCCGCGCGCGATCGCCGAGCTGGAGCTGCTCGGCCTGGGCGACTGGGTGCGCAAGCGCGGCCGCAACCGCGGGCTGCGCGCGGCGGGCTTCGGGCAGGAGCTGCTGCTGCCCTGGCCCGGCGGCTCGCTGCCCGACCACGGCGGCGCCGTCCCGCGGACGGTGCTCGACGCGCGGATCCGCGAGGTCGCCCTCGCCGACGGTGCGGTGCCGGTCGAGGGGGCGCGGGCGGTCGACGTCGAGCGGGACGGCGACCGGGTCACCGGCGTCGTGTTCGACCGCGGAGACGGCGTCCGGACGACGATCGGCTGCCGGCGGCTCGTCGTGGCCGACGGCGCGCGCTCACCGCTGGGCCGCGTGCTGGGCCGCGAGTGGCACCGGGAGACCGCCTACGGCGTCGCGGCGCGGGGCTACGTCCGCTCGGGCCGCAGCGACGACGAGTGGATCTCCTCGCACCTGGAGCTGCGCGGCGTCGACGGCGAGCTGCTGTCGGGCTACGGCTGGGTGTTCCCGCTGGGCGACGGCGAGGTCAACATCGGCGTCGGCACGCTGGCGACGGCGAAGCGGCCGGCCGGCGTGCAGCTCAAGGCGCTGATGGAGGTCTACGCCGAGAGCCGCCGCGAGGAGTGGCAGCTCGACGGGCCGGTGCGCGCGCCGGCGTCGGCGCTGCTGCCGATGGGCGGCGCCGTCTCCGGCGTGGCCGGCCGCAACTGGGCGCTGGTCGGCGACGCGGCCGGCTGCGTCAACCCGCTCAACGGCGAGGGCATCGACTACGGGCTGGAGACCGGCCGCGACCTCGCCGCGCTGCTCGACGAGCCCGACTGGTCGCAGGCGTGGCCGGCGACCCTGCGCCGCAACTACGGCACCGCGTTCTCGATCGCCCGCCGGCTGGCCGGGCTGCTCACCGTGCCGCGGCTGCTGCCGGCGGCCGGTCCGGTCGGCATGCGTTCGCGGGCGCTGATGACGCTGGCCCTGCGGGTGATGGGCAACCTCGTGACCGACGAGGACGCCGACTGGGTGGCCCGCACCTGGCGCCGCGCGGGCGCGTGGTCGACCAGGCGCGACGCCCGCCCGCCCTGGACCTGAGGAGAGGGGGCCCGGAGGGTCCCCCGAGGAGCGACGGGAACGGCGGCCGGCGGGCAGGGAACGGCACCTGGCCGCTCATCTGACGGAGTCAGATGAAGGGAGAGTTGTACATCGCGAAGTACACCGCGATGTAGTGGCAGATCGCGGCCACGATGGTCATCGCGTGGAAGACCTCGTGGTAGCCGAAGACGCCAGGCCAGGGGTTCGGCTTCTTGAGCGCGTACGCCACCCCGCCGAGCGTGTAGAGCACGCCGCCGACGGCGAGCAGCACCAGGGACGCGACTCCCGCGATGTGCAGGATGTCGGTGAGCACGAAGACGGCGACCCAGCCCAGCGCCACGTACAGCGGGACGCCGACCCAGCGCGGCGCCGTCGGCCAGGTGAGCTTGAGCGTGACGCCGGCCAGCGCGCCCGCCCAGACGATGCCCAGCACCCAGTAGCCGGTCGGGTCGTCGACGGCGAGCAGGGAGAACGGCGTGTAGGTGCCGGCGATGAACAGGAAGATCATCGAGTGGTCGAGCCGCTTCATGATCTTCCAGCCGCGCGGTGACCAGCGGCGCCGGTGGTACAGCGCGCTGACGCCGAACAGCCCGCAGATGGTCACCGAGTAGACGGCCACCGAGAAGCCCGCCCGCGCGCCGAGCACCGAGGCCAGGGGGATGAGGACGGCGCCGCCGACGATCGCGCCGAAGAACGCGAACAGGTGCAGCCAGCCGCGCAGACGCGGGCGGGTGTCGGGGTGGTCCCAGTCGTCGTCGGCGAAGTCGGCGGCGGTCCACGCGTCCTGGACCTGCTCGCCCTCCTCGAGGACGGTGGCCACGGCCTGGGCGCGCGGCGCCTCGAGTTCCGCCCCGTCGGCCTCGACCCGGACGGGCTCGCGGTCAGGGGGAAGAGCGCTCATGCCCCGAGGTTACGGACCCGTAGGTAATGCGGCACCAGGAGTGGGCTGTGAGCTCGGGAACGGACGGCGACGGCATCCGCGCAGGTACGGCGCGGTACGAGTGGGTGATCGCCCGGGGGCCTAGGGTGACCCCCGTGGGGGCGCGCCAGATCGTTCGCGACGCACTGACCCGGGTGTACGAACGACGGCTCGCGCGCGCCCTGGAGGGCGCCGACATCCCGCGCCACGTGGGCGTGATCATCGACGGCAACCGCCGCTGGGCGCGCGACATGGGGCTGGACGACGTCAGCGAGGGCCACCGCCGCGGCGCCGACACGATCGCCGACTTCCTGGGCTGGTGCGACGAGGCCGGGGTCGGGGTCGTCACGATCTTCATGCTCTCCACCGACAACCTCTCCCGCCCCGACCCGGAGCTGCTCCCGCTGCTGCGGATCATCGAGGGCGTCGTCGAGGACCTGTCCGCCGTCCACCGCCGCTGGCACCTGCGCGCGGTCGGCGCGCTGGAGCTGCTGCCGGCCGAGACCGTCGCCGTCCTCAAGCAGGCCGAGGAGCTGACCCGCGACCGGCCGGGCGCGACGGTCAACCTCGCCGTCGGCTACGGCGGGCGGCGGGAGATCGCCGACGCCGTCCGGTCCCTGCTGTCCGAGCACGCCGAGCGCGGCACGTCCCTCGACGAGCTGGTCGAGGTGCTCGACGTCGAGCACATCGCCGAGCACCTCTACACCCGCGGCCAGCCCGACCCCGACCTGATCATCCGCACCAGCGGCGAGCAGCGGCTGTCGGGCTTCCTGCTCTGGCAGACCGCGCACGCCGAGTTCTACTTCACCGACGTCTACTGGCCGGACTTCCGCCGGGTCGACTTCCTGCGGGCGTTGCGCGACTACTCCGCGAGACACCGCCGTTTCGGCTCCTGACAGACTCGCGCGCATGGTCGACGTCCCCCTGGAGTACGTGCGGTTGGGCCTGCGGTTCGACCGCCTCGAGGCCGGCTTCGTCGACGCCTACACCGGTGACCCGCGCGTCCGCGCGGAGGTCCAGGACGAGCCGGCGCCCACCCCGCAGCAGCTGCGCGACCGGGCCCGCGACCTGCTCCGCGAGCTCGACTCCGCCGACCTGCCCGACGACCGGACGGCGTTCCTGCGCGGCCAGCTGACCGGCCTGGAGGGCAGCGCCCGGAAGATGAGCGGCGAGCCGGTCGGCTTCGTCGAGGAGGTGTCGGCGTACTTCCAGGTCGACGTCGAGCTCGGCGACCCGGCGGTCTATGCGGCCGCGCACGCCGAGCTGGAGACGCTGCTGCCGGGCAGCGGCCCGCTCGCCGAGCGCTACGCGGCGCACCGCCGCCGCGAGGAGTGCCCGCCGGACCGGCTGGAGGCGGCGGTGCACGCGCTGTCCAGCGCGCTGCGCGACCGGGTGCGGGTCGACTACGGGCTGCCCGAGCTGGAGACCGTCGCCTACGAGGTGGTCACCGACCAGCCCTGGTCGGGCTTCAACTACTACGAGGGCGGCTTCCGCTCCCGCGTGGCCATCAACGCCGACCTGCCGCACCGACTCGGGCAGCTGCCGCACCTGGTCGCGCACGAGTCCTACCCGGGCCACCACACCGAGCACTGCCGCAAGGAGCAGGGCCTGGTCGACAAGGCCGGCCGGGTCGAGCACACCGTCTTCCTGGTCAACACCCCCGAGTGCCTCATGGCCGAGGGGCTGGCCGACCTCGGCGTCGAGGCCTCGATCGGCACCGGCTGGGGATCGTGGGCCGCGGAGGTCCTGGGCGACCTCGGGCTGCGGCTCGACGGCGAGCTCGCCGAGCGGATCTCCGCCGCGGCCGCCCCGCTCAACCGGGTCCGCCAGGACGCCGCCGTCCTGCTGCACGACCGCGGGGCCGACGCCGCCGAGGTGACGGCGTTCCTCCAGCGCTGGTCGCTGGTCAGCGCCGAGCGGGCGGCCCAGCAGCTGCGCTTCCTCACCCACCCGCTGTGGCGGGCCTACATCTCCACCTACGTCGAGGGCTTCGAGCTGCTGGCCCGGTGGCTGGCCGCCCGCCCGGAGGGCGTGCCGGTGGCCGACCGCTTCCTGCGCCTGCTCGACGAGCCGCTGACCCCGGCCGGGATCGCCGGCGAGCTGCGGACCGTTTGACCGGCATGGCTCGGCGCACCCCCCGTCAGTCCCGCGCCCTGGGCCTGTGGACGGCGGCGTGGCTGTTCGTGCTCCTGGTCGCGCTGCTGCTCTGGCTGGGCGACCTGACCCTGCAGTGGCCGGTGCTGCTGGTGCCCCTCCTCTGGGCGCTGGTGGCGGTCCGCCCGCGGCCGGGGAGCGGCGCCGTCCGCCGTCGTCCCCCCGACCGGTGGGACGACGAGCCGCACGAAGACCGGTGGGACGACGACCGGTGGGACGACGGGTGGCCCCCCGCGCACGACGACTGGCCGCCTGCCCACGACGACCGCCCGCCCCGGCCGCGCACCCCGCCGACCCGCGAGCTGCCGTGGCTGCCCGAGGTGCCCCGGGATCGCCGGGAGGAGTGAGGCCGCTGTCCGCGACCGCCGCGGCACAGTGGGCGCATGTCGGCCACGCGCCTGCTGCTGCTCGGGGCGGTCGGCGTGGCGGGGGCTCTGCCTGACCGCCGCTGGCGGTGCTCGGCTGGTGGTTCGGCGTCGGGAGGTCCGCCGCGAGTCCAGTTGATGCGACTGGGACGGGTGGTTCCCTCGCAGGGGGGACACGCCGCCTGCTCGTCACGCAACTGTCACCGGGCCGTCCTACCGTCCTCCGTGGAGGGCGAGCACACCTCGTCCTCCACGGGAGGCCCGGTTGGTGCTGACGAGTTCGTCGACCAGGGGGGCCGGTGCCCGGCCCCTGCGCCGGGACCCGGTCACCTTCGAGCCGGGGCGCAGCACGCGCTCCAGGGGAGTCGACTCGTGAGTACTCGCCGCACGTACGTCCTCGACACCTCCGTCCTCCTCTCCGACCCCGGGGCGCTGCTGCGCTTCGGCGACTCCGACGTGGTGCTCCCGCTCGTCGTGATCGGGGAGCTCGAGGACAAGCGCAACCACCCCGAACTGGGCTGGTTCGCCCGTCAGGCGCTGCGGATCCTCGACGAGCTGCGGGTGGCCCACGGCCGGCTCGACGCCCCGGTGCCGGTCGGCGACTCGGGCGGCACGCTGCACGTCGAGCTCAACCACAGCGACGCCTCGGCGTTGCCGGCCGGGTTCCGCAACGACAGCAACGACTCGCGGATCATGGTCGTGGCGCTCAACCTGCGGGCCGAGGGGCGCGACGTCTGCCTGATCACCAAGGACGTGCCGCTGCGGGTCAAGGCCGCCGCCGTCGGCCTGGACACCGACGAGTACCGGGCCCTGGACGCCGTCGACGCCGGCTGGACCGGCATGGCCGAGCTGGCGCTCGACGACGCCGAGCTCGACACCCTGTACGAGGCCGGCGAGGTCTACGTCCCGGGCGCCGCCGAGCTGCCGACGCACACCGGCCTGGTGCTGCTGTCCTCCCGCGGCTCGGCGCTGGGGCGGGTGACGCCCGACAAGCAGGTGCGGCTGGTGCGCGGCGACCGCGAGGCGTTCGGGCTGCACGGCCGCTCGGCGGAGCAGCGGGTGGCGCTGGACCTGCTGCTCGACCCGGAGATCGGCATCATCTCCCTCGGCGGGCGGGCCGGCACCGGCAAGTCCGCGCTGGCGCTGTGCGCGGGCCTGGAGTCGGTGATGGAGCGGCGGGCGCACAAGAAGGTGGTCATCTTCCGGCCGCTGTACGCCGTCGGCGGTCAGGAGCTCGGCTACCTGCCGGGCAGCGAGGGCGAGAAGATGTCGCCCTGGGCGCAGGCCGTCTACGACACCCTCGGCGCGCTGGTCTCCAAGGACGTGCTCGACGAGATCGCCGCGCGCGAGCTGATCGAGGTCCTGCCGCTCACCCACATCCGCGGTCGCTCGCTGCACGACTCGTTCGTGATCGTCGACGAGGCGCAGTCGCTCGAGCGCGGCGTCCTGCTCACCGTGCTGTCGCGGCTGGGCAGCGGCTCGCGGGTGGTGCTCACCCACGACGTGGCGCAGCGGGACAACCTGCGGGTCGGCCGGCACGACGGCGTCACGGCGGTAGTGGAAAGCCTCAAGGGCCACCCGCTGTTCGCGCACGTGACGCTCACCCGCTCGGAGCGCTCCGCGATCGCCGCGCTGGTCACCGAGATGCTGGAGGACCTCCCCCTCTAGCGGTCTGATCGCCCGCTCTTCGCGCGCTCCGCCCGTGCTGCAGTGCGGGTGCTCCGCGCGAAGAGCGGGCGATCAGCGCAGGCGGGCCATCACCCGGCGGCCCAGCAGCCCCGGGGTGTCCAGCTCCGACCACACCCAGCGGACCATGCCGAAGCCCTCGTCGCGCAGGGCGTCCTCACGCCGCTTCTCCTCGAAGACGGCGTCGCCCGGCGACTGCCCCGGTCGCAGCAGCCGGCCGTACTTCACCCGCCCGTCGAACTCGCCCAGCAGTCGGGCTTCCCGCCAGCCGAAGTCGCACCGGCCCACCAGCAGACCGTCCGGACGACGGACCTCCACCTGCAGATCGGGCAGCGGCAGTCCCAGCTGGATCATCACCGCTCTGCTGCGGCTCTCCCCGACGCTCTCGCTCCGCCCGTCCGCCGCCTCGACCACCCGCCTGGCGGAGCGGCTTCCCCGGCTACCGGCCGTCGCCTCCAGCACTCGGCGGAGGTCGTCGGGGGTGGTGGTGCCGGCGTGCAGCGCGGCGTCGGCGACCGCGAGGGCCGGTGCGAACGGGAGGGTCCGCGCCAGGTCCACGACCGTGCGCGCGACCGCGGTGACGGGGACGGTCCCGACCGCCACGACGTCTTCGTCGGCCAGCCTGGCCGCATGCGAGCGGAGCCGGGTGCCGCTGTCGGTGCGCGCCGGTGGGCGGCGCGTGATGTGCACCTGCGTCAGCGGGACGCCCCACAACGGAAGACCGTGCAGGGCGGCGGCGGAGGCGTGGCTGACCACGGCCGGCGTGCGCAGCCCGGCGAGCGTCGCGTGCACGACCAGCAGATGACGAGCCCGGCGGCTCAGCGGACGGTCGCCGGCGAGGTAGGCGCCCCGCTGCAGCGGCACCCAGTCGCCACGTCGGCGCATCCGGGCGATCTCGTCGTCCACGAACCCCTGCCGCAGCGCCGTCTGTCGCAGCACCAGCGGGGGCAGGTCCTCGTGCGGCTCCGTCCTCACGCGGCAAGGTTCGCGGCTGCCCGCCCGGCGCGGCACCGCCCGACGGGAACCTGTGCACCGCCACCGCGGCTGTGGACACGCCACGCATCACCCGTTCTCCACGCGGACAGCACGTGCTGCAGCGCGGGCGGTGCGTGAGAAGAGCGGGCGAAGCGGCCGGGCGCGCCCGGGTCAGGCGGTGGGCGTCGGGTCGGCCGGCTCGGTCGCGCGCCTCGAGGGGGCAGGGGTGCGGGGCTTGCTGGCCCAGCGGAGCAGCGCCACCGCCAGGTAGGCGGCCAGCAGGCACCAGGGCAGGCGAGCGGTCATCTCCTCGACGGTGAGGTCGCCGCGCACGTACATCGCCAGCAGCGGCAGCGACAGCAGGAAGCCCACCCCCAGGACGTCCCAGCGCAGCGGGCTCATGCCTCGAGCGTCTCCAGCCGCTCGCACAGCACCGAGGCCCAGCGGTGCGGCGTCGCCGGGACGCCGTCGAGGAGGGCCACGGGGGTGTCGATCCGCGCCAGCACGGCGGCCGGGTCGGCGGACAGGTCGCTGTCCTGGACGACGAGGGCGTCGACCCGGGGCAGCCCGCCGAGCCACTGCTCCAGGTCCTCGGGCTTGCGGGTGGCCTCGACGACCGCCCAGACCGCCGACGGCGACCAGATGGCCAGCATCTGCGACATCCAGTAGGCGTCGGTGCGCAGCGGCGCGTCCACCGCGACGATCGTCATCGTGCCGGCGCGGGCGGCGTCGGACCGGCGCTCGATCGCGGCGTCGATGGTGGTGATCCGGCTGCTCTTCGCGGCCAGCGCGGCCAGGTCGCCGCGGGTCGCCCACTGCACCCGCTCGGGGTCCAGCCGCAGCGTCGCGGACAGCGAGCGCGCCGCGCGGAGGGTCTCCACGCCCGGCCCGACGAGGAACAGCACCTCACCGGGGCCGGTGGGGACCGCCGGTGCCACCGGCAGCCCACCGGCCAGCGCCGAGGTCAGCGCGGCGTAGGTGCCCGAGGTCGCGGCCGCGCCGGCGAAACCGTCGCCGAGCAGCCCGGCGGGGACGCCGAGGGCGGTCAGCCGGGCGGCGACGTCCGCGGCCGGAGCCGGAGCCGGGGCGGCCGGGACCGGGTCGGCGGCCGGGGAGGCCACCGGAGCAGCGGCACGGACCGGCGCCGGGGCGACGTCCTCGAAGCGGAGGGCGGCGGAGGACTGGGGCACGGGCGTCTCCTCGACGGTGGACTCGGCCGGCCCGACGTGGTCGACGTCGGGCAGCGGCGCGAACGGCAGGCGCACCACCCGGGCCAGGGGAGCGGCCGGCGCGGGGGCCGGCATCGGCGCCGTCGTCGGCTCGACGGACCGCGCCGACGCCGAGGCGGCAGCGGGCGCCGGGGCCGGGCGCGACGGTGCGGGCGGGACCGGGGGCAGTCCGCCGCGCCGCCCCGACAGCGGCGGCAGCAGCGACAGCGGGGACATGACGGTGGTGGCGTCCAGCGGCATCGGCGCCGGGTCGCTGGCCGTCCGGGCCAGCGGCGGCATCGGCAGCTCGGCGCGCGCCTCGACCGGCTCCGGCTCGACGGCCACCGGCTCGGGCTCCACGGCCACCGGCTCGGGCTCCACGGCGACCGGCTCGGCGACGGCCTGGACGACCGGCTCGGCCACGGGCTCCTCGACGACCGGCTCGGCGGGCCGGGCCGGCTCGTGCAGCACGACCTCGGCGAAGATCGGCTCGTCGACCGGCGTCTCGGCCGGCAGGTCCAGCGTGACGGTCACCGACTCGGCCGTGTCGGCGGGGACGGCGGCGTCGTGGCCCGGGCCCAGGTCGGTGCCGGCGAAGACCGGCTCGGCGGGCAGCAGCGGCTCGGCGGGCGGCTGCGGCTCGGCGGCCAGGGCGGTGGCGGGCGACGAGCCCGCCAGCACCGTGCGCAGCAGGTCGGCGAGCGCCTCGTCGGACTGCCCCTGCGCCAGCGCCGCGCGCAGGACGTCGGCGATCGCCTCCTCGCGGGTGGACGACGCCGGAGCCGGCTCGGGCGCCGGCTCGGGCGCAGCAGCCTCGGCCGCCCACGCCGGGGACACCATCGGGTGCACCCCGGGGGACTGCTCGCCCTGCTCGTCCACCGGTTCCTCCTCCTGGTGCTGCGCACCCGGCTCCGGGTGCTCGGCACCCGACTGTGCTGACTTCTCGGCCGCGCGGACGACCGACGCCCAGTTCGGCCGCGGGAGCTCGTCCTGGCCCTGCTCCCCGGCCGGCTCGGCGAGCGCTTCCTGCACCGCCTGGCGGACCTCGCGGTCCCCCGACACCATGCGCGCCAGCGCGGCCGTGAAGGGGGACGGCGCGGCCGACGCGCCGGTCCCCGGGACCACATCTCCCTCGTCGTCCGCGTCCACCACCGGCCACACGGGCACCGCGTCCTTCACCCTCGACCGGGCGGGCTCGGCACCGCCGGTGCGCATGGCCCGCGCCGCCATCGCCGCCGGCACGACGGCCGACCTGCGGACGCTCTCGGTGGTGGCGCGCTGGAAGGCGCTGCGCGTGTAGGTGGGCACCGGCTCGGCGGGCGCGTCCGAGCCGAGCAGGTCGGCCAGCTCGTCGACCGGGTCCGCGGTGCGGGCGGTCAGCCGCGCGAGCGACTCGGCGGCGACGCGGGCCCGCTCGTCGAGCGAGGCGGAGCGGGCGGGCGAGGGGACGCTCGTCGAAGCGGCCGGGGCCTCGGGGTCGACCTCGGCGATGTAGCGCTCGGTCGCGAAGAAGCCCAGCACGCCACCCGAGCGCACCCGCCGGACGCCGACGACGCGCGCCGTGGGCCCGAACTGCTCCCGGGCCGCGGCGATGGCGTCGTCACGCGAAGCGGCCTCAACGGATCGCAACGGCACCGCTCACCACTCCCAGCGACTCGATCTGCGCTGTCCGGGAGACCTCGGTGTAGGAGATCACCGGCAGCCTGGGCAGGACCTGGCGGATGAGCCGGGCGAGGGCCGCCCGGACCTGCGGGGAGCAGACCAGGACCGGGGAGAGGCCGGAGCGCTCGGCCTCCTCGAGCATCCCGGAGCAGCCGTGGACGAGGGCGTCCACGGTGCCGGCGTCGAGGGCGAGCACCTGGCCGCCGTCGGTCTGCCGGATCGACTCCAGCAGCCGCTGCTCGAAGGCCGGCTCCAGGGTCATCACGTGCAGCCGCTCGTCGGGGGTGACGTAGGGCTGGCTGATCGCCGAGCCGAGGGCCGAGCGGGCGGCCTCGACCAGCCCGTCGAGGTCGGTGGAGGTCTTCGCGCGCAGGGAGAGCGCCTCGAAGATGCGCACCAGGTCGCGGATCGAGACGTTCTCCTCGAGCAGCGCGTGCAGCACCCGCTGGATCTCGCCGAGCGTGAGCAGCGTCGGGGTGAGCTCCTCGACGACGATCGGGTGCGAGCGGCGCACCATCTCGACCAGCAGCTTGACGTCCTCCCGGCCCAGCAGGTCGGCGGCGTTCTGCCGCACGACCTCGGCCAGGTGGGTGGTGATGACCGAGGAGCGGTCGACGACGGTGGCGCCGGCCATCTCGGCCTGCCGCTGCAGCTCGATCGGCACCCACTTGGCGGGCAGCCCGAACACCGGCTCGCGGGTGGCCCTGCCCGGCAGCCCGTCGAGGTTGTCGCCGATGGCCAGGACGGTCCCGGCCGGGGAGATGCCCTTGGCCGCGGGGACGCCGTTGAGCCAGATGACGTACTGCGAGGAGGGCAGGTCGAGGTTGTCGCGGGTGCGCACCAGCGGGATCACCAGGCCGGTGTCCATGGCGACCTTCCGGCGCAGCGCCTTGACGCGGTCGAGCAGGTCGCCGCCGCGGGCGGAGTCGACCAGGTCGACCAGGTCGAAGGCGACCTCGAGCTCGAGCGGGTCGACCCGCATCTTCTCGGCGATGGCCTCGGGGGAGTCGGGCTTCGGCTCGTTCTCGGCCGCGCGCGCCTCGGCCTCCGGGTCGACGACCGGGGCTTCCTTGATCCGCGAGGCGATCACCAGGAAGAGCACCCCGACGGCGAGGAACGGCAGCTTCGGCAGGCCGGGGATGAGGCAGAGCGCCAGCGCCGCGCCACCGGCGATGCGCAGCGGCTGCTTGTAGCGGCCGAGCTGGCTGAGCAGGTCGCTGCCCATGTCGGCGTCCGACGCCGAGCGGGTGACGATGATGCCGGTCGCGGTGGAGATCAGCAGCGCCGGGATCTGGGAGACCAGGCCGTCGCCGACGGAGAGCAGCGAGTAGGTCGTGACGGCGTCGGCGGGGGCCATGCCGAGCTGCATGACGCCGATCGCGAAGCCGCCGATGAGGTTGATCAGCGTGATGATGATCGCCGCGATCGCGTCGCCCTTGACGAACTTCGAGGCACCGTCCATCGAGCCGTAGAAGTCGGCCTCGGAGGTGACCTCCTCGCGCCGGTTGCGGGCGGTCTTCTCGTCGATCAGCCCGGCGTTGAGGTCGGCGTCGATCGCCATCTGCTTGCCGGGCATGGCGTCGAGGGTGAAGCGGGCGCCCACCTCGGCCACGCGGCCGGCACCGTTCGTGATGACGACGAACTGGATGATCGTCAGGATCACGAAGATCACGAGGCCGACGATCAGCGAGCCGCCGATGACGAAGTGGCCGAACGCCTCGATGACCTGGCCGGCGTAGCCGTCGGTGAGCACCAGGCGGGTCGAGGAGACGTTGAGCGCCAGCCGGAACAGCGTGGCGATCAGGATCAGCGACGGGAAGATCGCGAAGTCCAGCGTGCGCTTGATCTGCATCGCGACGAGCAGGATCAGCAGCGAGGCCGTGATGTTCAGGCCGATGAGCAGGTCCAGCACCGCCGCGGGCAGCGGGACGACGAGCATGAGCACGATCGCCACGACGCCGATCGGGACGGCGGCCTTGGACATCGTGCTCACGCCGTCCTACATCGGCGGGTCGGAGGGGGAGTGGTACCCCCGGCTCAGGCCGCGGCGCGGCGGCGGCCGGCCCGGGGCAGGCCCTCGACGTCCGGCGCCTCGAACCCGGGCCGGTGGAACCCGCCGCGCACGCCGCGCGCCGACAGGTGCATGACGAAGGCGAGCACGCGGGCGACCGCGGTGAACAGCTGCGCCGGCACCTCCTGGCCGACCTCGCACGAGGCGTGCAGGGCCCGGGCCAGCGGGACGTCCTGGACCATCGGCACCCGCGCCTCGGCGGCGATCTCGCGCAGCTTGGCGGCGATCACGTCGGCGCCCTTGGCGACCACCCGGGGGGCGCCCTTGTCCGGCTCGTACTTGAGGGCGACCGCGACGTGGGTGGGGTTGACCAGCAGGACGTCGGCCTCGCGGACGTCGCTCATCATGCGGTTGCGCGACATCGACATCTGCACCGAGCGCCGGTGCGCCTTGACGTGCGGGTCGCCCTCGGACTGCTTGTGCTCCTGCTCGATCTCGTACTTGCTCATCTTGAGCTGCTTCATCGTGCGCATGCGCGCGATCGTGTAGTCGGCGGCGGCGATGACCAGGCCGGTGACCGCGACCGACCGCATCAGCAGCACGGCGGCGTCGGTGAACGTGCTCACCACGGTCGACAGCGGCATGGCGCCCGACGCCGAGACCAGGCCGGTCACCCGGTCGCTGAGGGTGTAGACGACGGCGCCCAGGACGGCGGTCTTGATCAGCGCCTTCGCGGCCTCCCACCACCCGTGGACGCCGAAGATCCGCTTGACCCCCTTGAGCGGGTTCATCTTCTTGAAGCTCGGCTTGATCGACTTGGTGGCGAAGAAGATGCCGCCCTGGGCGGCCGAGGACGCCACGCCCACCAGCAGCAGGCTCAGCGCCAGCGGCAGGATCGTGGTGAGGAAGACCGTGAGCGACTCGCCCAGCAGCGCGCCGATCGCCTCGACCTCCGGGTCGTCGGCCACCGCGCCCACGTGCACGAAGAGGGCGCGGACCTCGGTGAACGTGTTCTCGACGAGCATGGGCAGCAGGACGCTCGCCGCCGCGACCCCGGCCCACGTCCCCAGTTCGGGGGTGCGGGCGACCTGCCCCTCCTTGCGCGCCTCCTTCAGGCGCTTGGGAGTCGGCTTCTCCGTCTTCTCACCACCCGGTCCGTCCTTGGCCACGGGTCACCCGCTCTTCAGCGACACGACGGCGCGGGCGGCGTGCTCGAGCAGCGTGTCCACGGCGGCCGGCAGCAGCGGGAAGCTCAGCGCCAGCATCATCAGCGTGAGGAAGATCTTCAGCGGGAAGTTGAGCGCGAAGATGTTCAGCGACGGCGCGGCGCGGTTGAGCAGGGCCAGCGCCACGTCGGCGAGCAGCAGGACGGCGACCATCGGGCCGGCGATCTGGATGGCGGCCAGGAACATCATCGACAGCGCCGTCATCAGCACCTGCGCCAGCTGCTCGGCGGGCACGTCCCCGCCGACGGGCAGGCCCTCGTAGGAGGTGGCGAAGCCGCGGACGAGCAGCAGGTGCCCCCCGCTGGTGAACAGCAGCGCGGTGGCCAGCATGTAGTGCAGGCGCCCGATCGTGCTGTTCATCGACAGCGACAGGGGGTCGTAGGCCGGCTGGAGGGAGAAACCACCGGTCAGGTCGATGATGTTGCCCGCCAGCTGCACCGCGGAGAACAGCAGCTGGACGACGAAGCCCAGGCCGGCGCCGATGGCCACCTCGGTGACCGCGGCGACGACCAGGAACCCCGGGGTGATCGTCGCGGGGAGGCCGGGCGTCACCAGGTGCAGCAGCGCGACCGACAGCGCGAGGGCGAGCGCGCCCTTGACCGCCGCCGGGACGCCGCTGGAGCTGAACGGCGGGGCGAGCAGCACGAAACCAGCCGCGCGGGCGGTGGCCAGCAGCAGGCCGGCCAGGGTGACCGCGGGGACCGTCAGGTCCATGGCTGCCTCAGGTCTGCCCGAGCAGGCTCGGGAGCATGTCGAACAGGCCCTGGGTGAACGAGACCATCTCCGCCAGCACCCAGTTCCCGGTCACCAGCAGGGCGATGGAGACCGCGATGATCTTGGGCACGAAGGTCAGCGTCTGCTCCTGGATCTGCGTCGCGGCCTGGAACAGCGAGATGGCGAAGCCCACCAGCAGCGCGGTCAGCAGCACGGGCGCCGAGACCTTGGCGGCCATCGCCATCGTCGCGACCGCGATCTCGGTGATCTGAGCGTCGGTCACGGCGCTACCCCGATCCGTACGAGTGAACGAGCGCCGTGGTGACCAGGGCCCAGCCGTCGACGACGACGAACAGCAGGAGCTTGAAGGGCAGCGCCACGATCGAGGGCGGCACCATCATCATGCCCATCGACATGAGCGCGGCGCTGACCAGCATGTCCAGCACCAGGAACGGGATGAAGACGACCAGCCCGATGATGAAGGCGCTCTTGAGCTCGGAGAGGACGAAGGCCGGGATGAGGGTGGTCATGCTGACCTCCTCCGGGGAGGCCGGGGCCTCCTCGCCGGAGAGCCCGATCATCAGCTGCAGCTCATCCTCGCGGGTGTTGGCCAGCAGGAACTCCCGCAGCGGGACGCTGCCGGCGTCGTAGGCCTGGCTCACGCCGATCTGCCCGTCCAGGTAGGGCTGGACGGCGACGTCGTTGATGTCGGAGAACACCGGCCCCATCACGAAGAGCGTGAGGAACAGGGCGATGCCGGTCATCACCTGGTTGGGCGGTGACTGGGCCAGGCCCAGCGCGTTCCGCACCAGCGACAGGACGACGACGATCTTGGTGAACGAGGTGCACAGCAGCAGCACCGACGGCGCCACCGAGAGCACCGTGATGGCGAGGATCAGGGTGATCGAGGTGCTCGGGCTGCCGCCGCCGACGGAGATGTCGACGCCGCCGTCCACGGCCGGCGCGGCGGGGTCGACCGGGGCGGTGGGTGCGGTCGGTGCGGTCGGCGCGGCGTGCGCCGGCCCGGCCACCAGCAGCGCGACCACCACGGCGGCCAGCGTCAGCAGCAGGACCAGCGCCAGCCGGCGTCGCGTGACCAGCGGGCGCCGGGCAGCCAGGGTGCCCGGGGTGCTCACGAGCGCCGGACCGTCTTCTCGCGCAGCTCCTGGACGAAGCTGCCCCAGCCGTTGCGGTCGAACACGCTGCCGGCCATCGCGCCGGACGACGCCCGCGCCGCGACCACCGGCGCCGGGGCGAGCTCCCGGCCCCCGTCCTCGGCCGGGGCCGGGGCGGGCCGGGGAGACTGCGCGGCGCGCGCGGCCTCGACGGTCCCGGGGTCGACCTCGGCGAGCAGGGTGACCTGCTCCTCGGTCGCCCCGACGACGAGGCAGACGTCGCCGATGCGCACCACGTTGACCGTGCTCGACCGGCCCATGCGCTGGCGGGCGACGACCTCGATGATGCCGTTGCCCGAGCCCAGCCCGCGCTTCCGGGCCACCCGCGCGGCGAACCACAGGACGAGGCCGACGAACGCCAGCGACAGGACCAGCCTGATGACCATCCACGTCATGTCGGGCGCCCGCTCAGAAGGCTTCGGCCGCGTCGGTGACGATCTCGCTGATCCGCAGGCCGAAGTCCTCGTCGACGACGACGACCTCGCCCCGGGCGATCAGGGTGCCGTTGACCAGCAGGTCGGCCGGCGCGCTCGCGGCGCGGTCGAGCTCGACCACCTCACCGGGGTGCAGCGAGAGCAGCTCCTGCACGGTCATGCGGGTGCGGCCGATCTCGACGGTGACCTCCATCGCCACGTGCCGCAGCAGGTCGAGGCTGCGCGAGCCGCCGGGCGCGGCCGCCGGCCGCGGGAGGTCGACCTGGAGCGCGAAGGTGGCCTGGTGCTCGCCGTCGGCCAGCAGGGGGACGGCGACGAACATGCCCTTGTCGCGCAGCCCGTCCAGGGCGGCGACCGGCTCCTCGACCCGCTCCGAGGCGACGCGGACGCGGCCGAGGGTGGCGGCGGCGGCCTCCAGCGCGGGACGCAGGGCGGCGGCGACGTCCAGCTTGCCGACGGGGGAGTTGGACAGGGCCTCCACGACGTCGGCCGAGACGACCAGGACGACGTCCCCGCTGACCTCGCCGGAGAGCCCGGCGGCGATCGCCGACGCGGCGGCCGGCGGGAGCGGGACGGTGTCCGGGTCGCTGACCGGCAGGCCGGGGACCAGCTCGCTGGTCGCCGGCACCAGCGCGGCCGCGGCACGCGCGGCCGCCGAGACCACCGCGGTGACGGTCTCGGTGTCGGAGTGCTCGGCGGTGCGGGGCGCGCTCATGCGGAGTCCTTCACGGATGCAGCGGGGGTGGGGACGATCGCGGCCGACAGCCGGCGGCGGTGGTTGCTGGCGATCGCGTAGGCGAAGACGGCGTCGTTGGTGGTGACCTCGAGCGGGCTGTCGCGCGGGTGCCGCAGCAGCAGCACGTCACCGACCGCCAGCGAGAGCAGGTCCTCGGAGGAGACGGTCAGCGGCGCGAAGCGGACGCTCACGTCGACCGGGACGAGGTTCAGCCGCGCGGCGAGGGCCTCGGCGGCGCGCTTGCGCTTGCGCAGCGCCGACTCCGACAGCTGCGGCGAGGCGGCGTTGTTCAGCGCGTGCGCGAACGAGGAGAACGGCAGCACCAGGGTGGCCTTGCCCTCGCGCTGGCCGATGGCCATCGTGAAGGAGGCGACCATGACCGTGTCCGAACCGGCCGCGGCCTGGGCCAGCTGCGGGTTGTACTCGATGCTGTCGACCTCGGGGTGCACGGTCGTGACCGGCGCGAACGAGGCGGCGAACTCGTGCAGCAGGCGGTCGAGGAGGTGCCCGTGGATCGCGCTCTCCATGCCGGTCATCGGCCGGTTGGGCTGCTCCGCCGTGCCGGACCCGCCGAGCATGTGGTCGACGGTGGCCATCGCCATGTCGAGCGGGTAGGCGAGCATCCCCTTGCCGGCCAGCGGCTCGATGGTGAAGGTCGCGATGAAGACGGGCTCGGGCAGCGTCGCGACGTAGTCGTCGTAGGAGAACTGCTCGATGCCGTCGAGCTCGAGCCGGGCGCCGGCGCGCAGCATCGAGGTCAGGTGCGTGGTGGCCTGGCGGGCGAACGCCTCCTGCGCGATCTGCAGGACGCGGACGTGCTCGCGGGAGAGCTTCGTCGGCCGGCGGAAGTCGTACGTGCGGGGGGCGTGCCGCTTGCCGCGTGAGCCGAAGGCCTGGGACGAGGGGCCGCCGGGGGCCACAGCCCCGGGGGCGGCACCGGTCTCGGGTCGGGTCACGTCCCCCCTCATCGGCGGGGGTGGTGGTCACCCTGACGGGCTGTCGGGAGTTGCCGTCGTCCCGCGGGAGAGCTGTGACTGCTGGGACCGGCATGTGCGCGAAGTGCCAGTCCCGGGGCCCGGG
>NZ_JBJGYZ010000004.1:0-209140 GCF_054050275.1 Geodermatophilus sp. SYSU D00691
TGTCGACGATCGCCGCGATCGGCGAGCCGCGGGCGGTCGCGCTGGCCGCGGCCCAGGGCATCGACCTGGCCGAGACCGCCGCCATCCTGGCCCGGCTGGCCGCCGCGGCGCCGCACACCGACCTGGAGCGGGCCGTGCGCGCCTTCCTCGAGCGGCTCGACACCGACGGCCCCGAACCCGACCCCACCGAGCAGCGGTCGCTGACCTTCACCCGGCGCGCCGACGGGCGGCTGTTCTTCCGCGGCGAGCTGGACGCGGTCGGCGGGGAGAGGTTCCAGGCCGCGATCACCGCGCTCGAGCAGGCCCACCGGCCGGCCGGGGATGAGCGGAGCCTGGCGCGGCGGCAGGCCGACGCCGCCGTCCAGCTGGCCGACCTCCACCTCGGCTGCGGCACGCTGCCGCTGCTGCGCACCGTCAAGCCGCAGGTCGCGGTCACCGTCCACCTCGCCGACCTGCTCGATCCCGCGACCGGCCGGGGCGCCGCCCGCACCGGCTTCGGCGCGGTCCTCTCCGCCGCCCGGGCCCGGTGGGCGGCCTGCGACGCCGACCTCACCCGGATCGTGCTCGGCCCGCACGGGGAACCGCTCGACCTGGGCCGCACCCGGCGGCTGGTCACCCCGGCGCTGCGCCAGGCGGTGATCGCCCGCGACACGACGTGTGTGTTCGCCGGCTGCGACGCCCCGCACCACTGGTGCGAGGTCCACCACCTGCTGGCCTGGGCGCTCGGCGGCGAGACCAGCCTGGACAACTCCGGGCTGCTCTGTGAACGGCACCACACCCAGGTCCACCACGGCTTCCGCATCGAGCGGGACACCGCCGGCCGGTGGCACACCTACCGCCCCGACGGCACCGAGATCCTGGTGATCCGGCCACCCGCCGACGACCCCCACCTCGCCCGCGCAGGCTGAGGCCTGCCACCGGGAAGTCGTGACGTCCGTCAGTGGTCCGGAGCAGGCCCGGCGGCGAAGACTGGAGCCATGCCCGAGCCCCGCATGCGCGCCGCTGACAAGGACCGCGAGGCGGTCGTCCACCGCCTCGGCGAGCACATGGCCGCCGGACGGCTGACCGTGGCCGAGTACGAGGAGCGCTCGGCCCGCGCCTACGCCGCCAAGACCTACGGCGACCTCGCCGAAGTGACCAGCGACCTGCCCTCGCTCGAGCCGGCACGCCCGGCCGCGCCCGCCACCCAGCACCGCCCTGCCTACACCGGTGCGTGTGGTGCCGGCGCGTGGGGCCGGCACCCGTGGGGCCTGGGCTCGTCCACCCGCGCGGCGTGGAGCAGCTGGACCGGCACCGCGGTCATCGTGCTGACCATCTGGCTCATCACCTCGCTGGCCAGCGGGTCGCTGCTCTACTTCTGGCCGATGTGGGTCATCGGCCCCTGGGGCGCGGTGCTGCTCGCCCAGACCCTCGGCCGCGGCGCCTGGGTGCGCCCGCGCGAACGGGAGCGCCTGACCCGCTGAGACGCCGGAAGGTGCCGGTCAGGCCGCGAGCTGGTGGTGCCGGCAGCGGCCGCCGGCGGTGGGACGGGCGGCGCACGGCGCACCGGCCTTGGTCACCCCGCCGGTGTCGCCGCAACGGGTCGGCGCCACCGGCGCCGGCGCGGCGGCCGCCCGCGGGGCGAAAGGCAGGATCACGGCCTCCGGCGCCGGGGCGGCGGGGAGCGCGGCGACCGCGGGCGACGCGGGACGGCGGGCGGTCAGCCGGCGGAGCACCGCGGAGGCGGCGGCACCGGCGGTGAAGGCGACGAGGGCGGTGGCGACACGACGGGCACGCATGCCCTCCTCATCGGCGGGCCGCGCCCCCGTCGGCACCCCCGGGACGACGAAGGCCGCCGGAGGGGCTCCCGCGGCCTTCGCTCTCCGGCTGGGCAAGGGCGCTGATGGTGGGTCACCGGGAGATCCCCCAGAGGGGAGCCCTCACGGGTCGCGTCCGACGCCCTGGTGATCAGGGTCCGCAGCCGAGAGGGCCCGCCTGTACGCGGCCGGTACCGCGCGCCGGCATCGCCCGACCCGATGCGCCCGAGGCCCTGTGCCGACTACGGCGGGTCGTCACCGGCCCCATCCGCGGTGGCAGCCCGGGCTGCGTCTACGCAGGCCCGCAGGAACCGCTCGACGACCTCCGCCTCGTCGGGTCGCAGGTCGGCGATCACGCACTGCAACCGGCCGCCGAGTGGACGGAAGGCAGCGGCGGTCAGGTCCCGCGCCTGCTCCGGCAGCATCAGCACGCTGCTCCGCCGGTCGTGCTCGGCGGGGACGCGGGCCACGTGCCCGGCGCGTTCCAGGCGGCCGATGAGCGCGGAGGTCGCGGGCGCGCTCAACGACAGAGCTGCCGCCAGCCGACTGGGCGTCAGCGGGTCATGACGGACCTGGCCGCCCCACAGGTGCCCCAGGGCCTCCAGGTCGGTGCGGTGCAGCGCGTGCCGCCGGGCGACGACATCGGCGAAGCGGTCGCTGGCCAGGCTGAACTCGCGCAGCAGGGCGACCAGCTCACCGGCCCGTTGCGCGTCCACGCGGCGGATGCTACTACTTCCATCATGGAAGTACTGGCGCCGGCGGGGTCCCTCGAATGATCGAGGTCGACGGGCTGGTGAGGCACTACGGGACCACTCGCGCGCTGGACGGGCTCTCCTTCACCGCCCGACCGGGGACCGTGACCGGCTTCCTGGGCCCGAACGGCGCCGGCAAGTCCACCTCGCTGCGGATCCTGCTCGGCCTGGACCGGGCCGACGCCGGCACCGCAACCATCGCCGGCCGGCGCTACGCGGAGCTGCGCGCTCCGCTGCACCTGGTGGGCAGCCTCCTCGACGCCCGGGCGGTCGCGCCCCGGCTGAGTGCCCGCGCGCACCTGTTGGCGCTCGCACGCAGCAACGGCATCAGCGCCGGCCGCGTCCACGAGGTCCTGGCCACCTGCGGCCTGGAGGAGGTGGCGCGCCGCCCGGTCGGAGGGTTCAGCCTCGGCATGAGTCAGCGGCTGGGCCTCGCGGGCGCCCTCCTGGGCGATCCCGCCCTCCTGGTCCTCGACGAGCCGGTCAACGGCCTGGACCCCGAAGGCATCATCTGGATCCGCGAGCTGCTGCAGGAGCTGGCCGCCGAGGGCCGCACCGTGCTCCTGTCCTCGCACCTGATGAGCGAGATGGCCATGACCGCCCACGACCTGGTCGTGATCGGGCGTGGGCGGCTGCTGGCCCAGACCACGGTCGCCGACGTCACCGCCCGGGCCGAAGGGTCCGGCGTGCGGGTGCGCACGCCCGACCCGGAGGCGTTCGCCGATCTGCTGAGAGCCCGCGGACTGGAGGTCTCGTCCGACGGACCGCTCGCCGGCGACCGGGAGGCGCTGTGGGTGCGCGCCGGAAGCACCGACGAGGTCGGGCGGATCGCCGCCGCGCACGCGGTCACCCTCCTCGAGCTCACGGCCCGGCAGGGGTCGCTCGAGGAGGCCTACCTCCAGCTCACCGGCGAGGCGGCGCAGTACCGCGGGCGTGCCGCCGCATGAGCGCCCCGTCCGCAGGCACGGCCGCCCCGCCCGGCGTTCTCGCCGACCGACTGGCGCGGACATCACCGCGGCGACGTCGCCAGCTGCTCCGCGCCGTCTCGGCAGAGTGGGTCAAGGCCCGGTCGCTGCCCTCCACGTGGACGGCGCTCGGGACCTTCCTGGGCATCATGGTCGTCCTCGCGGTGGCCATCCCGCTGACCCGGGACGTGGGATCGCTGCCGCCGTCCGAGCGGGCCCGGATCGAGCCCGTGGCCGAGGCGCTCAGCGGCGTGTTCATGGGCCAGGTGGCCCTCGCCCTCCTCGGCGCCCTGCTGGTGACCGCGGAGTTCTCCTCCCGCGCCATCACCGTCAGCGGCCTCGCCGTCCCCCAGCGCGGAATGCTGCTGGCCGCGAAGGCACTGCTCCTGCTGGCCCTCGCCGTGCCGGCCGCGCTCCTGGCCACCACCGTGGGAGCCGCCGCCGGCCTGGGCATCCTCCGCGGGCAAGGGCTGCCCGTGGGCCTGACCGGCGCCGGCGTGCCCCGGGCGGTCGTCGGCGCAGCCGTCTACCTCGTCCTCGTCGCGCTGCTCGGATTGGCCGTGGGCACGCTGCTGCGCTCCACCGCGGCGGCCGTCGTGCTGCTCACCGGCGCCCTCTTCCTGCTCCCCGTACTCGTGGGGCTGCTGCCGGCCAGCATCGCCGAGACCGTCGGACCTTTCCTGCCCAGCCAGGCCGGACAGGCGGCGATCCAGCTCTACCGGCGGCCCGGGTACCTGGCACCGTCGACAGGTCTCCTGGTGCTGGCCGCCTATACCGCCGTGCTCCTGGCCGCCGCCGTTCGCGCCATCCGAGGCCGCGACCTCTGACGCGAGCAGGGTCGGGTGACCACCGGCGTTCCGGGTGGCCGACGGTCCGCCGGCACAGGGTCGCCGCTCGGGCGCAGTCGCCTCGGCAGCGGCGAAGTCACCGGCGGCGGATCGTCGCGCCGCACCACAGGCCGGCGGACGGAGAGGACCGGCAGCCCCGCCCTGGGGCGGCGCTGCCGGTCTCTGTCCCGAGCCCTGGGGATTCCCCAGGGGCTGGTGGGCAAGGGGGGAGTTGAACCCCCACGTCCTTCCGGACACACGGACCTGAACCGTGCGCGTCTGCCATTCCGCCACTTGCCCTGGCGCGACAAGACAGTATCAGCCCGTCCGGGAAGATCTCCGGAGGGGCCGACGTCCGACCCGGTGGGACGACGTTCCTCCGGGGCGTCGCGAGTTCCTGGCCGGTCACCGGCCGTGCGCCCGGCTACGATCACCAGTCAGACGTCGGCGGCGAGCGCAAAGGAGCGACTGTGGGTGTGCTGCAGCGCTTCGAGCGACGACTCGAGGGCATGGTCGGCCTCGCCTTCGCCCGCCTCTTCAAGGGCAAGGTGCACCCGGCGGAGATCGCCAAGGCCCTGACCCGCGAGGCCGACGAGCAGCGCAACGTGCTGGGCGAGGGGCGCGTCCTCGCGCCGAACCTCTACACCGTGCGCCTGGGCCAGGTCGACTACGACAACCTCGCCGAGTGGTCCGACCAGCTCGCCGGTGAGCTCGCCGACATGGTGTCCGAGCACATCTCCGGCGAGGGCTACCAGACCTTCGGCGACGTCCAGGTGGCGCTGGAGCTGGCCGAGGAGCTGCCCACCGGCGTCTTCGAGGTCAGCTCGCACGTCGCCGACCGCGGCCGGCCGCCGTCGCGGGAGGCGCCGCTGGCGCCGCCGGTGAACGGCCACGCGAGCGCCGCCCACCCCGCCCTGCCGCCGCTCCCGCCCCTGCGCGGGCGCACCGCCACCGACACCGGCCGCCAGTCGCCGTCGATGGTCGGCCGTGCCGGCTCGCGGGTCCAGCACGTGCTCGTGGTCGACGGCCCGGGCACGCGGCACACGCTCACGAGCGGGCGCAACGTCATCGGCCGCGGCACCGAGGCCGACATCCGGCTGCCCGACACCGGCGTCAGCCGCAAGCACGTCGACGTCGTCCTCGACAACGGCACGGCCATCGCCGAGGACCTCGGCTCCACCAACGGCACGCTGGTCAACGGCCGCCGGATCAACCGCCAGCCGCTCGCCGACGGCGACGTGATCCGCATCGGGCACTCGGTGCTGGTCTACCGGCAGGACGGCGCGTGACGCCGCTGCGGCGCACGGGGGCGGTTCTCACCGGCGGGGTGGGCGCATGACCGCCGAGATCGTCCTGCAGATCTTCCGCTTCGGCTTCCTGCTGCTGCTGTGGCTGTTCATCTTCGCCGCGTTCCGGGTGGTCCGCGCCGACCTCTTCGGCGGCCGCGCCGGGCGGGTCGCGTCGGTCCCGCCGCGGGCGGCCCCGGCGGGCAAGAAGAAGAACCGCGGTCCCCGCACGCTGGTCGTCACCGCCGGCCCGCTCACCGGCACGAAGATCACCCTCGGCGATCAGCCGATCCTCATCGGCCGCGCCGACGACTCCACGCTCGTGCTCACCGACGACTTCGCCAGCTCCCGGCACGCCCGTCTCACCAACCGCGGCGGCCAGTGGTACGTCGAGGACCTCGGCTCCACCAACGGCACCTACCTCGACACCCAGCGCGTGCAGGGTCCGATGCTCGTGCAGCCCGGTCAGGTCATCCGGATCGGCCAGACGGCGCTGGAGCTGCGCTCATGAGCCTCGTCCTGCGCTACGCGGCGCGCTCCGACCGCGGCCTCATCCGCGGCAACAACCAGGACTCCGTCTACGCCGGGCCCCGGCTGCTCGCCGTCGCCGACGGCATGGGCGGGCACGCGGCCGGGGACGTCGCCAGCAAGGTCGTCATCGCCGCCCTCGAGCACCTGGACGACGACGCGCCCTCCGGCGACATGCTCCAGTCGATGCGGCAGGCGGTCTTCGAGGGCAGCGAGCACCTGCGCGAGGTGATCCGCGAGGCGCCGCAGCTCGAGGGCATGGGGACGACGCTCACCGCGATCCTCTTCGCCGGCGGCCGGCTGGCGCTGTGCCACGTCGGCGACTCCCGCGCCTACCTGCTGCGCGACGGCGAGTTCTCGCAGATCACGCACGACGACACGTTCGTGCAGACGCTCATCGACGACGGCCGCATCACGCCGGAAGAGGCGAACAGCCACCCGCAGCGCTCGCTGCTGCTGCGCGCGCTCAACGGCCAGGACGTCGAGCCGGACCTGTCCATGCGCGAGGCCCGCGCCGGCGACCGCTACCTGCTCTGCTCCGACGGGCTCTCCGGCGTCGTCAGCGAGGAGACCCTCGCCGAGGCGCTCAAGGACCCCGATCCGCAGTCCACCGCCGACCGGCTCATCGAGCTGGCGCTGCGCAGCGGCGGCCCCGACAACATCACCGTGATCGTGGCCGACGTCGTCGAGGACACCGGCGGGCCGGTGCTCATCGAGCCCGTCGTCGACGGCGCCGCCGGTGACAACGTGGGCCAGCGCCGGGTCGACCCGAACTCGGCGGCCGGCCGGGCCGCCCTCGCCGACCCCACGCCCCCGCCGCCGCCCCCGGTCGTGCAGTCCGTGGCGAGCCCCCCGGCGAAGCGCCGCCGGCCGTGGCGCCTGGTGGCCGTCGCCCTCGGCCTCGTCGTGCTGCTCGTCGCCGGGGGCGTGGGCACCTACGTCTGGGCGCTGCAGCACTGGTTCGTCGGCGTCGAGGGCACCGGCGACGCCGAGCAGGTGGCGGTCTTCCGCGGCCTGCACACCTCCCCGTTCGGCGTGGACCTCTACCGGCTCGACCACGCCACCGACCTCACGGTCGGCGACCTCGAGCCGGCGGCCCGCAGCCGGGTGCGCGATGGCATCGAGGCCGACGACGCCGCCGACGCCGAGCGGATCCTCGACGCGCTGCGCGACCAGCAGCTGCCGCCGTGCCCCGAGGGCGGCAAGGCCAGCACGACCCCCGAGCAGACCTCCGAGTCGGCGCCCACGGGGACGCCGTCCACCGGCCTGCCCCCGGCCGGCACCGCGCCGTCGGGGACACTGGACCCGGGCACGCCGACCGTCCCGTCCACGACCACCGCGACGGAGACCCGGGCGACGTCGTCCCTCGAGCCGGGAGTGGACTGCCGGGAGGAGAAGTGATGGCCGGCCCGTCCACCGACCCGCGCGGCGTCGCCGCCGCCGGTGCGCCCAAGCGCCGGGGTACGGAGCTGGCCCTCCTGTCCTTCGCCGTCGTCATCACGCTGGCCGCGCAGTGCATCGTCGACCTCACGGTCACCGGCTCGCTGCGCCCGGAGCTGGCCACCTTCGGCATCTGGATCACCGCGCTGTGGGCCGTCGCGCACGTCGTCGTCCGCAAGTGGGCGCCGTACGCCGACCCGCTGCTCCTGCCGTCGGTGGCGCTGCTGGTCGGCCTCGGGCTGTCGGTGATCCACCGGCTCGACCTGGCCGGGAGCATGGAGGGCGGCTCGGACACCAGCGAGAGCGCCCCCACCCAGCTGCTCTGGGCCACGATCGGCGTCGCCCTGTTCGTCGCCGTCCTGGTGGTCATCCGCGATCACCGGGTGCTCGCCCGCTACGCCTACACGCTGATGCTCGTCGGCCTGGTGCTGCTGGCCCTCCCGGCGGTCCTGCCGTCGTCGATCTCCGAGGTCAACGGCGCCAAGATCTGGATCCGCGTCGCCGGGTTCTCCATCCAGCCCGGTGAGTTCGCCAAGATCTGCCTGGTCATCTTCTTCGCGGCCTACCTGGTCGACAAGCGCGACGTGCTCGCCCTCGCCAGCCGCAAGGTGATGGGCCTCGAGCTGCCCCGCGGCCGCGACCTCGGGCCGGTGCTGGTCGCCTGGGCGTTCTCGATCCTGGTGCTGGTCTTCGAGCGCGACCTCGGCAGCTCGCTGCTGCTGTTCGGCATCTTCGTGGTGATGCTCTACGTCGCCACCGAGCGGGCCAGCTGGCTGGTGATCGGCGTGGGCCTGTTCGCCGCCGGCGCGCTGCTGGCCTACCAGATCTTCGGCCACGTGCAGCGGCGGGTCGACGTGTGGCTGGACCCGTTCGCCTACCGCGACGACGCCGGCTACCAGCTCGTCCAGTCGCTGTTCGGGCTCGGCACCGGCGGGCTGTTCGGCGCCGGGCTGGGCAGCGGCCGCCCCGACCAGGTGCCGGTGGCCAAGAGCGACTTCATCACCGCCGCCATCGGCGAGGAGCTGGGCCTCTTCGGCCTGGTCGCGGTGATCATCGTCTACCTGATCCTGGTCGAGCGCGGCCTGCGCAGCTCGCTGATCGTCCGCGACGCCTTCGGCAAGCTGCTCGCCGCCGGCCTGTCCTTCGCCATCGCCTGGCAGGTGTTCGTCGTCCTGGGCGGGGTCACCGGGCTGCTGCCGCTGACCGGCCTGACCACGCCGTTCCTGGCGTACGGCGGCTCCTCGCTGGTCGCCAACTTCGGCCTGGTGGCGCTGCTGGTCCGGATCAGCGACGCCGCCCGCCGTCCCGCCGCGCCGCCGGCCGCGCAGCCGCCGCGGCTGGGTGAGGCCCCGACGGAGGTCGTGCAGTCGTGAACGCGCCGCTGCGCCGCGTGGCGATCAGCGTGCTGGTGCTGTTCACCCTGCTGATCATCAACGTCAACTACATCCAGGTCGTCCGCTCCGACGAGCTGCGCACCGACTCCGGCAACACCCGCGTGCTGCTCGAGGAGTACGAGCGCGAGCGCGGCTCGATGGTCGTCGAGGGCACCGAGATCGCGATGTCGATCCGCACCGACGACCGGCTGACCTACCTGCGGCAGTACCCGCAGGGGCCGGTCTACGCCCCGGTGACCGGCTACTACTCGGTCATCTACAACACCTGGATGCTGGAGCGGGCCGAGAACGACGTGCTCGCCGGCAACGACCCGCGGCTGTTCGCCCGCCGCCTGGCCGACCTGTTCACCGGCCGCGACCCCTCCGGCGGCGACGTCGTCCTCACCCTGGACCCCACGCTCCAGCAGACGGCGATGGAGGCCCTGGACGGCGTGGTCGGGGCCGTCGTCGCGCTCGACCCCTCCACGGGCGCGGTGCTCGCCATGGCGAGCACCCCCACCTACGACCCGAACCTGCTCTCCAGCCACGACCCGGCGGCGATCCGCGACTACGCCGCGCAGCTCGACGCCGCCAACCCCGACCCGCGGATCAACCAGGCGATCTCCCAGCGCTACTCGCCCGGGTCGGTGTTCAAGGTGATCGTCTCCGCGGCCGCGCTGGAGGACGGCTACACCCCCGAGACCGTCATCCCCGCGCCCGACCTGCTCACCCTGCCCGGCACCAGCACCGAGCTGGAGAACTTCAACGGCGAGGTCTGCGACCCCAGCCAGGAGCAGCCGCTGATCGACGCGCTCACCATCTCCTGCAACACCGCCTTCGCGCAGCTGGGCATCGACCTCGGCGAGGACCGGGTCCGCGAGATGGCCGAGGCCTTCGGCATGGACGGCGAGGGCTTCGACATGCCACTGTCCGTGGCGGGCAGCACCATCGGCGACATCGCCGACGACGCCCAGCTGGGCATCAGCTCCATCGGGCAGCAGGACGTGCAGATGACCCCCATCCAGGCGGCCATGATCGCCGCGGCGGTGGCCAACGACGGCACCCTCATGCAGCCCTACCTCGTCGACCAGGTGCGCGCGCCGGATCTCACGGTGATCGACCAGACCGAGCCGGAGGAGATGGGCCAGCCGGTCTCCGGCGAGGTCGCCGGTCAGCTGCGCGAGATGATGGTGAGCGTCGTCGAGGACGGCACCGGCCGCCGGGCCCGGGTCGACGGCGTCACCGTGGGCGGCAAGACCGGCACGGCCGAGATCGGGGAGGGGCAGAGCCCGCACACCTGGTTCATCGGCTTCGGCGGCGAGGGCGACCGGCAGATCGCGCTGGCGGTCTTCGTCCGCAACGGTGGCGCCAGCGGTGTCGAGGGCACCGGCGGCGACATCTCGGCACCCATCGCCCGCCAGGTGATGGAGGCCTACTTCGGGGAACAGGGGGGCTGATGGCGCTGTCGCTGGGCACCTTGCTCGCCGGGCGCTACGAGATCACGGCTCCCATCGCCGTCGGCGGCATGGGCGAGGTCTGGCGCGCCCGCGACCGGGTCCTCGACCGGGTCGTCGCGGCCAAGGTGCTGCGCAGCGAGTTCACGGGGGACCCGAACTTCCTCGCCCGGTTCCGCAACGAGGCGCGGCACACCGCGGCGCTCTCGCACCCGAACATCGCGTCGGTCTACGACTACGGCGAGACCGTGGACGACCGCACCGGCCACAACCTGGCCTTCCTGGTGATGGAGTTCGTCGACGGCCAGCCGCTGGTCACGATCCTCCACGAGGAGGGCCGGCTCCCGGTCGACTGGACGCTGCATGTGCTCGGCCAGGCCGCCGAGGGCCTCTCCGCCGCCCACCGCGCCGGGGTCGTGCACCGTGACATCAAGCCGGGCAACCTCATGGTCCGCCCCGACGGCGTGGTCAAGCTGACCGACTTCGGCATCGCCCAGGCCCGCGACGCCGCCCCGCTCACCCGCACCGGCATGGTGGTGGGCACCGCCCAGTACCTGTCGCCCGAGCAGGCGCAGGGCTTCGAGGTCACCGCCGCCTCCGACGTGTACTCGCTGGGCGTCGTCGCCTACGAGTGCCTGACCGGGGGCCGGCCGTTCGACGGCACCTCGCAGGTGGCGATCGCGCTCGCGCACATCAACCGCCAGCCCCCTCCGCTGCCCGCCGAGGTCCCGCGGGCGGTGCGGGAGCTCGTCGAGCGGGCCCTGGCCAAGGACCCGGCCGACCGGTTCGCCGACGGCGGGGCGTTCGCCGAGGCCGTCCGGGCGGTGGCGGCGCACGGCACGACGTCCGCCGCCGCGGCCGGCCCGGTGACCGGGGCGACCACCGAGGTCATCACCATGCCCGAGGACGGCACCCGGGTGCTGGGCGGGGCGACCGGCGGTGCCGCCGCCGTCGCGGGTCCCTCCACGTCGCCGCGCCCCATGCCGCCGCTGCAGGCGCCGGACGACGAGGACGACCGCTGGGCCGACGACGAGCCACCGCGCCGCAGCCGCCCCTGGCTGTGGATCGCCGCCGTCGTCCTCGCCGTGCTGCTGCTGGCCGGCGGCGGCTGGCTGCTGCTGGGCGGTGGCGGCGAGGAGCAGCCCCCCGCCACCAGCACCGGCACCTCGGCGACGACCAGCGCCACCCCGACCTCGGCCGGCACCGTCGCGATCGACACCGCCGGCTTCATCGGCCAGGACTACGACGACGTCCGCGCCCGCCTCGAGGGCCAGGGGCTGCAGGTCACCCGCGCGGAGGCCTCGGACGCGCAGCTCGCCGAGCTGGGGCAGGAGCTCGCGGCCGACGCCGTGGCCGGCTCCGACCCGGCGGACACGACCGTGCCGGTCGGCTCGGGCGTCACCCTGTTCGTGGCGAGCGACGGCTACACGCCCGAGGACGGCGCGCCGACGACGCAGCCGCCGCAGACCACGTCGTCGTCCTCGAGCTCGTCGTCGAGCTCCTCCTCGTCGTCGTCCACGACCACGACGACGACGCCGACGACGACCACGCCGTCGTCGGAGCCGCCCAGCCAACCCGGCACCTCGGCGTCCGAACCCCCTCCCGAGGAGGAGGAAGAGCCGCCGGTGGGTGAGGAGCAGCAGGCCGAAGAGCCGCTGCAGGGTGCGGCCGCTGTGCAGGGTGAGGCGTAGTGGTCCTCACCCCCGCCGATTCCCGGGATCCCGGCGCCGTGCCGGTTAGGGTGGCCGACGGCCCCCTCCGGCACCGCCCGGGGCTCCCCCGGGGCGCGCACGGCACCCCCCGAGAGGACCTCGTATGACCACCCCGCAAGTGCTCGGCGAGCGCTACGAGATCGGCGGGGTCCTGGGCCGCGGCGGCATGGCCGAGGTCCACCGCGGCCGCGACCTGCGCCTGGGCCGCGAGGTGGCCGTCAAGGTCCTCCGGCAGGACCTCGCCCGCGACCCGTCGTTCCAGGTGCGCTTCCGCCGCGAGGCGCAGGCCGCCGCGTCGCTCAACCACCCGGCGATCGTGGCCGTCTACGACACCGGCGAGGACCGCAGCGCCAGCGGTGCCACCCCGTACATCGTCATGGAGTACGTCGAGGGCGACACCCTGCGCGACGTGCTGCGGCGCGAGGGCGTCCTGCGGCCCGACCGCGCCATGAGCCTCGCCGCCGACATCTGCGGCGCCCTGGACTTCAGCCACCGCAACGGCATCGTGCACCGCGACGTGAAGCCCGGGAACGTGATGATCACGCCCCAGGGCTCGGTCAAGGTCATGGACTTCGGCATCGCCCGCGCGGTGTCCGACTCCGCGGCCACGATGACCTCCACCGCCGCGGTCATCGGCACGGCCCAGTACCTCTCGCCGGAGCAGGCCCGCGGCGAGAGCGTCGACGCCCGCTCCGACGTCTACTCCGTCGGCTGCCTGCTCTACGAGCTCGTCACCGGCGCGCCGCCGTTCACCGGCGACTCCCCCGTGTCGGTGGCCTACCAGCACGTGCGCGAGGACCCGCGGCTGCCCTCGTCGATCAACCCCGCCGTCCCGCCGGAGCTCGACGCCATCCTGCTCAAGGCGATGAGCAAGAACCCGGCCAACCGCTACCAGTCGGCCGCCGACATGCGCAACGACCTGCTCCGGGCCCTGGCCGGACAGCGGGTCGAGGCCACGCCGGTGATGAACGACGCCGAGAAGACGACGCTGCTGGCGGCCACGCCCGGCGGGCCGGGTGCGCCGGGGGACGACGACTGGGACGAGGACCCCGAGGCGGCCCGGCGCAAGCGCCGCAACCGGATCATCGCGATCGTCGCGGCGGCCGTCGTGCTCATCGGCGGCGCCGTCGCCCTCTTCCTCCTGCTCGGTGGCGACGACGAGCAGCCGCCCGCCACCCAGCAGGTCGCCGTGCCCAACGTGGTGAACCTGGCCCAGGCCGACGCCGAGAGCCAGATCACCGGCGCCGGGCTGGTCGTCGGCGACGTCACCACCGCGCCCAGCACGGCCGAGCAGTCAGGCCAGGTGCTCTCCACCGACCCCGCCGCGGGTGCCTCGGTGGACGAGGGCACCGAGGTCGACCTGACGGTGGGCGCCGGGCCGAACACCGTCGCCGTCCCCGCCGTCATCGGCCTGGACGTCGACGAGGCCCGCGACAACCTCCGCGGCGCCGGTTTCACGGGGAACATCAACACCGAGCAGGTCGACAGCCTGGCCCCCGAGGGCGAGGTGGTCGACGTCGACCCGGCGCAGGGCTCGGAGGCGGCGCTGGACGCCGAGATCACCCTGTCGGTGTCCGACGGCGACGCCCCCATCCCGGCCGTCGTCGGCCAGCCGCAGGACGCCGCCGAGCAGGCGCTGTCCGAGGCCGGGTTCGGCAACGTGACCGTCGAGCAGGTCGAGTCCGAGGAGCCGGCCGGCACCGTCCTGGGCGTCACGCCGGGCGAGGGCCAGCAGGCCTCGGCCGACACCGAGATCACGCTGCAGGTGGCGTCCGCGCCCGCCGAGCCCGAGACGATCACGGTGCCGAGCATTGAGGAGGGCACCCCGGCCCGCGACGCCTTCAACCAGCTGGATGACCTCGGCTTCACCGACATCGCGGTCGTCGACCCCAACGGCAACGAGGCCAGCCTTGACGGGGCGACCTTCGTCAGCACGCAGCCCGGCGCCGGCGAGCAGGCGGCTGCCGGCGAGCGTATCCAGCTCGTCGTGCAGCCGGCGTCGACCGAACCGGAGAACTGACCGGACAGGCGCACATGCAGAAGGGCCCCTCCCGGGACCGGGAGGGGCCCTTCTGCGTCGGTCAGGCGGAGGCCGCCGCCAGGCGGCGGGCACCGGCCGCCGCGGCCTCGAGCCGTTCGGGGTCGGGCGTCAGTCCGCAGGTGGTGAGCCAGTTGGCGAGCATGTGGTGACCGCCCTCGGTGAGCACGGACTCGGGGTGGAACTGCACGCCCTCGATCGGCAGCTCGCGGTGCCGCAGGGCCATGACGACGCCCGAGGGGGTGTGCCCGGTGACCTCGAGCTCGTCGGGCACGGTGGCCGGGTCGACCGCCAGCGAGTGGTAGCGGGTGGCGGTGAACGGGGAGGGCAGCCCGGCCAGGACGCCGACGCCGTCGTGCACCACCTCGCTGGTCTTCCCGTGCAGCAGCTCGGGCGCCCGGACCACCTCGGCACCGAAGGCCTCCGCGATGCCCTGGTGGCCCAGGCACACGCCGAACACCGGGGTGCCGGCCTCGGCCGCCGCCCGGACCATGGGCACCGTCACGCCGGCGTCGGCGGGCGTCCCCGGCCCGGGGGACAGCAGCACCCCGGCCACGTCGAGATCGGCCAGCTCGTCGACGCTCACGGCGTCGTTGCGCCGCACGACGCAGCGGACGCCGAGCTGACCCAGGTACTGGACCAGGTTGTAGACGAAGCTGTCGAAGTTGTCGACGACGAGGACCGGCCGGGTGGCGTGCACCCCTCAGGTGTACACGGCCGCGGCGCGCCCGTCGCCCCCCGCCCGCGTGCTCCCGCTGCTCAGCGGGCCGTCGCGTACGCCAGGTCGAGGGCCCCGGCGTAGGCGGGCAGGTCCACCTGGGGCCGCTCGCGGACGGTGAAGCTCAGCCCGAACGCCTGCACCGCCTGCTGCAGCACGGCCACCTGCGGCGAGGCGGCCAGCTGCGCGCGGACGGCGTCGGCGTCGGCGATCGCCGTGATCACGAACGGCGGCGAGTACGTGCGGCCCTGCAGCAGGAGCACGTTGCCGACGCAGCGCACCGCGCTGGTGGCGATCAGCCGCAGGTCCATGATGGCCACGCCGTCGGCGCCGGCGGCCCAGACCGCGTTCACGACCGCCTGGACGTCGGACTGGTGGATGACCAGGTCGTCGGGGCGGGCGTTCACGGGCAGGGTGCCGTCGCTGCGCGGCGGGGCGTCGTCCAACACGATCTCGATGCCCGGCCCCGTGAGCGCGACCAGCGCCGCCGACAGCTCCCCGGCCTCTCCCGCCTCCTGCACGGCGGCGACGTCGCCGTCCCGCGAGGCCGCGAGGTCGGTGAGCCGCTCCGCCTCCCCCTGCAGCTCGGTCAGCTGGGCCTGCTGGCTCTCGATCGCCTGCCCGCGCTGCACGATCAGCTCCGACAGCTCGGTGACCTCCCCTGCGCGCAGGTCGGTGCCCTGGGCCGTGCGGCCGGAGGTGGCGAAGAGCAGGCCGGCGGCGAGGGCGACGACGGGGACCAGCGCCGACCAGGCCGACGGACGGCGCAGCGGCCGCCGCACGCGCAGCGCCGAGAGGGCCACGGTCGGCCTCCTTCCGGCGTCGGTCGCCCACGTTGGGGGAGGAACACCACGGCGCACCACCACCGGCGTCCCTCCGGAGCTTAGGCTGGGAGGCAGTCACGGCCGGGGACGACGGACCGGCCCGCGGAGGGAGTTCGCACGTGCCCAAGTCCAAGGTGCGCAAGAAGTCGGTCTACACGCCCCCGGCCGACGTGCTGGAGGCGCGCGGAGCCCGCGCCAAGGCGGCGCAGCCCAGCCCCCGCTGGTACGCCGCCCTCATGGTCGCCCTCATGCTGCTGGGCCTGGCCTGGATCGTCGTGTACTACGTGGCCGGCGACAAGATCCCGCTGATGGTCTCGCTCGGCGCGTGGAACTTCGCGATCGGCTTCGGCGCCATGGTGGCCGGCCTGGTCATGTCGATGCGCTGGCGCTGAGCCGGTCCCCACTCCTACACGAGGCCCTCGTCCCCCTGGGGACGGGGGCCTCGGTCGTTCCCGGCTGGGGATTCTGTGCACAGCGCCCCGCCCCGTCCACAGGTCGACATGACGCTCCACCCCCAGGGTTGTCCACCGAGTGTGGAGAGAGGGACCCGGTCGTCACACTGCTGACCTGCGATTTCGCCGTCGCTGAGACTCGTGGGACGACGTCCCCACCGGCGTAACTACACCCGTGTGAGTCTGTCCCCAGCTGTGCACACAGCTGTGGAGAAGTCGACTTGTGTGCCTGCGCGAGGCGGTGACCTGCGGCTTTCCCTTCCCCGGGGGTGGGGATCCGCACGCGCGGCGCTCACCGTGCGCACCGGTGCGGGCACACCCGCCGCCCTGTGGACCGGGGAGCTGGCAGCCTGGGCCCGTGCAGTGGTCCCCCCGGGCGGCCGAGACGGCCGCGCTCGCCGCGATCGGACTCGGCCTCGCCCTCGCCGTCCTGCTGGTGGACCCGCTGGGCCGGGTGCTCGTGGGCGCGGCGGCCCTGCTCATGTTCGGGCTGGCGGCGCGCGACGCCCTGCTGCGACCCCGGCTGTCCGCCGAGCCGGACGGCGTCGTCGTCCGCACCCTCGGTGGCCGCCGGCTGCTGCCGTGGGGCGGGCTGCGGGTGCAGGTGCGCACCACGTCGCGCTGGGGACTGCGCAGCCGCACGCTGGAGCTGGACACCGCCGCGGGGCCGGACGACGACGGCGTCCTGGTGCTGCTGGGCCGGCGCGACCTCGGGACCGACCCGGAGGAGGTCGCGCGAACCCTCCGGGGGCTGGCCCGCTAGAGGACGGCGACCGTCGGCACGGTCAGGCAGAGCACGAGGAGGACGACGGCGAGCACGACCACGCCGGCGATCTGCACCGGCCGGTTGCGCCGGGCGCCCACCAGGAGCGCGCTCGCGGCGATGCCGGCGACCAGGCCGCCCAGGTGGCCGACGATGGAGATGCCCGGGACCAGGACGCTGACGAGCACGTTGATGACGAGCAGCGTCACGATGCCCCGGAGGTCCTGCCGGCGGGCGACCATGAGGACGGCGAGCCCGCCCATGAGGCCGTACAGGGCCGTGGAGGCGCCCGCGACGGGGATGCCGGGGTGGCTGAACAGCTCCACGGCCGCCGCGCCGCCGAGGATCGACAGGAAGTACAGCGCCAGGTAGCGCCAGCGGCCGAGGGCGTGCTCGAGCTCGGAGCCGAAGATCAGCAGCGCCAGCATGTTGAGCGCCAGGTGCACCGGGCCGACGTGCAGGAACGCGGCGGTGACCAGCCGCCACACCTCGCCCTGGTCGACCAGGATCGGGTACTGGGCGAGCCAGAAGAAGACCGTCGAGTCGTAGTTGTCGAGCGGGTTGTGCCCCGCCACACCGGCGGAGACCGCGGTGACGACGAACATCGCGACGTTGACCGCGATGAGCGTGAGGGTCACCGGCCCCCAGCGGCGCCCCGCCGACCGCACCCCGCCGCCGCGGACGCGGCGCACGCCGGCCTGCCCGGCGCGCACGCACTCCGGGCACTGGAAACCGACGGAGGCCGGGACCATGCACTCGGGGCAGATCGGCCGCCCGCAGCGGGTGCAGGAGATGCCGGTGGCGCGGTCCGGGTGCCGGTAGCAGGTGGTGGTCGGCGGGGCCGGCTGGGGCTCGCTCAGCTGCGCTGCACCTCGACCGACTGGATCACGACGTCCTCGACCGGGCGGTCGTTGCGGCCGGTCGACACCTTGGAGATGCGGTCGACGACGTCGCGGCTCTCCTGGTCGGCGACCTCGCCGAAGATGGTGTGCCGCATGTTCAGGTGCGGGGTCCTGCCGACGGTGATGAAGAACTGCGAGCCGTTGGTGCCGGGGCCGGCGTTGGCCATGGCGAGCAGGTACGGCCGGTCGAACTGCAGCTCGGGGTGGAACTCGTCCTTGAACTGGTAGCCCGGACCGCCGTAGCCCTGACCGAGCGGGTCGCCGCCCTGGATCATGAAGCCGTCGATGATCCGGTGGAAGATCGTGCCGTCGTACAGCGGCTCGGTGGTCTTCTGCCGCGTCTCCGGGTGCGTCCACTCCCGGCGGCCCTCCGCCAGGTCGGCGAAGTTCGCCACCGTCTTCGGCGCGTGGTCGGGGAACAGGTTCACGCGGATGTCGCCGTGGTTGGTGTGCAGGACGGCGCTGCGCGCGGGAGTCGATTCGGTCACGTCCCCCACTCTCCCACCCCTCGCTGCGCGCGGGGTGGGAGGGGAAGCAGCCGCAGGACCGTGAGCAGCCACGGGACGGCGAACAGCGCGCTGGCGAGGACGTCCGTCGGGTGGTGCGCACCGCGGTAGCGAGGACGACCGGTTGCCCTCCCGCGCCCGCGGCGGCAGCCACCCGGCGCCGACGGTGCCGGCGAGCAGCACGAGCAGGGTCAGCAGGAGGCCGACGGTCACCGCACCGGGTCGGACCGGCGCCGGGGCCGACCGGGGACGGCGGACGTCGGCATGACCGGAGGGTGCCGCCGATGCGGGTCGCGCGCCGCTCGGACCGGCTCGTCCCGGATGGGGGAGGAGTGGAGACGAGGGGAATCGAACCCCTAACCCCCGCCTTGCAAAGGCGGTGCTCTGCCAATTGAGCTACGTCCCCGGGGGTGACCCCGGAGGTGCGGGGTCTAGCGCGCGGTGGGGGTGCTGACCGCGCCGGGGCCGCTGGTGGCCTCGTGCCACAGGTCGGCCTCCGCCTTGCCGGCGGAGCGCTTGCGGATCGCGGTGATCGCGCCGGCGACGGCCGCCGCGAGGGCCAGCTTCTTCAGCACGGGTTACCTCCTCGGGGCGCCGGGGCCACCGGCACACGGGTGGGCCTGGGAGGACTTGAACCTCCGGCCTCATCCTTATCAGGGATGCGCTCTAACCGCCTGAGCTACAGGCCCGTGAACCTCGAACAGTTTAACCGGCCTCAGGACGGGGCCGGGCGCCGGGGTCCTAGTCCCGCTCGGACAGGGTCAGCTCGAGGCCGCCGACCAGGTCGGAGCAGAGGTTGTAGATGAACGTGCCGACGGTGCACAGCGCGGTCATGAGGACCACGTTGATCGCGCCGATGACCGCCGCGCCGCCGAAGACGATGCCCGGGGTGATGACCTCGCTGCCACCGTCGCCGCCCGAGGCGCTGCCGAGCTGACCGAAGAGGTCGTTGAGGGTGTCGAAGACGCCCAGGCCGGAGAGGACGCCGTAGAGGATCCCGACCGCCACCATCCAGATGAAGAACAGCGCGATCGACAGCACCAGCGAGATCTTGAAGGCCGACCAGATGTCGACGTGCCGCAGCTGCAGCCGGGCCCGCCGCGGGCCGCGACCAGATGCCTTGCCCGGCCGGCCGGGCTTCTTGCCGCCGGCCGGCGCCGCCACGGCACCGGCGGGGGCGCCCGCCGGTGCGACGGGGGCACCGGCGGGAGCACCGACCGGCGCGACGGCGGGGGACGCGCCGGTCGCCGGGGACGCGCCGCCGGCGACCTGGGCACGCTGGCTCCCGGTGGTGGGGATCGCCTGCGTGGTCGAGACCGACGCGGCGGCCGGGTCGCCGGCGGCGTCCTGCGTGCGCACCGAGCCCTGCCGGTCGCTCATCCCAGTCTCCCGTCCCCCGGCGCCGCGCGCCGCTCGCTGTCGACCGGTCCCCCGGGTGCGTGCCGAGCAGCACCCGGGGAGCGGTCAGGTCCGTGGTTCGACAGGACGCGGTCCGCCATCGCAGGTTACGACGCGGAGCCGGACCCTCGCCTGTCAACGCTCACCCTAGGCTGAGGCCTCGTCATTGTCCGTGGTACGAGCGATAGCCACGATGCTCACGTCCTCCGGCAAGTTCATGAGCTTGACACCCATCGTGGCGCGGTCCTTGTTGTGGCGCACGCCGTTGACCGGCGTCCGGATCACGCCGCCGCCCGAGGTGATCGCGTAGAGCTCGTCGCCGAGGGTGACGGCCAGCGCGCCGACCAGGTTGCCCTTGCGCGCCTTGGGGTCGGCGGTGAGCACGCCCTTGCCACCGCGGCCCTGGGCCGGGTAGTTCTCGATCCCGGTCCGCTTGGCGAAGCCGCGCTCGGTGGCCACCAGGACGTCGACGCCCTCCTCGACCACGATCATCGACAGCAGCGCGTCGTCGTCGGACAGCGAGATGCCGCGGACGCCCTCGGTCGCCCGGCCCATGGGCCGCAGCGTCGTGTCGTCGGCCTTGAACCGGATCGACATCGCCTTCTTGGTGACCAGCAGGAGGTCCTGCTCCGGGTCGATCAGCGCGGCGCCGATGAGCTCGTCGCTCTCGCGCAGGTTGATCGCGATGATGCCGCCGCTGCGCGGGGAGTCGAAGTCGGTCAGCCGGGTCTTCTTCACCTGGCCGTTGGCGGTGGCCAGGACCAGGTACGGCGCGACGCCGTAGTCCTTGATCTGCATGACCTGGGCGATCCGCTCGTCGGGCTGGAACGCCAGGATGTTCGCCACGTGCGCGCCGCGGGCGGTGCGGTTGGCCTCGGGCAGCTCGTAGGCCTTGGCCCGGTAGACGCGGCCCTTGTTCGTGAAGAACAGGATCCAGTCGTGGGTGGAGCCCACGAAGAAGTGGTCGACGATGTCGTCCTGCTTGAGCTGGGCCCCCATCACGCCCTTGCCGCCGCGGCGCTGCGACCGGTAGAGGTCGCTCTTGGTCCGCTTGGCGTAGCCGGTGCGGGTGATGGTGACGACGACCTCCTCCTCCGCGATGAGGTCCTCCATGGAGACGTCGCCCTCGTTCGGCACGAACTTGGTGCGACGCTCGTCGCCGTACTTGTCGACGATCTCCTTGAGCTCGTCGCGGACGATCTGCCGCTGCCGCTCCGGCGAGGCGAGGATGGCCTGCAGGTCGGCGATGCGGGCCTCGAGCTCGGCCAGCTCGTCGTAGATCCGCTGGCGCTCGAGGGCGGCCAGCCGGCGCAGCTGCATGTCCAGGATCGCGGTCGCCTGGATCTCGTCGATGTCGAGCAGCTCCATCAGGCCGCCGCGCGCGGCGTCGGCCGAGGCCGCGTTGCGGATCAGCTGGATGACCGCGTCCAGCATGTCCAGCGCCTTGGCCAGACCGCGCAGGATGTGCGCGCGCTCCTCGGCCTTGCGCAGCCGGTACTGGGTGCGCCGGACGATGACCTCGATCTGGTGCAGCACCCAGTAGCGCACCAGCTCGTCGAGGCGCAGCGTCCGCGGGACGCCGTCGACGATCGAGAGCATGTTGCAGCCGAACGTCGTCTGCAGCTGGGTGTGCTTGTAGAGGTTGTTCAGCACGACCTTGGCCACGGCGTCGCGGCGCAGGGTGATGACCAGCCGGCGGCCGACGCGGTCGCTGGACTCGTCGGCGATCTCGCTGATGCCCTGCAGCCGGCCGTCGCGGACGGCGTCGGCGATCGCCTCGGCCAGGTTGTCGGGGTTGACCTGGTAGGGCAGCTCGGTGACGACCAGCTGCACCCGCCCGCGGGTGTCCTCCTCGACCGTGACGACGGCGCGCATGCGGACCGAGCCGCGGCCGGTCCGGTAGGCGTCCTCGATGCCCTCGCGGCCGACGATCAGGCCGTAGGTCGGGAAGTCCGGCCCCTGGATGCGGGCCATGCAGGCGGTGAGCGCCTCCTCCGGCTCGGCCTCCGGGTGGTCGAGCATCCAGTAGACGGCCTCGGCGACCTCGCGCAGGTTGTGCGGCGGCATGTTGGTCGCCATGCCGACCGCGATGCCGGCCGAGCCGTTGATCAGCAGGTTGGGGATGCGCGACGGCAGGACCAGCGGCTCCTGGTTCTTGCCGTCGTAGTTGGGCTGGAAGTCGACGGTCTCCTCGTCGATGCCGGCCATCATCTCCATGGCCAGCGGGGTCAGCCGGGCCTCGGTGTAGCGCATGGCCGCGGCCGGGTCGTTGCCCGGGGAGCCGAAGTTGCCCTGGCCGTCGATCAGCGGGTAGCGCATCGCCCAGGGCTGGGCCAGCCGCACGAGGGCGTCGTAGATCGCCGAGTCGCCGTGCGGGTGGTAGTTACCCATGACCTCACCGACGACGCGGGCGCACTTGACGTAGCCGCGGTCGGGGCGGAAGCCCTGGTCGTACATCGCGAACAGCACCCGCCGGTGCACCGGCTTGAGCCCGTCGCGGACCTCCGGCAGGGCGCGGCCCACGATCACGCTCATCGCGTAGTCGATGTAGCTGCGCTGCATCTCCTGCTGGAGGTCGACCGGCTCGACGCGGTCGCGGAAGGGGGTCTCCGTCACGGTTTCAAGTCCTCAAGGTCCAGTGCGATGGCGACGTCGGGTCGGCCCCCTCGCAGGGGCCCACGCCGAGCGGAGCGAGGCGTGGGGGCGAGGGGGTCCTCGATCAGACGTCCAGGAAGCGGACGTCCTTGGCGTTGCGGGTGATGAAGCTGCGGCGGGCCTCGACGTCCTCGCCCATGAGCACGCTGAACAGCTCGTCGGCGGTGGCGGCGTCCTCGAGGGTGACCTGGAGCAGGATCCGCGTCTCCGGGTTCATCGTGGTCTCCCACAGCTCGGTCGCGTTCATCTCGCCGAGACCCTTGAACCGCTGGATCGCGTCGTCCTTGGGCAGCTTGCGCCCGGCCTCGGCGCCGGCCTTGAGGACGGCGTCGCGCTCCTTGTCGGTGTAGACGTACTCGTCACCGGTCTTGCCGCCCCACTTGATCTTGTACAGCGGCGGCTGGGCCAGGTAGACGTGCCCGGCCTCGACCAGCGGCCGCATGAAGCGGAACAGCAGGGTCAGCAGCAGCGTGCGGATGTGCTGGCCGTCGACGTCGGCGTCGGCCATGAGCACGATCTTGTGGTACCGCAGCTTCGACAGGTCGAACTCGTCGTGGATGCCGGTGCCGAACGCCGTGATCATCGACTGGACCTCGGTGTTCTTGAGGACCCGGTCGATCCGCGCCTTCTCGACGTTGATGATCTTGCCGCGGATCGGCAGGATCGCCTGGAACATCGAGTCGCGGCCGGACTTCGCCGAACCGCCGGCCGAGTCGCCCTCGACGATGTAGATCTCGGAGTTGCGCGGGTCGGTCGAGCGGCAGTCGGCCAGCTTGCCCGGCAGCGAGTTGTTGTTGAGGACGTTCTTGCGGGCCAGCTTGCGCGCGTCCTGCGCCGCGCGGCGGGCGCGGGCCGCCGAGCTCGCCTTGGTGATGATCGTCTTGGCCTCGGACGGGTTGGCCTCGAACCAGTGCCCGATCTGCTCGTTGCAGATCCGCTGCACGAAGCCCTTGACCTCGGTGTTGCCGAGCTTGGTCTTCGTCTGGCCCTCGAACTGCGGGTCGCCGATCTTCACCGAGACGATCGCGGCGAGGCCCTCGCGGATGTCCTCGCCGGTGAGCTTGTCCTCGGCCTTGTCCTTGAGCAGCTTCTTCTCGACCGCGTACCGGTTCACGATGGAGGTCAGCGCCGCGCGGAAGCCCTCCTCGTGCGTGCCGCCCTCGTGCGTGTTGATGACGTTGGCGAAGGTGTAGACCGACTCGGAGTACGCCTCGGACCACTGCATCGCGACGTCGACCGACATGCGCATGTCGTTCTTGCCGGTGCCCTCGGCGGAGAAGCTGATCACCGACTTGTGGATCGGGCTCTTCTTCGCGTTGATGTGGCCCACGTAGTCGATGAGCCCGCCCTCGTAGTGGTACGTGACCTCGGTGGCCTCGAACGCCTCGGGCTCGGCGCCCGGCGCCGGCGCCACCTCGGCGACCGAGATCTCGTCGGCCAGGCCGGTCTCGGCCTTGCCCTGCCCCGGCCGCTCGTCGCGCAGGACGATCTTCAGGCCCTTGTTGAGGAAGGCCATCTCCTGCAGCCGCCGGCTGATGGTGTCGAACGAGTAGTGCGTCGTCTCGAAGATGTCGCCGTCGGCCCAGAAGGTGATCGCCGTGCCGCGCTTCTTCGTCGGGCCGACCTCCTCCAGCGGACCCGGCTTGGCGTGGTCGTAGGACTGGTGCCACTCCTTGCCGTGGGTCCACACGCGGACGTCGAGCCGGGTCGACAGCGCGTTGACGACGGTGACGCCGACGCCGTGCAGACCGCCGGAGACGCCGTAGCTCTTGCCGTCGAACTTCCCGCCCGCGTGCAGGACGGTCATGATCACCTCGACGGTCGGGCGCTTCTCGACCGGGTGCATGTCGACCGGGATGCCACGGCCGTTGTCCTCGACCCGGACGCCGCCGTCGGCCAGGAGCGTCACCTTGACGGTGTCGCAGTAGCCGGCGAGCGCCTCGTCCACGGCGTTGTCGACGACCTCCCACACCATGTGGTGCAGGCCCCGCTCGCCGGTGGAGCCGATGTACATGCCGGGGCGCTTGCGCACCGCCTCGAGCCCCTCGAGGACGGTGATGGAGCTGCCGGAGTACGAGTTGTCGGTCTTGGGTCGAGCGACCACGAGGGGCCTTTCTCTCGCGCAACCGGCGCGCGCGGGCCCGTCGACGCTGAAGGGCACGGAGGGCGCAGAACGGCGCTCAGCCGGTTGCTGGGGGTTTCCGTCGTCCAGTCTACCTGCCTTACCGACAGGAATGCCGTCGTCCACGCCCTCAGACGGCATCTGCGCCACAAACGACTCGCCAGCCACCACCGGTGCAGCCCCGGGGGGTGACACGCCGTCCCCGGGGCGCTCGCCCGGGCGGGCGGCTCAGTCGGAGAGCCGGGTCGGGTCCAGCCGGGCGGCCGAGCGGCCCTGCGACCGGTTCGCGAGCACGGTGACGACCCACAGGACGACGCCGATGCCCAGCAGGATGCCGGCGATCCGGTACTGCTCGGCCGGCCGCCCCGCCCAGGGCGTGGCGAGGAAACCGCAGGCGAGCGTCCCGACGAGCGGCAGCACGGTCGGCGTGCGGAAGTGGTCGCCGTCCACGTGGTCGCGGCGCAGCACCAGCACCGCGACGTTGACGACGGTGAAGACGCAGAGCAGCAGCAGCGCGGTGGTGCCGCCCAGCGCCGGCACCCGGCCGACGAAGGTGATGAGCCCGAACGCCAGCGCCGTGGTGAACAGGATCGCCGGCCACGGGGTGCGCCGGCGCGGGTGCACGCGGCCGAGGAACGCCGGCAGCACGCCCTCGCGGGAGAGCCCGTAGACCAGCCGGCTGGCCATGAGCATGTTGATCAGCGCGGTGTTGGCGACGGCGAACATCGTGATGACGCCGAACAGGCCCAGCGGGAAACCGGGGGCGCCCGCCTCGACGACCTGCAGCAGCGGGGTGTCGCCCTCGCTGAGCCGGTCCGGCGGCACGAGCGCGATCGCCGAGATGGAGACCAGCACGTAGATCAGGCCGGTGAGCAGCAGGCCGGTGAGCAGCACCTTGGGGAAGATCCGCCGCGGCTCCTTGCACTCCTCGGCCATGTTGACCGAGTCCTCGAAGCCGACCATCGCGAAGAACGCCAGGCCGGTGGCGGCGACCACGCCGGCGAACACGGACCTGTCGCCGGTGTCGAAGTCGGTGACCCGCCCGAAGTCGCCCTCGCCGAAGCCGAGCGCCCACAGGCCCACGCCGATGACGATCAGCAGGCCCGAGAGCTCCACGCAGGTGAGGACGACGTTGGTCTTCACGCTCTCGCCGACGCCGCGCAGGTTGACCAGCGCGACCAGGGTCATGAAGCCGAGGCCGACCAGCGTGATGCCGACGCCCTCGCCGAGCCCCAGGTCGAAGACCTCGGCGAAGTTGGCGCTGAACGCCCGGGCGGCGGTGGACGCCGAGGTGATGCCCGAGCTCATCACCGCGAAGGCGACGATGAAGGTCAGGAAGTGCACGCCGAACGCCTTGTGCGTGTAGAGCGCGGCGCCCGCGGCCTGGGGGTACTTGGTGACCAGCTCGAGGTAGCTGAACGCGGTGATCAGCGCGACGAGGAACGCGATGAGGAAGGGCAGCCACACGACCCCGCCGACCTCCGCGGCGACGGTGCCGGTCAGCGCGTAGATGCCGGTGCCCAGCACGTCGCCGACGACGAAGAGCAGCAGCAGGCCGGGCCCCATGACCCGCCGCAGGCCCGGCTGACCGTCGGCGCCGGCCCGTTCGTCGGTGGAGGTCTCCGCCATGGCGCGATCATGGTGCCGCCGGGAGGTGGTCGCGACTCGAGCGGGCGGACACTCGGGGGGTGGACGAGCCCGGGACCACCGAACCCCTGACCTGCCTGGTGACGGGCGCGACCGGCTACATCGGCGGGCGGCTGGTGCCCGAGCTGCTCGCCGCCGGCCACCGCGTGCGGGTGCTCAGCCGCTCACCGGAGCGGTTGCGCGACCACCCCTGGGCCGGGCAGGTGGAGATCGCGCGCGCCGACGCCGCCGACGCCGAGGGGGTGGCCGCCGCCTGCGCCGGGGTCGACGTCGTCTACTACCTGATCCACGCGCTGGGGAGCGGGCCGGCGTTCGAGGAGACCGACCGGCGCACCGCCGGCGTGGTGGCCGGGGCGGCGCGCGCGGCCGGGGTCGGCCGGCTGGTGTACCTCGGCGGGCTGCAGCCGCAGGGCGAGGAGCTCTCGCCGCACCTGCGCTCGCGCGGGGAGGTCGCGGAGATCCTGCTCGGGTCCGGCGTCCCGACCGTCGTGCTGCGGGCGGCGGTCGTGCTCGGGTCGGGGTCGGCGTCGTTCGAGATGCTGCGGTACCTGACCGAGCGGCTGCCGGCGATGGTGACGCCCAGCTGGGTGCGCAGCCGGATCCAGCCGATCGCCGTCCGCGACGTGCTGCGCTACCTGGTCGGCTGCGCGACGCTGCCGCCGGAGGTGCACCGCTGCTTCGACATCGGCGGCCCCGACGTCATGACCTACGAGGAGATGATGCAGCGGTACGCGCAGGTGGCCGGCCTCCGCCGCCGGCGGATCCTCCGGGTGCCCGTGCTGACGCCGTCGCTGTCCAGCCACTGGGTCGGCCTGATCACGCCCGTCCCGGCGTCGATCGCCCGGCCGCTCGTCGAGTCGCTGCGCAACACCGTCGTCTGCGGCGAGCACGACATCGCCCGGTGGGTCCCCGACCCGCCGGAGGGCCTGCTCGGCTTCGACCGGGCGGTCGCCCTGGCGCTGCAGCGGGTCAAGGAGGCCACCGTCGCCACCCGGTGGTCGTCGGCCTCGGTCCCCGGTGCGCCGTCGGACCCGCTGCCGACCGATCCCGACTGGGCCGGCGGCAGCCTGTACGTCGACGAGCGGGTGCGCGAGACGACGGCGTCGCCCGAGGCGCTCTGGCGCGTGGTGGAGGGCATCGGCGGGGAGACCGGCTGGTACTCCTTCCCGCTCGCCTGGCGGGTGCGCGGGTGGCTGGACCGGCTGGTCGGCGGCGTCGGCCTGCGCCGGGGCCGGCGCGACCCGGAGAACCTCTACGTCGGGGACGCCCTGGACTTCTGGCGGGTCGAGGAGGTGGAGGACGGGCGGCTGCTGCGGCTGCGGGCGGAGATGCGGCTGCCCGGCCTCGCCTGGCTGGAGTTCCACGTGGAACACGGCCGGCTGCGGCAGAAGGCGACGTTCCACCCGCGCGGCCTGCTCGGCCACCTCTACTGGTGGGCCGTCGCCCCGTTCCACGGCGTCGTGTTCGGCGGCATGGTCCGCGGCATCGCGCGCAGCGCCGAGGCTCAGACCAGCAGCTGAGCCGCGGCGAGCTCGCGGTACAGGGGGCTGGTCTCGACCAGCTCGGCGTGCGTGCCGCGGGCCACGGCCCGCCCGGCGTCGAGGACGACGATCTGGTCGCTGTCGAGCACCGTGGACAGCCGGTGCGCGACCACCAGCAGCGAGCGGTCGGCGGCCGCGGCGGCGAGGGTGTCGCGCAGCAGCTGCTCGTTGCGGGCGTCGAGGCTGGCCGTCGGCTCGTCGAGCAGCAGCAGCGCCGGCCGGGCCAGCAGCGACCGGGCGATGGCCAGCCGCTGCCGCTCGCCGCCGGAGAGCAGCACGCCGTCGTCCCCGACCGGGACGTCGAGGCCGCGGGGGGAGCGCTGGACGATGCCGGTCAGCCCCACGTCGGCCAGCACCGCCCACAGCTCGTCGTCCCCGGCGCCCGGCGCGGCGAGCAGCAGGTTCTCCCGCACCGTGCCGGCGAGGACCGGGGCCTCCTGCTCGACGTACCCGAGCCGGCCGCGCAGCGCGGCGCGCGGCAGGTCGCGGACGTCGGTGCCCGCCCACCGGATCGCCCCGCCGGTGAGCGGGTAGAACCCCTCGATCAGCGCGAGCACCGTGGACTTGCCCGCGCCGCTCGGGCCCACGAGCGCGACGCGGCTGCCGGCGGGCACCGACAGGGACAGGCCGTGCAGCACGGCGGTGCCGTCGGGATAGGCGAACGAGACGTCGTCCAACTCCAGCAGCGGGACCGCCGTCCCCGGCTCGGGCGCGCGGGGCAGCACGGTCGCCGCCCCGCGCTGGGGGCGCTCGGCGTGCTCGGGCTCGAGGGCGAGCACCTCGCGGATGCGGCCCAGCGCCCCCAGCCCGGTCTGGATCTGCGTCCACGCGCCTATCGCCTGGCCCAGCGGGATGACCAGCAGGAACAGGTACAGGATGAAGGCGACCAGGTCGGCCACGCCGATCGAGCCGGTGGCCACCCGGTAGCCGCCCACGCCGAGGACGGCGAGGAACGCGCCCTGGACGGCGATCGCGCCGGCCGGGGCGATCAGCGCCTCCAGCCGCGCCAGCCGCACGCCGGCCGCGTACGCCCGGGTGGCGCTCTGGTCGACCACGGCCACCTCGCGGGCGGTGGCGCCGCTGGCCCGGATGGTCCGCACCGCCGACAGCGCCCGCTCGACCGCGGCCGTCATCGCGCCGACCGCCTCCTGCGCCTGCCGCGACAGCCGCCGCGCCCCCCGCGAGGCGGTGACCGCCACCCCCGCCCCGACGGCGACCGCGACCACGGTGACCACCAGCAGCCAGACGTCGACCAGCGCCATCGCGACCAGCGAGCCGAGGCCGACCACCGCCGAGCCGGCCACCTCGACCACCCCGGAGGTGACGGTCGCGCGCAGCAGCGTGGTGTCGGCGCCGACGCGGGACATCAGGTCGCCGGTGCGCCGGCGGTCGTACTCGGCCACCGGCAGCCGCAGCAGCCGGTCGGTCAGCGTCCGGCGGGTGGTGAGGACGACGCCCTCCGCCGTCCGCTGGAGCAGGAACTGCTGGGCCGCGCCGAGCAGCGCGGCGGCGACCAGCACGACGAGCAGGACGACGACCGGGAGCAGCAGCCCCTCCCCGCGGCCGACGGCGTCGATGACCCGGGCGATGAGGACCGGCTGGGCCAGCGCCGCCAGGCCGCCCACCAGGCTGAGCACCGCGGCGAGCACGAGGGCCCGCCGGTGCGGGCGCAGCAGGGGGAGCAGGTCGCGCGGCCGGGCGGTGGCCACCTCGGCCGCGGCCGCCTCCGGCGCGGCGTCGGTGCCCACCGCCGGCGGCCGGGCTAGCTGCCGGCCAGCGCGGCGAGCACCGCGCCCAGCAGCCGGGCGTGGTGCTCGATCAGCGAGGGGCGGTGCCCGTCGGGCCGGATGGCCGCCACGTGGCCGGCGGCGGTCCAGAACTCGTCGCCGTCGTCGCTGCCGAGCAGCAGGCCGCGCAGCGTCGGATCGCCCACCAGGCGGCGCAGGTCGGGGCTGTCCTCCGTGGCGAGCAGCACCCAGCGCAGGTCGAACTCCTCGTCGCCGCTCGGGATCTGCAGCAGCCCGCCGGTGCCGTGCTTCCAGAACCGGGCCGGGACCAGCCGCATGCGCGGCAGGGGCAGCAGGACCGGCGCGGCGGTGACGGCGTACTCGGGCACCCGGTAGCGGCGGGACTCGAAGACGACGTCGAACGCGACCAGGTCGGTGGTGCCGACCCGGCCGCGCACCACCGCCGCGGGGCGGTGGTCCTTGGTCAGCCGCACCGGCGCGGTGGCGATCAGCTCGGCCAGGACGGCGTCCTGCGGGCCGGTGCCGTCGCTGACCGCCCAGCCGTGCTGCACGGCCCAGGTCTGCGCGCCGGCCAGGTCGCCCTGGTACGCGAAGACCTGCTCGGCCGCCCCGGGCGTGCGCCGCCGCGGTCCGCCGAACAGGCCCCGCCGCGGCTCGCCGGCGGGCGGTCCCACCGGCGGCTGGTGCACCGACGGCTGGTCCGCGGGCGGCTGCTCGACGGTGTTCGGCTGGTGCTCGTCGCGCTGCGCCGGCGGCAGCGACCAGCCCGGCGGCTCCCACGGCGCCGGCTCGTCGGGCCGCGACGGGCCGCGGTCGGCGGGCGGCTGGTCGCCGCCCGCTCCGCCCAGGTGCGCCGGCTCCTGCCAGCCGGCGCCCTCGTCCCCGCGGTCGTCGAAGCCGTCCCGGTCCCTGCTCATCGCTGCCTCGTCCTCCTGTGGCGGCCGGCGGTGCTGCCGCCGTCCGCCTAGCCGTACGTGTCGCGGGGCCCCCGGCCGCGCACCGAGCGCGGCCCCTTCTTCCAGCTGGGCGCCGTCGGTCCCACAACGCGCAACTTCGTCACGACGTCCCCGCCCACCTGCGCCCGCAGCTTGCCCAGGATCGTCGGCGCGAGCAGCCGCAGCTGGGTGGCCCACGCCGTGGACTCCGCCTGGATCAGCAGCTCGCCGTCGGTGAGCGTCTGCGGGGTGCAGTGCGCGGCGATGTCGGGACCGACCAGCGCCGACCACCGGCCGAACACCGTGCCGACCTTGGTCCGCTCGGACCAGTCCTGCGCGCTGACCAGGTTGTCCACCAGCCGGCCCAGCGGCTGGGGGTCGTCGTCGCCCGGCCGCGGCCCGGTCCAGTCCCGCCGCGGCCCGGCGATCCGCCGGCGGGTCGGCTGCGGCCGGGCCGCCGAGGCGGCGCGGGCCGCCTCGAGCGCGGCGCGGGCGATGTCGCTCGGCCGCGCCGGCCGCTCATCGCTCACCGGGCACCTCCTGCAGCTCGGCTCCCGCTGCCGCCTCGTCCAGCGCCGTCGCCGTCCCCCCGGCCACCAGCACCACCGCACCGCGCAGCTCCACGGGCACGTCCTCCAGCACGGCGGCGGTGATCAGCGTCTGCTCGGCCGACCGGGCCACCGCCGCCAGCGCGGCCCGGCGATCGGCGTCCAGCGTGGCGAAGACGTCGTCCAGGACCAGGATCGGCTCCTCGCCGTCGGCCCGGAAGAGGGCGAACGTGGCCAGCTTGAGGGCCAGCGCCAGCGACCACGACTCCCCGTGGCTGGCGAAGCCCTTGGCCGGCGTGCCGCCGAGGTGGATGACCAGGTCGTCGCGGTGCGGCCCGACCAGCGTCATGCCGCGGTCGACCTCGTCGCGGCGCCGCTCCTCCACCCGCTCGCGCAGCGCCGCGGCCAGCTCGGCCGCCGTCGGCAGCGCCGCCCCCGGGGTCAGGGCGCCGCCGTCCCCGGCGAGCGGAACGGTGCTCGAGTAGCCGAGCCCGGCCGGGGCCGCGCCCGCCCCCGCCACCGCCGCGTAGGCCTCGGCCACGTGCGGGGCGAGGTCGGCGATCAGCCCCAGGCGGGCCGCCAGCAGCTGGCTGCCGAGGTCGACGAGGTGCCCGTTCCAGACGTCGAGGGTGGCGAGCGCGTCGCCGCGGGCGAGGCGGGCGGTCTTGAGCAGCGCGTTGCGCTGCTTGAGCACGCGGTCGTAGTCGCCCCGCACGCCCGCCAGCCGCGGGGTGCGGCTGACCAGCAGCTCGTCGAGGAACCGGCGCCGCTCCGTGGGGTCACCGCGGACGAGCGCGAGGTCCTCGGGGGCGAACAGCACGGTCTTGACCACGCCGATCAGCTCCCGCGGCCGGGGCAGCGGCGCGCGGTTGACCCGCACCCGGTTGGCCCGCCCCGGGTTGACCTCGATCTCCACCAGGAGCTCCCGGTCGCCGCGCCGCAGCGCCGCGCGCACCACCGCCTGCGGATCGCCGGTGCGCACCAGCGGCGCGTCGGTGGACACCCGGTGGCTGCTCAGCGTGGCCAGGTAGCCGACCGCCTCGACCAGGTTGGTCTTCCCCTCGCCGTTGCGCCCGACGAGCACCGTCGGGCCCGGGCGCAGCGCGAGGTCGACCCGCTCCCAGTTCCGGAACGAGGCCAGCTGCAGGTGCCGGACGTGCACCTCAGTGCCCGCTCACGCGGGGCGCTCGGCCTCCTGCGCCGCCACCGCGCGGACGGCGTGCCCGCCGAACTGGTTGCGCAGCGCCGCGACCGCCTTCATCGTCGGGGAGTCCTCCTGGCGCGAGACGAACCGCGCGAAGAGCGACGCGGCGATCGCCGGCATGGGGACGGCGTGCTCGATGGCCGCCTCGACCGTCCACCGGCCCTCGCCGGAGTCCTCCGCGTAGCCGCGGATGCGCTCCAGCGTGGGGTCCTCGTCGAGCGCCCGGACCAGCAGGTCGAGCAGCCACGAGCGGATGACGGTGCCCTGCGTCCACGACGCGACCACGCCGGGGACGTCGTCGACGAGGTCGGCGGCCTCGAGCAGCTCGTAGCCCTCGCCGTAGGCCTGCATCATCGCGTACTCGATGCCGTTGTGGACCATCTTCGAGAAGTGGCCCGCGCCGGCGCGGCCGGCGTGCACGAAGCCCGCGGCCGGCAGCTCCTGCCCGGACTCGTCGGTGCCGGGGGACGGCGGCTTGAGCGCGTCGAAGATCGGCTGCACGGTCGCGACGTGCTCCTTGTCGCCGCCGACCATGAGCGCGTAGCCGTTCTGCAGGCCCCAGACCCCGCCGGAGACGCCGCAGTCGAGGTAGCCGATGCCCTTGGCGCCGAGCGCCTCGGCGTGCACCTCGTCATCGGTCCACCGGGAGTTCCCGCCGTCGACGACGACGTCCCCGGCGCTGAGCAGCTCGCCGAGCTCGCGGACGACGGAGCGGGTGGCCTCGCCCGCGGGCACCATCACCCACACCACCCGCGGCGCCTGCAGCGCGTCGACCAGCTCCTGCAGGCTGGTCACGTCCCGCCTGGGCGAGGACCTGTCGTAGCCCACCACCTCGTGACCGGCGCGGCGGATCCGCTCGGCCATGTTGCCGCCCATCTTGCCCAGACCGACCAGCCCCAGCTGCACGGCGAAGTCCCCTCTCGAACGAACTGCGGAGTTCCCAGCGGTCGCGGTGCCCGGGCGGCCGTGCCCCGACACCTCGGCCCTCCTGCAGGTTCCCGCCGCGAGCCTGCGAGCGGTGGGGGCAGGAGGGTCCTTCATCAGCCCGGCAGGCGCACCGGCATGATCAGGTAGCGGTAGGAGCCGGCGCGCTCGGCCGGACGGGCGGGCGCGCCCTCGGACCCGCTGCCCTCGTCGTCGGTGGCCGGCTCGTCGACGCCGGACAGCACGGCGGGCTTGAGCGGGCTGGTGAAGTCCATCCGCGCGCGCGGCGAGTGCACCGAGGCCAGCCCGTCGAGCAGGAACGTCGGGTTGAAGCCGATCGTCAGCGGGTCGCCCTCGAACTCGACGTCGCAGCGCTCCTCGGCCTGGCCCTCGTCGTCGGTGCCGCCGGCGCGCAGGGTGACCTGGCCGGGGGTGAACTCGCAGCGCAGCGGGGTGCCGCGCTCGGCGACCAGGGCGACGCGCTTGGCCGCGTCGGTGAACAGCCCGACCGGCAGCACCGCGTGCGCGCTCGACTCGCTCGGCATGATCGCCCGGTACTTGACGAACTCGGCGTCCAGCAGCCGGGTGGTGGTCTGCCGGTCCTTGCCGGAGAGACCGAGGATGCCCTCGCCCGAGCCGCCCGAGGACAGCGACACCACGATCTCCGGGCCGCTGGTCAGCGTCTTGGCGGCGTCGGCCAGGGTGCGCGCCGGGACGAGGACGGCGGCCGACGTCCCCGGGGTCTCCGGCCGCCAGGCGAACTCGCGGACCGCGAGGCGGTAGCGGTCGGTGGCGGCCAGGGTGATCCGGTCGTCCTCGATCTCCAGCCGGACGCCGGTGAGCATCGGCAGGGTGTCGTCGCGGCCGGCGGCGATGGCGACCTGGCCGACCGCCTCGGCGAAGACGTCGCTGTCGACGACGCCCGCCGACGACGGCATCGACGGCAGGGACGGGTAGTCCTCGACCGGCAGCGTCGGCAGGCTGAAGCGCGCGTTGCTGCAGGCGATGGCGAGGCGCGCGCCCTCGGCGGTGATCTCGACCGGGTGCGGCGGCAGCGCCCGGGTGATCTCGGCGAGCAGCCGGCCGGGGACGAGCGCGCGCCCGCCCTCGGTGGCGTGCACGTCGACCTCCGCGCGCGCGGAGACCTCGTAGTCGAAGCCGGAGACGGAGAGCTGGTTGCCGTCGACCTCCAGCAGGATGCCGGCGAGGACCGGTACCGACGGTCGCGGCGGAAGGCTGCGCGCCGTCCAGGCGACGGCGTCGGCGAGCACCTCTCGTGCCACCCGGAACTTCATGTCTCGACCCACCCCAGCTCTTCCCGGGGAGCGAGGACGTCGTCGTCCCCACCCTCCGCGGGATCTCCCGTGCTCCTGTGCCGTGCTCCCCCGTCGTGCTCATCGTGCCTGGTGCGGCTGCTCCAGTGGAAACCGTGCCCCCTGGAGGCCCCTCCCAGCGCAGCGTCCCCACCCAGACTGGGGTTCGAGAATTCTCCGGGACATCTCCTTCATCCTCGTCATCACCGGTGTGGATCCTGGGGACGACGGCCGTTCGTGCAGGTCGGCCGAGAAGTCGACATGTTGGTGCGCTGTGGGCGGCCGGCGGCGCACCTGTGTCGACACGTGGACAACTCGACGGCCGTGCACACGGCACCCCCGTCGTCCACGGGCTGTCCCCTGCTGCACCCCCGGTCGGTCCCCAGTCCGTCCGCAGGCCTCGTCGGCGCGATCACGGACCTCCGCGCAGACAGGTGAACGTGCAGGTCACACGCGTGTAGTTACACGGGGGGTCGAGTACGGCCGGGTACCCGTCCGCAAGGGTCGGGTGGCCGCGGCGCGCGTGCCGGTGACCGGATGTGAGCCGGCACACACGAGACATCCCCAACCTGTGCACATCCCTGGGGACAACTTCTCGACGAGTCGACGGCGTCCGCGGCGACGACCCGCGCCCGCCCGCGCAGGACGTGCGCTTACGCCATGCACACGGTTCCCCACAGGTGGGGATAAGTCGACCGCCGCAGGCGAGGTGACCGGATGGAACGGCCCCGTTCCAGGGACCCGCCCGAGCTTGCGGAGGGTGGGGAGGAACGGGGTCCTTCTACTGGCGGGCGCGGCTCTTGATGCGGGCGGTCAGCTCGGTGACCTGCGTGTACGTCGCGCGGCGCTCGCTCATCTGGTTGGTGATCTTCTTGACCGCGTGCATGACCGTGGTGTGGTCCTTGCCGCCGAACGAGGCGCCGATGCGGGGCAGCGACAGCTCGGTGAGCTCGCGGCAGAGGTACATCGCGATCTGCCGGGCGTTGACCAGCGTGCGGCTGCGGTTGGTGCCCTGCAGCTCCTCCATCGTCACGGAGAAGTACTCGGCGGTGGCGGCCATGATGATCGCCGCGGTGATCTGCGGGCCCTGCTCGTCGCTGATCAGGTCCTTGAGCACGAGCTCGGCCAGCGGCAGGTCGACCTGCTGCTTGTTGAGGCTGGCGAAGGCCGTGACCCGGATGAGCGCGCCCTCGAGCTCGCGGATGTTGGTCTGCACCTTGCTGGCGATGAACTCGAGCACCGCGTCGGGCACCTGGAGCCGCTCGCCCCAGGCCTTCTTCCGCAGGATCGCGATGCGGGTCTCGAGGTCCGGCGCCTGGACGTCGGTGATCAGTCCCCACTCGAAGCGGGTCCGCAGCCGGTCCTCCAGCGTCGTCAGCTTCTTCGGCGGCCGGTCGGAGGTGATGACGATCTGCTTGCTGGCGTTGTGCAGCGTGTTGAACGTGTGGAAGAACTCCTCCTGCGTCCGCTCGGCGCGCTCCAGGAACTGGATGTCGTCGATGAGCAGGAAGTCGATGTCCCGGTAGCGGCGCCGGAAGTCCTCGGCCCGGCCGGAGTGCACCAGGTTGATGAACTCGTTGGTGAACTCCTCGGTGCTGACGTAGCGCACCCGGACGTTCGGGAACATGCGCGCGGCGTAGTGGCCGATCGCGTGCAGCAGGTGGGTCTTGCCCAGCCCGGACTCGCCGTAGATGAACAGCGGGTTGTAGGCGCGGGCCGGGGCCTCGGCGACGGCGACCGCCGCGGCGTGGGCGAACCGGTTGCTGTTGCCGATGACGAAACTGTCGAAGACGTACTTGGGGTTGAGGCCCAGGTCGGCGGCGGCCGGCCGGCGGTCGGTCTCCGCGCCCCGGGCGGCGGCGCGGCCGCCCTCGGCGCGCCGTCCCCCGGCCCGGCGGCCGGTGTCGGCGGGCAGCTCCAGGTCGAACGGCAGGACGTCGGCGGTGTGCTCGTCGGCCGCCGGGGGTGCGGCCGCGGCGACGGCCGGGCTCCAGTCCTCCGGGGCCCCGCGGTCGGCCACCGGCCGCGGGCCCGGCTCGGCGGCTGCCGACACGGGGTCGGCCGGCTCCCGGTCCCAGGCCGGGCCCTCGTGCGGCCACGCCGGGGTCTCCCGCTCCCACACCGGGGCGGCGCCGGCCCGGACGCCGAACGCGCTGCGGCCGTCGTCGGCCCGGTCCCGGCTCTCCCGGTCCTCCTCGGCGCGGTGGTTCCCGGCCGCCGACCACGGCCGCCGGGTGGGCGGCTCCTCCGGCGCGGCCGGCGGCTCGGCCGGGGCGTCCTCCAGCTGGACGGCGACGCGGATGTCGCGGCCGAACTGCTCGGACAACGCCTCGGACAGCACGCGGCGCATCCGCGACTCGAGCACGGTCTGGGTGAACTCGTTCGGCGCGGCCAGCACGGCGGTGTCCTCGACCAGACCCAGCGGCCGGGTCAGGTTGAGCATCGCGTTCTGCTGTGGGGACAGGCTCGTGGCCAGCCGCTCGCGGATCTGGTCCCAGACCGTCGCCAGGTCCAGCGTGGCATCGGTCATGCCCGTCGTCCTCCCAGTGCTGTCGTCGACCCCGGGCTCCCGGCCCGGCCCCGTCGTGCCGACTCCCCGGGCCCTGGGGATGTGGATACCCGCACAGGCGCGTTCCACATCTCTGTCCACAGGTTGTGCACTACCGGCGCACGTCTCCTCGCGGGCCGCCGCTGGCGGTCCTCCGTGAGGACGTGTGTGCTGGTCAGAGCCCTGTGTTCGCAGACGGACTGGGATCGGCCGCGCCGGTCCGACCGACGGGTCGGCCCCGGCGTCGGACCTGCGGGGACCGACGCGGAGCGACGGCGACGCTAACAGCCCTGTCCACAGCCGGGCAACGCTCGCCCGCCGTTCCCGGGCGCGTCGATCCGAGTTCCGACCGTCGTCACCACGGCGTGCCTCGGGAGCCGACGGCGGGCGGTGGGCGAGCCTGGGCGGTCGTCGTCCGGCCCGGCCACCGGGCGACGCCGATCCTCGGCTATGCTGGTCCGAGTCTGCAGAGCGCCCGGGGCGCCTGCGCAGGTCGCACCTGTCTCCCGGGCTTCTCGCAGGAACCAGCTTCCGGGGTCCGCACCCCGAGCGCCCCCGTCGGCCGGCGGGTGCGCGACCGCCGATGTCGTGTAGTGGGAGTACCTCGTGAGCAAGCGCACGTTCCAGCCGAACAACCGTCGTCGGTCCAAGACCCACGGCTTCCGGCTGCGGATGCGCACCCGCGCGGGCCGGGCGATCATCGCCGGCCGTCGGCGCAAGGGGCGCGAGAAGCTCTCCGCCTGAGGTGTTGCCCGCGCAGGCCCGCCTGCGCCGGCGTCCGGAGTTCACCGCGGTCGTCCGGTCGGGGCGGCGCGTCGGGCGGCCGACCATGGTGCTCCACTACCTCCCCCAGCGTCCCGCTCCGCCGGGCGCCGTCGCCGACGGCCCGCGGGCGGGGTTCGTCGTGGGCCGGGCGGTCGGCAACTCGGTGGTCCGCCACCGGGTGACCCGCCGGCTGCGCGCGGTCGTCCGCGACGAGCTGGACCGGCTGCCCGCGGCGGCCGACCTGGTCGTGCGCGCGCGTCCCGAGGCCGCCGAGGCGACCTCCGAGCGGCTGCGCCGCGACCTGGCCGGCGGCCTGGACCGCCTGCTCGGCGAGCGGGTCCGCTCGTGAGGGCGGCCCTGCTCGCCGCGGTCCGCTTCTACCAGCGGGCGATCAGCCCCGCGCTGCCGCCGCGCTGCCGCTTCTACCCGACCTGCAGCGCGTACGCGCTGGAGGCGATCGAGCGGCACGGCGCCGCGCGGGGCACCTGGCTGGCGCTGCGCCGGCTGGCGAAGTGCGCCCCCTGGCACCCCGGCGGCGTCGACCTCGTGCCGGAGCCGCGTCCCGGAACCACCGCCGTCGGACGGACGTCGAGCACTGCGGCACCGGCCGCGGTCCCCGGCGCCGACGGTCCCCACCACGCCGACCGTGCGACCACGCGGGCCCCGCGGGAGGAGTCCTCCATTGCTTGACTGGATCTACACCGCCATCTCCTGGGTGATGGCGCGGTGGCACTCCCTGTGGAACGCCCTGTTCGGTGATCCGAACCCGGAGAGCGTCCTCGGTGGCCTGGCCTGGGTGCTGGCGATCGTCTTCCTCGTCGTGACGATCCGCATCATCCTGTTCCCGCTGTTCGTCAAGCAGATCAAGTCGCAGCGGGCGATGCAGGAGATCCAGCCGGAGATCCAGAATCTGCGCAAGCAGTACGGCAGCGACCGGCAGGGCTTCAGCCAGGCCGTGATGGCGCTGCAGAAGGAGCGCGGGGTCAACCCGCTGGCCGGCTGCCTGCCGATCCTGCCGCAGATCCCGGTCTTCATCGGACTGTTCCACGTGCTGCGGCGGATCGCGCCCGGCGCGGAGGGTCTCTACAGCTGGAGCGACCAGCTCACCGACGAGGCCGCCCGGGCGAAGTTCTTCGGCGCCCCCATCTCGGCGTCGTTCAACATGTCCGGCTCCAAGGAGCAGGCGATCCTCGAGATCGCCACCTACACGAACATCCGCATCGTCGCGTTCGTGCTGATCGTGATCATGTGCGCGACCACCTACTTCACGCAGAAGCAGATCATGCGGCGGTCGGGCCCGGTCGAGGGCCAGGCCGCGCTCGTGCAGAAGTTCATGCTCTACGGGATGCCGCTGAGCCTCTTCGTCTCCGGCTTCTTCTTCCCGATCGGCGTCCTCCTGTACTGGTTCACCAACAACCTGTGGACGCTGGGTCAGCAGTTCTACGTCCTCAAGAAGCTGCCGCCGCCCCCCGGCTCCCCCGCCGCCCTGGCCCAGGCGGCCGCCGAGAAGCCCGCGATCGACCCGAAGGCGCTCGCCCCCAAGCCCGGCGCGAAGCCGGTGCGCGGCAAGGGCGGCAAGCCGGTCGGCCCGGCCGCGCCGGCCGGCCCGGCCACCCCGGCCGACGGCGGCACGTCGGCGGGCACCGCCGGCTCCGGCACCCCCACCTCGGGGGGCACGCCGGCCGCCGACGGCGGGACCGGTAGCGGCGCGGGCGGTCGAGCGGCGTCGAACGGGACGACGCCGAAGACCGGCAGCTCCGGTGCCACCAAGGCCAAACGAAAGCGCCGCTGACCGGCGCTCCGGCGTCCTCCCGGACGCCCGGCCGGCCGCTGCCGGCCCGCAGACCTGACGTCCGACCTTCCGAGGAGGAACCCCCGTGAGTGCTCCGCAGCAGCCGGACACCGCCGCCACCGCCGAGGTGACGTCGGGCGCCGTGCTCAGCCCGGCTCCCGGCACCGCGGTCGAGCCCGACGGTCAGCCCGCGCTGCCCGATCCCGACGCGACCGGTGACGACGCCCTGGTCGAGGACGTCGACGACGACGAGGACGTCGACACCGCCGACGACCTGCTCGTCCGCGAGGGCGACGTGGCCGGCGACTACCTCGAGCGGCTGCTCGACATCCTCGACGTCGACGGGGACATCGACCTCGACGTGGAGGGCGACCGCGCCTCCGTCGCCATCGTCGGCGGCCAGCTCGACGACCTCATCGGCGCCGACGGGCAGGTCCTCGAGGCACTTCAGGAGCTCACCCGCCTCGCCGTGGCCCAGTCCACCGGGGTCCGCAGCCGGCTGATGCTCGACGTCGGCGGCTTCCGGGCCAAGCGGCGGGCCGACCTGTCCGCGCTGGCCGGCGAGGCCGCCCGCCGGGTGGCGCAGAGCCGCCAGCCGGAGCGGCTGACCCCCATGAACCCGTTCGAGCGCAAGGTCGTCCACGACGTCATCGCCGCCGTGAGCGGTGTGCGCAGCGAGTCCGAGGGCGAGGAGCCCAACCGGCGCGTCGTGGTCCTGCCGGACGCGTGACACTTCCGGACGATTCCGTTCCGCGAACGCCGGAGGCGGCCTCCGCGCTGTTCGGGGAGGCGCTGCCGGCGGCCGAGCGCTACGTCGCCCGGCTGGCCTCCGACGGCGTCACGCGGGGGCTGATCGGCCCCCGCGAGGTCGGGCGGCTGTGGGACCGGCACGTGCTCAACAGCGCCGCGGTGGCCGAGGCCGTGCCCGAGGGGGCCCGGGTGGTCGACGTCGGCAGCGGCGCCGGCCTGCCCGGGATCCCGCTGGGCCTCGCGCGGCCCGATCTGGCGCTGACCCTGGTGGAGCCGATGGCGCGGCGGGTCGAGTTCCTCGAGGAGGCCGTCGCGGAGCTGGGTGCGCCGTGGCGGGTCGTCCGCGGCCGAGCCGAGGACCGCGGCGTCGTCACGGCCGTCGGGCCGGTCGACGTGGTCACCGCCCGGGCCGTGGCGCCGCTGCCCCGGCTGGTCGCCTGGTGCCGCGGGCTCCTGCGGCCGGGAACCCGCCTGGTGGCCCTGGTCGGGGCCCGCGCCGTCGCCGAGCTGCCCGCGCTGGTGCCCGAGCTGGAGGCCGCCGGCATGCGTGACGTACATCCGCGGGCTGTCGGCGCCGCGCTCGGGAACGCTGCCACTACCGTGGTGGTGATGACCCGCGGGGAGCGGTGACGGCGGCACGCCGACGCCTGTTCCACGTGGAACCGACAGCTGTACCCGGACCCGTTCCACGTGAAACGGGTGCGGGTTCGAGGGGAAAGGACCGCGATGACCGACCCGGGCGAGCGGTTGCGGAGCAGTCTCGCTGCTGACAACGCCGCCTCGGGGGCTCCGGCGGACTTCGACAGCCCCATCGCGATGGAGGCCCTGCGGGCCACCCGCGTGCTGCACGCCGCCGACCAGGAGCCGTTCCCGAGACCGGGACGGCTGCGGGTCATCACCATCGCCAACCAGAAGGGCGGCGTCGGCAAGACGACGTCGGCGGTCAACCTCGGCGTCGCGCTCGCCCTCTACGGACTGCGGACGCTCGTCATCGACCTCGACCCGCAGGGCAACACCAGCACGGCGCTGGGCGTCGACCACACGGTCGGGACGCCCTCGGTCTACGACACCCTGGTCGGCGACAGCCCGCTGTCGGAGGTCACGCACCAGACGAACGCCAGCCCGCTGCTCACCTGCGTGCCGGCGACGATCGATCTGGCGGGCGCCGAGATCGAGCTGGTCTCCGTCGTGGCCCGCGAGTACCGGCTGCGCCGGGCCATCGAGGCCTACGTCCACTCCCTGCCCGAGGACCGCAAGCCGGACTACGTCCTCATCGACTGCCCGCCGTCGCTGGGGCTGCTGACCCTCAACGCGCTGGTGGCAGGCGACGAGGTGCTGATCCCGATCCAGTGCGAGTACTACGCGCTGGAGGGACTGGGGCAGCTGCTCAACAACATCGACCTGGTGCGCGCGCACCTGAACCCGGGCATCGCCGTCCGGACGATCCTCCTCACCATGTACGACGGGCGGACCAAGCTCGCCGACCAGGTGGCCGAGGAGGTCCGCAACCACTTCGGCGACCTCGTGCTGAACGCTGTCATCCCGCGCAACGTCCGGGTGTCCGAGGCGCCGGGCTACAGCCAGTCGGTCCTGACGTACGACCCGGGGTCCCGCGGGGCGACGGCGTACGTGGAGGCGGCCCGCGAGCTCGCCGAACGGGGTGCCGCGCTGCCGCCGCTGGATCCGGGGCGGATGCCGGCCGGTGTCGCTCCCCCGTCCTACGGATCCGCCGTCTCCACCCCTGAGCACCCGACGGAGAACCGATGACCAAGCGTGGCGGGCTCGGCCGCGGCCTGGCGGCCCTGATCCCCACCGCTCCTCCCCCGCCCGCCGGGCCGGAGGTCGACCGCCCCGCCGTCGTCGCCGCCCCGGCGCCCGCCGCGGTGCCGCCGTCCGACGACGAGCCGGCCGAGGCGCCCCCCGCACCCGTCGTCCGCCCTGCGGGCCCGGCGCCGGTCGAGGACGCCGTCGGGGTGCCGGGCGCCCAGCTGCGCGAGGTGTCCGTCGACGACGTCGTCCCCAACCCGAAGCAGCCGAGGCAGGTCTTCGACGACGAGGCGCTGGACGAGCTCACCCACTCCGTGCGCGAGTTCGGGCTGCTCCAGCCGATCGTCGTCCGCGAGCGGGCGGACGGCGGCTACGAGCTCATCATGGGCGAGCGACGGCTGCGCGCCGCCAAGGCGGCGGACCTGCAGACGGTCCCCGCGATCGTCCGGGACACCACCGACGACGCCCTGCTGCGCGACGCGCTCCTGGAGAACATCCACCGGGTCCAGCTCAACCCGCTGGAGGAGGCCGCCGCCTACCAGCAGCTGCTGGAGGAGTTCGGCGCCACGCACGAGGAGCTCGCCAGCCGCATCGGCCGCAGCCGCTCGCAGGTCACCAACACCATCCGGCTGATGAAGCTGCCGGTGAAGGTGCAGACCCGGGTGGCCGCCGGGGTGCTCTCCGCCGGGCACGCGCGGGCGCTGCTCGGCCTGGCCGACGCCGAGGCGATGGACGCCCTCGCCACGCGCATCGTCGCCGAGGGGATGTCGGTCCGGGCCACCGAGGAGGCCGTCGCGGTCGCCGCCGCCGAGCAGCCCACCGCGAAGCGCCGGACGCGCAAGATCAGCGCGCCCGGGGTGGAGGACCTCGGGCAGCGGCTCTCCGACGTCTTCGAGACCAAGGTGCAGGTGCAGATCGGCCGGGCGAAGGGCCGCATCGTCGTCGAGTTCGGCTCGGTCGACGACCTGCAGCGGATCGTCGGTCTCATGGCGCCTGACATCACCGGCCGCCGGGGCGACTCCTGACGGAGACGCTCCGGCCGGCCGGCTGAAACGTCACGGACGCAATCAGGACCGCGGGTCGGTGTACCGGTCGCTGTTGGCCGGGCCGACGAACGGCTCGACGTCGGGCACGTGCGGCGACCCGTCGGGCCGGATCGCCCGGAACCGGCCGGTGTCGACCGAGTCGAAGGTCGTGTGCAGGTCCAGCTCCTGCTCGATCACCCGGGCCAGCCGGCGCACGCCCTCGCGGATCTCGTGCGGCTCCGGGTAGCAGTAGGACAGCCGCATGTACTCCTTGCCGCTGCCGTCGGCGTAGAAGCCGATCCCGGGCACGTACGCCACGAGGTTGTTCACCGCCCGCGGCTGCATGAGCTTGGCGTCGAGGCCGTGCGGCAGCTTCAGCCACACGTAGAAGCCGCCGTCCGGACGGGTCCAGGTGGTGCCGGCCGGCATGAGCGCGTCGAGCGACTCCAGGGTGGCGTCGCGGCGGTCGCGGTAGAGCTCGATGAAGTGCTTGATCTGCTGCTGCCAGGGCTGGGTGTCCAGGTAGCGCGCGACGGCGTACTGGGTGAGCGACGGCGGGCAGAGCACCTGCGCCTCGGTGGCCAGCACGAGCTTCTCGCGGACCGCGATCGGCGCCAGCACCCAGCCCACCCGCAGACCCGGCGAGAACGTCTTGGAGAACGAGCCGAGGTAGATGACCCGCTGGGAGTCGCGGGCCCGCAGCGCCTGCATCGGCTCCCGGTCGAAGCCCAGCAGCCCGTACGGGTTGTCCTCGATGACCAGCAGGTCGTAGCGGTCGGCGAGGTCGATGATCGCCCGCCGGCGCGGCTCGGAGAGGGTGACCCCGGCCGGGTTGTGGTAGTTGGGCACGGTGTAGAGGAACTTCACGCGGTCGCCGCGGGCGCGGGAGTCGAGCAGCGCCTGCTCGAGCGCCTCGGGGATGAGTCCGTCGTCGTCCATGGGCACGTGCCGCACCCGGGCCTCGGCGGCCTGGAAGACGCCCAGCGCCCCGACGTAGGACGGCCCCTCGGCGAGGATGACGTCGCCCGGGTCGCAGAAGACGCGGGTGACCAGGTCCAGCGCCTGCTGGGAGCCCACCGTGACGACGACCTCGCTGGGCGAGGCGTCGCGGATGCCCTCCAGCGCCATCACGTCGCAGATCCGCTCCCGCAGCCGGGGGTCGCCCTGGCCGGAGCCGTACTGCAGCGTCTGCGCGCCCATCCCGGAGACCAGCTCGCCGATCATCGAGCCGACGGCGTCGAGCGGGAGGGCGGTGACGGCGGGCATCCCGCCGGCGAGCGAGACCACCTCGGGCCGGCTGACGACCGAGAACAGCGCGCGGATCTCGGAGGTCTTCATCCCGTGCGTGCGTGCTGCGTACCGGTCCGCCAGCGGGTCCAGCCGCGAGGACCGCGGGACAGGGGGCAGGCCGGGGTGCGCGCCGGAACCGGGCGGGAGGGAAGCCACCTTCAGAAGTGTAGGCAGCGCCGTCCGGGGGGCCTGCAGGACACGGCCGGCGGACGGACGGGTCCGATCCCGCCCGCTCCATCCGTCACAGCGTCAGCCCTTGGCCGGCAGGACGAAGGTGCCGGTCGGCGGGTCGGCCTCGGGCGCCAGGAAGAGCCGCTGGACGGCGGCCAGCACCGCGTGCGCGATGGTGCTGCGCAGCCGGGCGTCGAGCAGCAGCAGCCGGTCGACGGGGTGGGACAGGTAGCCGAGGTCCAGCCGGACGGCGGGCATCCGGGTGGTGCGCAGCAGGTCCCACGTCTTGGGGTGCGAGCCGAGGTCGAGCAGGCCGGTGCGGGCGACGACCTCGCGGCGGACCAGGTTGGCGAACTGCTCGCCGACGGTGGAGGAGGCCCCCGACCCGGTGCCGTAGTAGTAGCTGGCCACCCCGCGGGCGTGCTCGGAGCGGTGGGCGTCGACGTGCAGGGAGAGGAAGAGGTCGGCGCGGGCCTGGTTGGCGAACGTGGTCCGCTCGAGGTGCGTGGGGTTCTGGTGGCGGCCGCGGGTGAGGTAGACGGTGGCGCCGGCGGCGGCCAGCCGCCCCTCGATGCGGGAGGCGATGTCGAACACCAGGTCGGCCTCGGTCGTCTCGCCGGAGGAGTGCCCCGCCTCCGGGCCGCCGTGGCCCGGGTCGACGACGATCCGGCGACCGATCAGGTGCGGCCCGCTCTCGACGAACGAGGCGCTCTGCCGCAGCAGCTGCGGCCGCCCGCCGACCACCTTGCGGCCGAGCTGGCGCAGCGCGCGCAGGGTGGCCGGGCCGCACGTGCCGTCGGAGGTGAGGCCGTAGTCGCGCTGGAAGGTGCGCAGCCCGATCTCGGTCTCGGGGCCGAAGACGCCGTCGACGGGGCCGGCGTCGTAGCCGAGCTCGTGCAGGCGGTCCTGCAAGTTGGTGACGTCGTCGCCGCGCATCGGGCGCTCGGGGTCGAAGCGCAGCAGCCGGTCACCCAGCGACCACCGCGCCTCGGTGAGCGCCCGGTAGGTCTCCTCGCCGACGCGGCCGTCGACGCTCAGGCCGCGGACCTGCTGGAAGTGCCGGACCGCGAGCTCGGTCGTGGCGTCGTAGACCGCCGCGCTGTCGGCGAGGCCGTCGGGGGCGGTCGGGAGCAGGCCCAGGCTGCGCAGCGCGGCCAGCACCTCGGCCACGGCCGGGCCGCTGTCCCCGGGACGGAGGGGGTGCATGCGGCTGTCGCTCATCGTGCTCCGATTGTCGCCCGCCGTGCCCGGGCCGGCCCAGCCGGGGTCGCCCCGAACGCGACGAGGCCCGTCCGACCGGGTGGTCGGACGGGCCCCGGTGACCAGAAGGACCTGCCTGCCCCCCACCACTCGCACGCTCGCGGTGGGACCCTGCAGGCAGGCCGTCAGCCGATGTAGTCGGCGAGGTCGGAGAGGATCGCGCCCTTGGGCTTGGCGCCGATGATGCTCTTGACCGGCTTGCCGCCCTGGAAGACGGTCATCGTCGGGATCGACATGACCTGGTAGTCGCGGGCGATCTGCGGGTTCTCGTCGATGTTCAGCTTGGCGATCGTGAGCTTGTCGCCGTGCTCGGCCGCGATCTCCTCCAGCACGGGGGCGACCATCTTGCACGGCCCGCACCACTCCGCCCAGAAGTCCACGAGAACGGGCTTGTCGCTGCCCAGGACGTCGCTGGCGAAGCTGGCGTCGGTGACCGTCACGGTGTTGCCTGCCATGGGTCGTACTCCCTGTATCGGTTGCTCGAAAGGTCGCCGGTCGGTGCAACCGGCGTGGTGGGGGATCTATGCCCGGCTCAGCGCTCGCCGAAGGTCTCGGCCAGCCAGCGCTCGGCGTCGATCGCGGCCGAGGCCCCGGTGCCGGCCGAGGTGATCGCCTGCCGGTAGATGTGGTCGACCACGTCACCGCAGGCGAAGACGCCGTCGATGTTGGTGCGGGTGGTCGGGTGCTCCACCTGGATGTAGCCGGCGTCGTCCAGCTTCAGCTGACCGGCGAACAGCTCGCTGCGCGGGTCGTGGCCGATGGCGACGAAGACGCCGGTGACCGGCAGCTCCTCGGTGCCGCCCGACTCGACGTCGGTCAGCTGCACGCCGTTGACGGTGTCGCCGCCGAGGACGTCGGTCACCTGCTTGCCGAGCGCCCAGTGGATCTTCTCGTTGTCCTGGGCGCGCTTCTGCATGATCTTGGAGGCGCGGAGCTCGCGGCGGCGGTGCACCACGGTCACGCTCTTGGCGAAGCGGGTGAGGAAGGTGGCCTCCTCCATCGCCGAGTCGCCGCCGCCGACCACGATGATGTCCTGGTCGCGGAAGAAGAAGCCGTCGCAGGTGGCGCAGGCGGAGACGCCGCGGCCGAGCAGGCGCTGCTCGTTGTCCAGGCCCAGGTACCGGTACTTGGAGCCGGTGGCCACGATGACGGCGTGCGCGAGGTGGGTCTCGTCGCCGACCTTGACGATCTTGGGCGTGGCGGTCAGGTCGACCTCGGTGACGTCGCGCGGCTGCAGCTCGGCGCCGAAGCGCTCGGCCTGCGTGCGCATGTCGTCCATGAGCTGCGGGCCCTGGATGCCCTCGGGGAACCCGGGGAAGTTCTCCACCTCGGTGGTGGTCATGAGGGCGCCGCCGAACTGCGAGCCCTCGAACACCAGCGGGTGCAGGTTGGCACGCGCGGCGTAGACCGCCGCGGTGTAGCCGGCCGGGCCGGACCCGATGATGATCAGGTCGCGGACGCCGTCGTGCTCCGCCGGCGGGATGGCCGGGTGGGCCGGATCGGTCGAGACCGCGGGTCCGGGAGTCGGCTGGGAGTTCGTCACGGGCGGCACAACGTGGATGCTAGGGGTGGCATTCCCCTGCGGGGCGGCCCTCCCCGCCCGCGCGTCACCCCGCCGAGCTGACCGCGACCTCGGCGATGTCGCCGGCGAAGCCGTCGTCGCTGGGCACCAGACCGGTGACCCAGACCAGGACGAACCGGGCGGTCGCCGGCTGCTGGAACTGCAGCGGGGTCTCGCCGTCGACGGTGCCGCTCGCCGCCACCTGGTAGGCGTCGAGGGGGCCGTCGGGCTCGCCGCCGGTGCGCACCTCGACGGTGATGCCCGGGGTGCTCGTGGTCACCGTCACGCCGGCCAGCTGCTGCTCGCTGCCCAGGTCGTACATGATCCCGACGCCGCTCTTCAGGTTGCCGAAGGCGGGCGAGCGGAAGTAGGTGAGCGTGGACCAGGCGGTGCCCGGGTCGCCGTCGAAGCTGAGCGGGACGTCGTCGTCGTTCTCGGGCTCGCCGTCGCCCTCGGGGTTGTAGACCTCGGCGCTGACGATGGCCGCCGGCGCGCCCGTGGCCGGCGCCGAGCTGCTCGCGCTGCCGCTGGTCGAGGTCGGCGGCGGCGTGGAGCCGGGGACCTCGTCGACCGAGCCGGCGACCGAGAGCACGTTGGTGCCGAACCACCACGCCAGCGCGATCACCACGGCGAGCGCGGCGATGGAGATGCCGATGACGGCGGCCCGCCGGCGGGCGCCGGGCTCCTCGACCTCCGGCAGGTCCGTGCTGCCGGTGTCGGGGTAGTCGTCGTACACGTCGTCGTAGGTGGTGGGCTCGTGCAGCACCGCGTCGAGGTCGTCGGAGGGGCGCCGCCACCCGTCGCCGGTCGCCGTCCACGGGTCCTCGACCGGGGGCGCGGGCGGACCCGGCTGCACCACCGGGGTGGCCTGGGTCGCCGGGGCGGCGTGCGCGACCGGGCGCACGGGCGGGACCGGCGGCATGGTCATCGGGTCCAGTCGGACGGGGGCGTCGACGCTGACGGTGGGCGCCGGCGGGGCGACGGGCAGCGCGGGCGGCGGCACGTCGTCCTGGCGGACCGACCGCAGCCGGTCGCTCTCCGGCCCGTGCCGGTCGAGGGCCGAGGCGCCGCCGGCGCGGGGCCGTTCGTTGAGCAGGGAGACCATGGCCGCCACGCTGGAGAGGCCCTGCCCGGGCTCGGTGGAGCGGGCCCGGCGCACGAGGGCGGCGAGGTCCGGCGGCACGGTGGCGGCGCCCTTGCGCACCCCGCGACCGGCGGCCTCGACCGCGGTCGGGCCGCCGAGGCAGGCCTCGAGCAGCGCACCCAGCGCGGTGATGTCGCCCTGCACGGTGCCGCTGGCGGCGGGGACGCCGCGCAGGCCCACCAGCCCGTTGGGCCGCAGGACGACGTGCTCGGGGGTCAGCCCGCCGACGGCCAGCCCGACGCGGTGGGCCTCGGCCACGCCCTCGGCCAGCCGGCGGACGACGGTGCGCGCCTCGCGCTGCTGCAGCGGCCCGCGGGTCAGCCGCTCCGCGAGGGTCTCGCCGTCGATCCACTCGTTGACGACGTAGGCGGCGCTGTCGGCGGCGGCCGCGTCGCCGTTGCCCTCGGCGGCGTCGTAGACCATCGCCAGCGCGGGGGTGGCCAGCCCGCCGGCGGTCAGGGCGCGGGCGATCCAGGCGTGCGCCGCGGGGCCGCCGGGGGTGTGCACGCGGATGGCGACGTCACGGTTGAGGACGCGGTCCTTGGCCCGGTAGGTGCGGATGACCCCCGTGGGGGTGGGCTCGTCGGGACCGACCTGGTCGAGCGGGCGGTAGCGGTCCGGGAGGCCGGTGACCGTGGAGGTCATGGACGCGGACGACCTCCTCTTCGCATCGCTCCCGGCGGCGCCGCGCCCCGGGCCCGGCATCGCCGCCCCGGGTCTCACGCTCGTCCGCGCCCGAGGCGGGACCGGATCGCCGCCAGGGGCTCCCGGACCTCGGGGACGCGGGCGACCACGAGACCAGCAGCGGTCGCGACGCCGATGACCACGGTACCGACCAGGAGAGTGACGAGCGAGCCTGCCACCGATGTGCCCAAAACGTGACCCAGAAGGGTGACCGTGCCCCAGCCGAGGAGGCCGGCGGCGCCCGACACGGCGACCAGCCGGAGGACCGGTCCCAGCGTCTCGCGGTCGCGGGTGGCGCCGAGCGAGCGGCGGATGGCGAGGTCGCCGAGGACCCAGCCGGCGACGTAGGTGACGCTCGTGACCAGCATCAGCCCGGCCACCACGTGCTCCGGACCGACGACGACCGGGACCAGGAGCAGCAGCGGCACGCGGACGGCGACCATGCCGATCTGGATGAGGGTCGGCGTCCGGGCGTCCTTCATCGCGTAGAAGACCCGCAGCTGCAGGAGGGTGACCGCCATCGGCAGCAGCCCGAACGCGCCGATGGCCAGCGCGGTGCCGATGCCCTGGGCCTCGGCGACGCTGGTGTTCCCGCGGGCGAAGGCGACCGTGGCCAGCGGCGGGCCCAGGACCACCAGCGCGGCGGTGACCGGCAGGAGGCCCAGCGCGGACAGGCGGGTGCCCAGCGCGAGGTCCTTGACCACGCCGGGCACGTCGCGGCGCGAGGCCGCGCGGCTCATCCGCGGCAGCAGCGCGGTGAGCAGGGCGACGCCGATGATCCCGTAGGGCATCTGGAACAGCAGGCTGGCGATCGCGAAGGCGCTCGACCCGAGGCCGCCCTCGCGTCCGGCGTCGTTGGCCACGTTGGTGGCGACGACGACGCCGATCTGGCTGACCGCCACGTAGCCGATGACCCAGAGCCCGAGGGTGCCGGCCTCGCGCAGGCCGGTGTTCTTCAGCCCCCAGCGCGGGCGCAGCGGCACGCCCGCCTTCGGCAGCAGCGGCAGCAGCACCAGCGCCTGGACGGCGATGCCCAGGGTCGTGCCGATGCCGAGCAGCCACACCTGCCCGGACGTGATGGTCGCCGGCGTCAGCTCCCCCGGGCCGCTGGCCGCGATGAACAGCAGGCCGGTCGCGATGACGACGACGTTGTTGAGCACCGGCGCCCAGGCGGGCGGGCCGAAGACGTCGCGGGAGTTGAGGATCGCGGTGGCCAGCGCGCCGATGCCGTAGAAGACGATCTCGACGAGCAGCAGGCGGGCCAGCCAGTTGGCCAGCCGGACCTGCTCGGGGTCGCCGTCGATGCCGTAGAGGTTCGTGAGCAGCGGGGCGGCCAGCACCGCGAGCACGGTGACGCCGACCAGCCCGGTGATCGCCAGCGTCGAGAGCCGCTGCGCGTACGCGGTGCCGCGGTCGGCGTCGCGCTCCTGGGCGTGCACCAGCAGCGGCACGATCACCGACGTGAGGACGCCGCCGATGAGCAGCTCGTAGACGATGTTCGGCAGCGTGTTGGCCGTGTTGTAGGCGTCGTTGACCAGGCCGACGCCCAGCGCCGCGGCGAGCACCATGGTGCGCAGCAGGCCGGTGATCCGGCTGACGAGCGTGGCCACCGCCATGGTGCTGGCGGCCCGGAGGATGCCCCGGCTGGCCCCGGGGGCGCCCTCCCGCTGCTCGGCCTCCTCGTCGCTCTCCTCGACCGCGCGGGGCACCGGCGGCAGCACGGGGATGAGCTGGGTGAACTCCTCCTCCGGGTGCGGCACGAACCGCCGCCGCGGGGGCGGTGGCGGGGGCAGCGGCATCCGGCGGGGCTGCGCGTCGTGGGCGGGGTAGGCCGGCGGCGGGGGCACCGGCGGGGCGGCGGGCGGTAGTACCGGCGGGGGCGCCGGCGCCCGGACGGCGGGGCGCTCGGCCGACGGCGGCCGGCCGGACAGGGCGTCGGCCGACGGGACCGACGGCGGGGGTGCCTCCTTGTACGGCGGCGGGGGCAGCGGCGCGGGCCCGCGCCCGGCCCGCGTGCGCGGGGCGGCCGGCGGGACAGTCGAAGGACCCTGCTGCGCCCCGTCGCTCGCCAGCTCGCGACGGGCCCCTGCAGCAGGGCCGTTCTGCCGGTCCCGTTCCTCGACGGGCCCCTCGGGTCCGGGCGTCACACCGGGCTCCGGGTGGGCGGCAGCGGCACGGACGCGCCCTCGGGGGCCGGGCCGGTCGGGATGCCGTCGGACGGGCCGCGGCGGCGGCGGACCAGGAACAGGACGAGCCGGCGCAGGAAGAGCAGGCCGAGCAGCACGGCCGCACCGATGGTGATGCTCAGCGAGATGGCGCCGTAGGCGGTGCTCTTGACCTGGATGCGCACCTGCTCGCCGAGCGGCCCACCGCTGGGCGTGGTCAGGGCGGCGGTGACGGCCACGCGGCCGGACTGGCGGATCGACGTCGGCACCTGCAGCGTCGTCCGCTCGCCGGGGGCGAGCTCCTGCAGGCCGATGTCCTCGATCCGCAGCCCCACGTTGCCGACGGTCCGCACGTCCAGCCGCACCCGGACGGCGAACGGCAGGTCGTTGCGCACGGTCAGGACCAGCGGGGCGTCGCTGGAGGCGAGGCTGTAGGTGCCGTCGGCGGGGGCGACCAGCGTGACGCGGTCGCGCAGCCGCTCGATGCTGTCGGCGAGGGCCTCGGCGGCGGTGCGGAAGCCGGCGGGGTCGGCGCGCCAGGCCACCGCCGCGGTGCGGGCAGTGGCGGCGTCCTGCGGGGCCAGCGCGGCGTCCGGGGACCCCACGGCGGCCCCGGCGAGGTCGTCCCGGACGGCGACCGCCTCGGCGACGGAGGCCAGCCCGCCGCCGTCCAGGAGCGGCGCGGCCGACGGGGTGAGCGCCCCGGCGTCGGCGACCGGGCCGGCGCCGAGCTCCTCGACGGCGGCCGCGCGCAACCAGGGCAGCTCGGCGGTGTCGGACATCATCGCCCGCACGCCGTCGGGGTCCGCGCCGACCTGCCGGGGCGGCGCGACCAGCACGGTGGGGGCCAGGGCGGGGTCGGCCGGCGCGGTGAGGCTGAGCAGGGCCAGCTCGGCCAGGTAGCGCTGCTCGGCGATGCGCACCCCGCCGGCGACCTGACCGGCGGAGGCGGCGACCGCACCGAGGGCCGGATCGGCGACGAGCGCCTCGACCGACCCCTGCGGCAGGGCGACGCTGGTCCGGGCGGCCGCGGTCGCGGTGCCCAGCCCGAGCGCGGCGTCGCCGCCGGTGAGGGCGTCGGCGCCGAGGACCACCCGCTCGGCCCCGCCGGCCTGGAGCGCGGCGAGGGTCTCGGGGCGCACGGCGCCGCCGGCGAGCCAGCCGAGGTCGGTGCGCGGCTGGACCCCGAGGACGTCGGCGACGATGCCGGCGCCGGCCCCGGTGGCGTCGTCGGACGGCGCGGTCGCCGCGGCGGTCCCGCTCGCCGGCAGGCTGCGCGCCAGGACGGCGGACAGGCCGGTGGCGACCAGCGCGTCGGCGTCGACGTCGCCGTAGGGCAGCGCGACGACCGGGTGGACGGCGGCGACGGCGCGCAGCCGCTCGAGCCACGCCTCGGCGGCCGCGGTGCCCTCGCCCGGGTCGTCCTGCCCGGCCACCTCGTAGGGGCCCGCGGCCATCAGCGCGAGCTCCTCGAGCAGCGCCGGGTCGACGGCGAGGGTGACCGGCACCGTCGGCACCGCCTCGCCGCCGCCCGCGGGCGCGGCGCGGGGCAGGTCCTCGACGACGGACAGGGCACGGTCCAGGCGGCCGCCCTCGGTCACGGCCGCGGCGAGACCGTCGTCGGCGAAGCTGCCGGAGGGGGTGCGGTGCGTGCGCTCGACGAGCGGCCACAGCCAGGCCACCGACGTCCGCCCGGCGGGGATCGCCGGCTGCCGCACGAGGTAGGTGGCCAGCTCGCCGACGCGGCGGACCTCCCCGTCGACGGTGCCGTTGACGTTCAGCAGGACCGGGTAGACGCCGTCGCGGTCCAGCCGCAGCTCGTCGGCGGGGACCGAGTAGGTGAAGGTCGCCGAGTCGCCCGGCTCGAGCTCGTCGGTGACGGGCTGGAAGGCCGGGACCTCCGTGGTGGCCGGGTCGGCGTCGTCGTCGGCCGCGGCGAGCTCGGCGCGGGAGGTGAGGACGGCGCCGCGCTGCAGGCGGACGGCGAGGTCGGAGACCGCGGAGTCCCCGCTGTTGGTCAGCGTGCCGGTGATCGTGATGGTCGAGCCGGGGACGACGCTGCGCGGCTCGAACCGGCTGACCTCGAGCGTCACCGGCCGGTCGGGGTCGCTGGTGTCGTCGGCGGGCGCCGCGGCGGCGCGCGTCGGTGCGAGCAGGAGCGGTGCGCCGAGCAGCGTCAGGCAGAGCAGGACGGCGAGGACCGTCCGGGACCCCGGCCGGGAGCGGCCGTCGGCGGGGTCGGCGGCCGTTCCCCTCACGCGCTGTCGGCCAGCAGGGCGGGTGCCCGCTCGACCAGTGCCCGCTCGTCGGCGTACGCGAGCCGCTCGGACAGCTCCGACAGCGGGACCCAGGCGACCTCGGTCACCTCGACGTCGGCGTCCGAGAGGGCGCCACCGATCGCGCGGAGCAGGAAGTGGTGCACCGTCTTGTGCACGCGGCGGCCGTCGGCGACGAACCAGAAGTCGATGATCCCGAGGGGGGCGACGACCTCGCCGATGATCCCGGTCTCCTCGGCGACCTCGCGGACGGCGGTGTCCTCGGGGGTCTCGCCCTCCTCGATGTGCCCCTTGGGCAGCGACCAGAGGAGGCGTCCGCGCCGGTCGGTGCGGCCGATGAGGGCGGCACGGGGCTCGTTGACCCCGTCGTCGGCGACGACCAGGCCCCCGGCGGAGGTCTCGTCGACCCGGCGCAACCGGCGGCCGGGGCGTCCGCGCCCGCCCGTCCCAGCCATGCCAGGAGGGTAGCGCGCGTCCGGCCACTACCCTGGCTCGTCGTGTCCGCAGAGCCCCCGAGTCGTCCCGAACCCGAGCCCGTGCCGCCGGCGGTGCAGCAGACGGTGCGGGAGCTCGTCGACCTCTCCCCCGTGCTGACCGAGCTGGGAGAACGGTTCGCGGCGGCCGGGTTCGAGGCCCACCTCGTCGGCGGTTCGGTGCGTGACGCACTCCTCTCGGCCGGCGCGGGCGCGGCGCGCGTGCCGGGGGACCTCGACATCACCACCGACGCCCGGCCGGAGCAGACCCTGGAGCTGCTGCGCGGGTGGGCCAGTTCCACGTGGAACACCGGCATCCAGTTCGGCACCGTCGGCGCCGAGGTGCGGGGCGCGCGGCTGGAGATCACCACCTACCGGGCGGACCGCTACGACCGGGAGTCGCGCAACCCCGAGGTCGCGTGGGGCGACTCGCTCGAGGACGACCTCGCCCGGCGCGACTTCACGGTCAACGCGATGGCCGTCTCGCTGGGGCCCGACCGCCGGGTCACCGACCCGTACGGCGGCCTCGGCGACCTGCTCACCCGCCGGCTGCGGACCCCCGGTGCGGCGGTCGACTCCTTCCTCGACGACCCGCTGCGGATGCTGCGCGCCGTCCGCTTCGTCGCCCAGCTGCAGCTGACCCCGGACGACGAGGTGGTCGCGGCGATGACCGCGCTCGCCGGGGAGCTGGGGCGGATCACCCCGGAGCGGGTGCAGGTCGAGCTGTCGAAGACGCTGCTGCAGGGCTCGCCCCGGGCGGCGCTGGAGCTGTTCGTCGGCACCGGGCTCGCCGACGTCGTCCTGCCGGAGCTGTCGGCCCTCCGCATGGAGATCGACGAGCACCACCAGCACAAGGACGTCTACGCGCACTCGCTGACCGTCCTCGACCAGGCCATCGCGCTGGAGGAGGCCGACCCCGAGCACGAGTCGCCGGACCTCGTGCTCCGCCTCGCCGCCCTGCTGCACGACATCGGCAAGCCGGCGACCCGGCGGCACGAGCCGCGCGGGCGGGTGTCGTTCCACCACCACGAGGTGGTCGGGTCGAAGCTGGTGAAGAAGCGGCTGACGGCCCTCCGCTACCCCAAGGACGTCATCGACGCCGTCGCCAAGCTCACCTTCCTGCACCTCCGCTTCCACGGCTACGGGCGCGGGGAGTGGACCGACTCGGCGGTGCGCCGCTACGTCACCGACGCCGGCGACCTCCTGCCGCGGCTGCACAAGCTGGTGCGGTCGGACTGCACGACCCGCAACCGCAAGCGGGCCGCGGCGCTGGCGGCGACCTACGACTCCCTCGAGGCGCGGATCGCCGAGCTCGCCGAGAAGGAGGACCTGGCGCGGGTGCGCCCGGACCTCGACGGCAACGCGATCATGGAGCTGCTGGGCATCCCGCCGGGCCGGGAGGTCGGCGAGGCCTGGCGCTTCCTCAAGGACCTGCGGCTCGAGCGCGGCCCGCTCTCCCCCGAGGAGGCGGAGGACGAGCTCCTCACCTGGTGGCGCACCCGCCGCACTGGAGTGGATTCGTCGGGGTAACGCGCACAGATCCACTCCGTTGGGGCGCAGGCTGTGGAAAGCGACCGCCGCGCGCCTCGGCACGCCCCCACCATCGCGCGGTGCCCGTGTCGTCCGTGTTCCCATCCGACCTCCCCGTCGCCCGTCGGGGCCAGCTCCGCGCGCGGGGCATCAGCAACACGCGCATCCGGACGGCGCTCCGGGCCGGCAGGTGGCAGGAGCCCGTCCGTGGCGTCGTCGTCCCCCACGCGGGAGGTCTCACGCAGCGGGAGCGCTGGCTCGTCGCCCTCGCCTACGCAGGCGACGGCGCCTGCTTGTCCCACCACAGTGCATTGAGGCTCTGGGGCGCGAAGGCGGAGGAGCTGGCCGCGGCTCGTCGCGTCGCCGGTGTCCTCGGTGACTACGCGGCACTGCCGGAGGGCGGCATGGTGGAGGTCTCGCGCGAGCACGGGCAGCACATGGCGTCGCACGGATTCGTCGTCGTCCACCAGAGCCGGCGAGCTCTCGAGGCCGTCGAGCTGGCCGGACTCCGGACCACCGGAGCGGCGCGGGCTGCCGTCGACGTGTCGCTCAGCGCCCGGCGGCGGGCCGACGTGGACCACGTCGTCTCCGACGTCCTCCAGCGCGGGCTGGCGACCGTCGACCAGCTGGCCGAGGAGACGCGGCGAGCGGGTCGGGTGGCGACGGCATGGCTGCGCGCAGCCGTCCAGGACGCGGGCAGGGGCATGCGGTCGGTCGGCGAGAGCGAGCTGCGGCGTGTGGTCGTCGCGGCCGGGTTGCCCGAGCCGGAGTGGAACGCGCCGGTGGAGACGGCCGACGGCACTTACTTCGTCGACGCGCTCTGGCGTCGGAGACGTGTCGCCGCCGAAGCGGACGGGATGGCCTACCACCTCAGCGCGCGCGACTGGGGTGAGGACCTCAAGCGGCAGAACGCGCTCCACGGGGCCGGGCTCGTGCTCCTGCGCTTCCCCGTGCGCCGCCTGCGGGACGAGGGACCCGCGTGCGGGGCGGAGATGCAGCGCCTCGTCGCCTGAGCGGAGTGGATCCGTGCGGGTTACGCCGACGAATCCACTCCGGGAAGTCGGTGGCGGGAGGTGGCGCGGGCGTAGAGGGCGGCGGTGAGGAGGTAGCCGGCGCCCACGGCCACGAGCATCGGGTAGGAGACGCCCGACGGCGGCAGCACGAAGGCCCCGAACACCAGCGCCGCCACGAACGTGACGTTGAACAGCGTGTCGTAGACGGAGAACACCCGGCCGCGGAAGTCGTCGTCGACGGCCTCCTGCAGCGTGGTGTCCACGCAGATCTTCACCGCCTGGCCCACGAACCCCAGCACGAAGCCGGCCGCGACGATGGTCGGCGGCACGAACGGCAGCCCGAGCGCGAGCTGCGCCAGGCCGCCACCGGCGAGCAGCGCCGTCGTCCAGCGCGGCTTGCCGATCCGCCGCACCACCCACGGGGTCACCGCCGCGGCGGTCAGGGTGCCCACCGCACCGGCGCCGACGACCTCGCCCAGCCCCACCAGCCCGCCGGGGAAGAGCCCCGAACCCGCGAAGGTGTTCCGGTAGAGCAGCAGCGTCATCAGCGTCAGGACGCCGTAGAACAGCCGGTGCAGGCTGATCGCCGTGAGCGCCGCCGCGGCCGGCGGGTGCGACCAGGCGTGCCGGGCGCCGGCCACCATGCCGGCGGCCACCTCGCGGGCCGACAACCGCGCCGAGCGGGCCATGTGGTCGGGCCCCAGGTGGGCCCGCGTGAACCCGGAGACGACGGCGGCCGCGCCCAGGTATGGCAGCGCCGCCGACACCGCGACGACGGCGTACCCCGCGTCGCCGGAGCCGGTCACCTGCAGCAGCCCGAGCGCCGCACCCCCGCCGACCACCGTGGCGACCGCGCCCGACGTCGTCGACAGCGCGTTCGCCGAGACCAGCGACGGCTCGTCCACGGTGTGCGGCAGGCCGGCCGACAGCGCGGCCAGGACGAACCGGTTCACCGAGAAGACGGCCAGCCCCGCGACGTAGAACGGCGTGCCGCCGACCCCGCCCAGCACCAGCGCGGCCACGACGGCCACCAGACCCGCTCGGACGACGTTGGCGCGCAGCAGCACCTGCCGGCGGCTCCACCGGTCCAGCCACACCCCGGCGAACGGTCCCACCAGCGAGTAGGGCAGGAGCAGGACGGCGAACCCCGCCGCGACGTCGAGCGGGTCCGCGGCCCGCTGCGGGTTGAACAGCACCGTGCCGGCCAGCGCCGCCTGGAAGACGCCGTCGCCGAACTGCGACAGCAGGCGGGTGCCGAGCAGCCGCCGGAAGTCCCCCCGGCGGAGCAGGTGGCGCACGGTCGTCGCCTCCTGCTGGTGCACCCGGTCACAGTACGGGGCCGTACACCGCCCTCCGGGTCACCGCCGAGCCGTGTGCCGCCCCGTCGGGTGACTTTTCCCGGGTCCGAACAGCCCTCCTGCCCTTGACGGCGCGCGCTCGACCTCCCCCGGCCGCGGACCTGGGGCACACTGGACCGCGATGACTCCGGTGCCCTCGTCGCCCGACCCCGAGTCCGGTCCTCCCGCCAGGCCCGCGACCGGTCGCCGTCCTGCGGACGCCGTCCCCCCGCTGTCCGTCGGCCGGGTCGAGGACGTGCGTCCCGGGACGCTGCTGGTGGCGATGCCGGCCCTGTCGGACCCCACCTTCGCCGGCACCGTCGTCTACGTCCTCGACCACACCGAGACCGGCACCCTCGGCGTCGTCCTCGGGCGGCCGAGCCAGGTCGAGATCCGCGACGTCCTGCCCGGCTGGTGCGACCTCGCGGTGGAGCCGGGCGTCTTCCACGTCGGCGGTCCGTGCGAGACCGACACCGCGCTGTGCCTGGCCACCTCGCCGGCCGTCGACGTGACCGAGGACAACGGCCTGCGCCGGGTGGCCGGCGACGTCTACCTCGTCGACCTCGACCGCGACCCGGACGCGCTCGAGGGCCGGCTGACCGGCCTGCGCGTGTTCGCCGGCTACGCCGGCTGGTCCCCGGGCCAGCTCGCCGGGGAGATCGCCGAGGGTGCGTGGGCCTGCGTGGCCGGCCGGCCCTCCGACGTGCTCAGCCGGATGGCCGGACCGCAGCTGTGGCGCGCCGTCATGGGCCGCCAGACCGGCCGGCTCGCGGTGCTGTCCACCGCGCCCGCCGACCCGTCGGCCAACTGACCGGCGCGCGCGGGGGCTGCGCGCGCCGACGGCATCTGGTAGGAAGAGCTCGGGAAGGGGCGGTCTGGGGAAGAGGCCGCCCCTTCCTGCTGTCCTCAGACGCCCAGTTCCGCCGCGAGCTCGGGCTGGGTGGCCGCGTCGAGGGTCTCCTCCGCCGCCGGTAGGGCGATCTCCCGCTCCCCGTGGTCGGACAGCGTGATCGTCACGTCGAAGTCCTGGTCCGGCAGCGGCGTCACGTACTGGACCAGCAGGTCGTCGGAGTGCGAGATCGCCACCGTCTTGCCGCCGGACAGCCCGTACTCGGCCACCAGCTGCCCGTCGATCGAGCGCTGCCCCTGCCACGTGTAGTCCCCGGTCATGAAGGCCCCCGGGTCGTCGGCGGCCCGCGCCGACAGGTTCAGCACCAGCTGGGCCAGGACGTCGATCAGCGAGGCCGACCCGCCCGCCGCGGCGCTCATCGGCCGCCGCACGTACGCCGCGTCGGGCAGTCCGCGGGCGGCCAGGGCCTCCGAGAGGCCGGGCACGTCGCCGAACCAGATGTCCTCGGTGGTGAAGAAGAGCGTGCGCATCTCCTCCGGCCGGCCGTCCTCGTACGTCGTCACCGCCTGGGCGCGACCGATCGAGCGGGTGAAGTCGACCTCGCCGGTGAGGGTCAGCACCGCCCCCTCGCCGTACGGCGCCGTCTCGACGAAGTCCGCCCCGCCGTGCTCGAAGTTCTGGTGCAAGAGCTCGGCGAGGACGTCGGCCTCCTCCCGGGTGATCTCGTCACCGGGGAGCCGCTCGTCGTCCGCGCCGCCGGTGCAGCCGGTCAGCAGGGCCAGCACCAGTCCCAGGGCGAGCAGGATCGAGCGAGAGCGGGACGGCATGCCGCCAGGGTAGGCAGCCCGGCTGTGCACCCCCGGGAACGCCACCGGCCCGCCCCGCGGACGGGACGGGCCGGTGACGCGATGGAACGGCCTCCTCGCAGGGACCCGGCCCGAGCGTGCGAGGGCTGGGGGCGAGGCGTGGAAGGACCTTCCTGCCCCCCACCACTCGCAGGCTCGTGGCGGGACCCTGCAGGAAGGCCTCAGCGCTCGATCTCGCCGCGGATGAACTGCTCCACCAGGTCGCGGGCCTCGCTGTCGGAGTGCTGCACCGGCGGGCTCTTCATGAAGTAGGACGACGCCGAGAGGATCGGGCCACCGATGCCGCGGTCCTTGGCGATCTTCGCCGCGCGGATCGCGTCGATGATGATCCCGGCCGAGTTCGGGGAGTCCCAGACCTCGAGCTTGTACTCCAGGTTCAGCGGGACGTCGCCGAACGCGCGGCCCTCGAGGCGGACGTAGGCCCACTTGCGGTCCGACAGCCACGGCACGTGGTCCGACGGGCCGATGTGCACGTTGCCCTGCCCCATGTCCCGGTGCACCTGGCTGGTGACCGACTGGGTCTTGGAGATCTTCTTGGACTCCAGGCGCTCGCGCTCGAGCATGTTCTTGAAGTCCATGTTGCCGCCGACGTTGAGCTGCATCGTGCGGTCGAGCTGGACCCCGCGGTCCTCGAAGAGCTTGGCCAGCACGCGGTGGGTGATGGTGGCGCCCACCTGGCTCTTGATGTCGTCACCGACGATCGGCACGCCGGCGGCGGTGAACTTGTCCGCCCACTCCGGGGTGCCGGCGATGAACACCGGCAGCGCGTTCACGAAGGCGACCTCGGCGTCGAGGGCGGCCTGGGCGTAGAACTCGGCCGCCTGCTGCGACCCCACGGGCAGGTAGCAGACGAGCACGTCGGCGCCCGACTCGCGCAGCGCGGCGACGACGTCCACCGGCTCCTCGTCGGACTCCTCGATGGTCTCCCGGTAGTACTTGCCGAGGCCGTCGAGGGTGGTGCCGCGCTGCACCGGAACGCCTAGCGGCGGGACGTCGCAGATCTTGATCGTGTTGTTCTCGCTGGCCACGATCGCCGCGGACAGGTCCTGGCCGACCTTCTTGGCGTCGACGTCGAACGCGGCGACGAACTCCACGTCGGAGACGTGGTAGTCGCCGAAGCGCACGTGCATCAGGCCGGGCACGGACGACGTCTCGTCGGCGTCCCGGTAGTAGTGGACGCCCTGCACGAGCGACGCGGCGCAGTTGCCCACGCCGACGATGGCGACCTTGACGCTTCCCATGGGTGCTCCTCACTTCTCGGACCGCGGGGTCCGGACACGGACCGGGGTGGTCCTGACGGCGGTGGTCTGGGGGTTCAGGTGGTCGGGGACTGCGGGTCCGCGGGGGGGTGCACGGACGGGTCGGGGGACGGATCTCGCTCGGCGCCGGCCTGCCCGGAGGCGGGCCGTTCGCTGGCGCGTCGCTCGGAGTCGATGAGCTCGGACAGCCAGCGGACCTCCCGGTCCACCGAGTCCAGCCCGTGCCGCTGCAGCTCGAGGGTGTAGCGGTCGAGGCGCTCGCGGGTGCGGGCGAGCGAGGAGCGCAGGCCCTCGCGCTGCCGCTCGACCGTGCGCCGGCGCCCCTCGAGGATCCGGAGCCGGGCGTCGGCGGCGGTGTGCCGGAAGAAGGCGAGGCGGACGCCGAAGAGCCCGCCGTCGTCGTACGCCTCCGGGCCGGTCTGGCTGACCAGCTCGTGGAAGCGCTCCTTGCCCTCGGCGGTGATGGTGTAGACGACCTTCCCCCGGCGCCCGGTCAGCGGCGGGGCGTCGGCGGGCAGCAGCGCCTTGGGGTCGGGCTCGGCCGTCGTGATGTACCCCGCAGCGTGGAGCCGCTTGAGCGCGGGGTACAGGGAGCCGAAGGAGATCGTCCGCAGCCCGCCGAGCAGCGAGGCCAGCTCCTTGCGGAGCTCGTACCCGTGCATCGACGCCTGCTGCAGCAGGCCCAGGATGGCGAACTCGAGCACGCCCGCCTCCTGTCGTCGGACCGGCATCCGCTCGCAGCGGTCGATGTATCGAGACGATACATCGAACGACCAACGCGGGGTGAACGGAGGGCCACGGCGGCCGTCCGCCCGGTGCGCGGTGATCCGCCGCGGGTAGCCGCGTCTGCGTACGCTGGCCCCCGTGCCCGGACGTCGATCCGTCGTGGACTACTCGCTGCAGCGGCGAGCCGTCCTCGCCGACGTGTACTCCGGGCGCACCGGGTTGTTCGAGGTCTGCGACGCCAGCCCTTACCTCTCCCGCGCGGCGAAGTACCACGGCGAGAAGACCGACGTCCCCTGCCCGGTGTGCCGCAAGGAGCGGCTCACCCTGGTGAACTACGTGTACGGCGAGCACCTCGGCCCGACGGCCGGCCAGGCCAAGACCGAGGTGGAGCTCGCCCGCATGGACGCCATGCAGGAGGAGTTCTCGGTCTACACCGTCGAGGTGTGCCGCGGGTGCGGCTGGAACCATCTGGTGGGGTCGTACGTCCTCGGGGCCGAGCCCGAACCCGGGCGTCAGCCGCGCCGCAAGCGCCGGGCGGCCACCGAGTAGGTCGCCTGCGGGGAATGGGACGGGTCACGGCGGACCCTTCCGTCACACGCGTCGCGTGACGTGCGCGTTCGTCGCGCGTTGTCCACGGGAACCACAGCTGAAGACGTCACGCTTGCCCGGGGACCACCACGGTCCCCTGTCCGAGAGTCCGAGAGGGGCCCCTTCGTGCCTTCCCACGACGAGACCTCGCCGGTCGCGCCGCGCGCCGGCTCGGTGCGTCGGCCGCCACCGGCCCGTACCCGCAGCACGGGGGGCGGCGGAGAGGGCCGCGCCGCCGGGGCCGGCCGGCCCCGTGCCGCGGCCGGCGGTGCCGCCGGCCGGAGCGCCGCCGCGAGCGGTCGCGGCCGGACCACGGCCGGGCGCACGTCGTCCGACCGGCGGGCCGCCGCCGGCAGCGGTGGTGGTGGGCGCCCGCCGGGTTCCCGACCGCCCGGCGGCCGCCCCACCGGCGGTGGGTCCGGCGGCGGGCGGCCGGGTGGCCGCAAGGGCAAGCCGCCGCGCACGAAGAAGCAGCGGCGGCGTCGCCGCCTGAAGATCGCGCTGGGCACGCTGCTGGGCCTGTTCGTGCTGCTCGGCGTCTTCGTCGGCGTCGTCTACGCCAGCACCGACGTCCCCGACCCGAACTCGGTGCAGAACGCGCAGACGACGGTCATCTACTACGGTGACGGCCAGACCGAGATGGCGCGGCTCGGCGACGAGAACCGCACCAACGTCCGGCTCGAGCAGGTCTCCGAGGCGGCCCGCAACGCGGTGCTGGCCGCGGAGAACCGCAGCTTCTACTCCGACCCCGGCATCTCGTTCACCGGCATCGTCCGGGCCGCGTGGAACAACCTGACGGGCGGCTCGACGCAGGGTGGCTCGACGATCACCCAGCAGTACGTCAAGAACGCCTTCCTGACCCAGGAGCAGACGTTCAGCCGCAAGTTCCAGGAGCTCTTCCTGGCGATCAAGCTGGACAACAACTACTCGAAGAACGAGATCCTGGAGAACTACCTCAACACCATCTACTTCGGCCGCGGCGCGTACGGCATCGAGGCGGCGGCCAACACCTACTTCGGCGTCCCCGCCGCGCAGCTGACCGCGCAGCAGGGCGCCGTCCTGGCCGTGCTGATCCGCAGCCCGTCCCGCCTCGACCCGGAGAACGACCCGCAGGGCGCCCAGGAGCGCTGGGCGAACGTGCTCGACGCGATGGTCGAGGAGGGCTGGCTCTCCGAGGCCGAGCGCAGCGCGTCGGCCTACCCGCCGGTGCTGCCCCGGGCCACCGCGACCCTGGGCATCCCCACGGGTCCGGAGGGCCTGATCGTCTCGCAGGTCATCGCCGAGCTCGAGGCCCGGGGCTACCCCGAGGACCAGATCCGGGCCGGCGGCCTGCGGATCACCACGACGATCGACCCGCGCATGCAGAGCGCCGCGCTCACCGCCGTCCAGGAGGTCATGGAGGGCGAGCCGGACAACCTCCGGCAGGCCCTCGTCTCTGTCGACCCGCGCAGCGGTGCGGTCCGCGCCTACTACGGCGGCCCGATCGGCGCGGGCGAGGGCGCGATCGACTACGCGCAGGCCCGGCGCCAGCCGGGGTCGTCGATGAAGCCCTACGTGCTCGCCGCCGCCCTCGAGCGGGGGATCGGCGTCAACGCCCGGCGCGACGGCAGCTCCCCGCAGACGTTCCCCGACCGCGAGGCCCCGGTGCGCAACTCCGGCGGCGCCTCCTGCGGTGCGTGCACGCTCAAGGAGGCCATCACCCGGTCGCTGAACACCACGTTCTACGGCCTGGCCTACGAGGTCGGCCCGGACACCGTCCGCGAGCTGGCCCTGCGCGCCACGGGCATGCCGGAGACCTGGCCGGACAACGGCGGCCTGCTCGACGGCAAGCGCACCCTCTCGGCGCCCGAGACCGGGAACACCGGTTCCTCGATCGGGATCGGCGAGTACGAGATGCGCCCGATCGACCAGGCGGTCGGCTTCGCCACGCTGGCCAACGGCGGCGTCCGGCACGCGCCCTTCTTCGTCGCCCGGGTGACGGACAACGAGGGCGCGCTGCTGATGGAGAACACCGGTGACGCCGGCGACCAGGCCGTTCCGGCCGATGTCGCCAACGACGTCACCTTCGCCATCGAGGGGGTCGCGGACTACTCCGACCGCCCGCTCGCCGGCGGCCGGCCGGTGGCGTCGAAGACGGGTACGCAGGGCCTGGACGCCGAGAACAACTCCGACGCCTGGATGGTCGGCTACACCCCGTCGCTGTCGACGGCGGTGTGGATGGGCAGCGACTCGCTGCAGCCGATCGTCGACGCGCGCGGCCGGATCATCTACGGCGCGGGCCTGCCGGGCGAGATCTGGCAGGAGTTCATGAACACCGCGCTGGAGGGCAGCCCGGAGGAGCCGCTGCCCAGAGAGGCGCTGATCGACGGCGACACCGGCGAGGGCGTGCCGGCCCCGGAGACCAGCGCGCCGACGACGGCGTCGTCGGCGCCGGAGGCGTCGACGTCCTCCGCGCCCCCGCCGTCCACGCCGAGCACTTCCACGACGACGTCCAGCCCGCCGCCACCCGAGGAGGACGAGGAGGAACCGGTCGACGAGGAGAACCCGAACCCGCTTCCGAATCCGGTGCCCGGGCCGGGACAGGGCGGCGCACCGGCCCCGGGCGACGAGGACGGCGCGACCGACCAGTGACCCGGCGCGGCAGACTGGGGCGGTGACGCAGCCCCACCCGCAGGACACCGCCACGGACCCCTCGGCCACCGCAGCCGGGGGGTCCGTGGCGTCTGCGGGGCCGCCGTCCGGGCCCGACCGCGTGGTGCCCACGTGGTCCGACCCGGTGGCCGCCCAGGCGAGCGAGGCGGTCGGCGGCCCGTGGGGCCGGCACGCGGTGACCGGACGGGCGCTGTTCTGGACGCCGCTGCGCGTGTGCCTGCTGTTCACGACGGCGGGCCTGGCGCTGGCCTGGCTGAAGCAGGCGCCCTGCGCGAGCGGCAACTGGGCGGGCTGGGTGCAGTACACGCACCTCTGCTACTCCGACACCGTCCCGCTGTTCGCGCTGCGCGACCTGGACACCGGCGCGGTGCCCTACCTCGACTCCGCGATCGAGTACCCGGTGCTGACCGGCGGCTTCATGGCGCTGGCCGCGGCGCTGGCGCGCGGCTACGACGGGCTGGCCGGTTCCTTCGGCCTGCTGCCGCAGGTGCCGCCGGTGCAGAGCTACTACGTCGTCACCTGCCTGCTGCTCTCGCTCTGCGCGCTGCTGCTCACCCGGGCGGTGCTCGGGCTGTCGGGCCGGCGGCCCTGGGACGCCGCGATGGTCGGCCTCTCCCCGCTGCTGGTCGTGCACGCCTTCACCAACTGGGACCTGTTCGCCGTCGCCCTGTCGACGCTGGGCCTGTGGGCGTGGGCGCGCTCCCGGCCGGTGCTGGCCGGCGTGCTCATCGGCCTGGGCGTCGCGGCGAAGCTGTACCCGGTGCTCCTGCTCGCGGTGCTCTTCCTGCTGTGCCTGCGGGCCGGTCGGCTGCGTGCCTGGCTGCGCACGGTGGTGGCGGCGGGCGCGGCCTGGCTCGTGGTCAACGGGCCGATCGCGGTGCTGGCGCCGGCCAACTGGGGCCGCTTCTTCGCCCTCAACGGCAGCCGCCCGGCCGACCCGGACACCGTCTGGAACCTGCTGATGGCCACCACCGACCACGCGATCCTGGGCGGTACGCCGGCCGAGGGGCAGGCCCCGACGGTGCTCAACGCCGTCGTCGCCGTCGCCCTGCTGCTGCTCCTGGTCGGCGTCGCGTGGCTGACCCTCGCCGCGCCGGTGCGGCCGCGCGTGGCCCAGCTGGCGTTCCTGCTGGTCGCCGGCTTCCTGCTGCTCAACAAGGTGTGGAGCCCGCAGTACTCGCTGTGGCTGCTGCCGCTGGCGGTCCTGGCCCGCCCGAAGTGGCGCTCGCTGCTGCTGTGGCAGGCCGCCGAGGCGCTGCTGTGGGTGCCCCGGATGCTCTGGTACCTCGGCACCGACAACAAGGGCGTCGAGGTCGAGTGGTTCTACCTCGCGGTCGGGCTCCGCGACGTCGCCGTCCTCTTCCTCATGGGTCTGGTCGTGCGCGAGGTGCTGCGGCCCGACGAGGACGTCGTCCGCTGGTCGTGGCCGGGCACCGACGACCCGGCCGGCGGGGTGCTGGACCGGGCCGAGGACGAGGTGACCCTGCGGCGCGCAGCGCGCCCGGGGACGGTGCCCTCCTGAGCTCAGCCGAGCGCGTCGCGCAGCAGCGCGATCTCCTCCGCGTGGGCGGCGGCGTCGCCGGGGGTCTCCAGGACGACGGGGCAGCCGGCCGCCCGGGCGACCTCGACCAGCAGCTCGACCGGGATCTCCCCCTCGGTCAGCGGCGCGTGCCGGTCGCGGCCGGAGCCCGCCGGGTCGCGGCTGTTGTTCAGGTGCACGAGGTCGAGCCGGCCGGTGCGGGCCGTCACGTCCTCGACCGCCGTGGCGAGGTCCCAGCCGGCCGCCCAGGCGTGGCACGTGTCGAGCACGAAGCCCGCGCCGAATTCGCCCACCGCCTCCCACAGCCGGCCGATGGCGTCGAGCTCGCGGGCCATCGCGTTCTCGCCGCCGGCGGTGTTCTCGATGAGCAGCGGCAGGGGGAACCCGCCGCCCTCGGCCTGGCGGGCGAAGGTCTTGCGCCAGTTGTCGACGCCGACGGCCGGGTCGTCCTTGGCGAGCACGTGGCCGCCGTGGACCACGAGGCCGTGCGCGCCCACCGCGGCCGCCGCGGTCGCGTGCTGGCCCAGCAGCTTGCGGCTCGGGATCCTGATCCGGTTGTTGGTCGACGCCACGTTCATCACGTACGGCGCGTGCACGACGACCAGGACGTCGCTGTCGCGCAGCGCCTCGGCGTCCGGACGCGGCTTGGGCGCCTTCCAGTCCTGCGGATCGGCGAGGAAGACCTGCACCCCGTCGGCGTCCATCTCGGCCGCCCGCGCGAGCGGACCGCCGTCCAGCAGCTCGTTGTCCCCGGTCAGCCCGGGGCCGACGTGTACGCCGATCGGGTGTCTCGCCACGAGGATCGACCCTAGTTCGGCTGCAACTCCAGGTTTAGCCGTAACCCCGCTCACACATCATCGTTCTGCCAGCGTGACGGGGGTTACCCGCTGGTAGCAGGCGCCGGCGGGGGCGCGACGTGGACGCGGAGGTGCGGAGCTGATGGCAACCGGTCGGATGCGGCGCAGCGCAGGGCGGGGCCTCGGCGCCCTGGTGCTCGCCTGGCTGGCAGCGGTGGTCGCCGCCGTCGTGCTGGCCCCGGGGGCCAGCGCGGCCCCCAGCGCGACGATCCAGATCAGGACGCTGACGCCCCCCGTCGCCAGCGTCGACGCGGGCGGCACCGTCACCTTCGTCAACCAGGTCGCCAGCTACGACACCGGCGTCACCCTCCCGCTGGTCGGCGGGGCGACGGCCACCGTGCACACCGACGTCGCCGTGACCTTCTTCGGCGAGAAGCGCACGCTGCAGTACGGGCAGCAGACGTCGTGGACGTTCCCGTCCACCACCGCCGGCACGGTCACCTACACCTACCGGATCGTCCCCCAGGGCAGCCTCGCCGCGAACCTGGTCAACCAGGTGGTCGACGCCGTCGCCGCCGTCCTGCCCCCGCTGCCCGCGCCGATCCCGTACGTCGTCCAGACGCTGGTGCCGCTGCCCGACCTGCCGAGCACCAACCTGCCCGATCCGCCGGAGGTCGCCGTCGCGGTGCCGGGGGTCCCGAGCACGCTGCCCCCGCCGGGTGGCGCCCCGACCCCGCTGCCGGGCGCGCCGGTCCCCACCACCACGACCACCACGACGACGACCACCACAGGGGGGACGGCGCAGAGCGTGCCGGGCACCCAGTACACCTACGACACCGGTGCGGGCGCGCCGCAGATGGCGCCGGTCGACAGCGCCGCCGCGGCCGCCTTCGACCCGTCGCGCTTCACCGCGCGGGGCGGGGGCTCGTCGGGCGGCGCCACCGGCGGCTCGGGTGCCAGCGGGATCGCCGGCACCTACGACGGCGCCTCGGTGCCGGTCTTCGGCCAGCTCGCGGGGCTGGACGGCGACGGCTTGGAGGAGGCCGACAGCCAGGTCGCGGCGCCCGGCTCCGGCTCGGCGGCGAACCTGCCGGTGCCCGCGCTGGCGGCGGTGGTCGCGCTGGCCGCCGTCACCGCCGCCCTGGTCCGCACCCAGCAGGCCGCCCGCGCCGTCAAGGGCGCGCACCGCCGCCGCTGAACGCTCCGCTGCCACGCGGCCGCCGTCCCGCTGCGGGGCGGCGGCCGCGCCGCGTTCCCCGTGGAACGCGGGCGCCTGTGGACGGCGGACCGGGCCGCTCCGGGGCGCTGGTAGCCTTGTCGAGGCGCGTTCCGGCCGGTGCCGGGGCGCGCGACGCGTGTACGACCCTCCTGCTGCAGACCGACTGCAGCCGTCCAGACCAGAGGAGGTGGGGTTCTCCGTGCGTCACTACGAACTGATGGTCATCCTCGACCCCGACCTGGAGGAGCGCACGATCGCGCCCTCCCTCGACCGGTTCCTGACGGTCGTGACCAAGGCCGGCGGCACCGTGAAGACCGAGATCTGGGGCCGTCGCCGCATGGCCTACGAGATCAAGAAGCAGGTCGAGGGCATCTACGCCGTCATCGACATCCAGGCCGAGCCGGCCGACGTGGCCGAGCTCGACCGGCAGCTCAACCTCAACGAGTCGGTCCTGCGCACGAAGCTGATGCGGCCCGAGGTCCACTGACCATGGCCGGCGAGACCGTCATCACCGTGATCGGCAACCTGACCGCCGATCCGGAGCTGCGCTTCACGCCCTCCGGCGCTGCCGTCGCCAACTTCACCGTGGCCTCCACGCCGCGGACCTTCGACCGCCAGTCGCAGGAGTGGAAGGACGGCGAGGCGCTGTTCCTCCGCTGCAACGTCTGGCGGCAGGCGGCGGAGAACGTCGCCGAGTCCCTGACCCGCGGCTCCCGGGTCATCGTGACCGGCCGGCTCAAGCAGCGCTCGTTCGAGACCAAGGAAGGCGAGAAGCGCACCGTCATCGAGCTGGAGGTCGACGAGATCGGCCCCTCGCTCCGGTACGCCACGGCCAAGGTCACCCGCGCCTCGCGCGGTGAGGGTGGCGGCGGCTTCGGTGGCGGCGGCGGTGGCGGTGGCGGCGGCTTCGGCGGTGGCGGCGGTGCCAGCGACCCCTGGTCGACGCCCGCCGGTCCGTCCGACGAGCCGCCCTTCTGAGCCTTTCCCCTCACACACCTCTTTCCTGGAGAACCCCGGTGCCCAAGCCACCCGTTCGCAAGCCCAAGAAGAAGGTCTGCCAGTTCTGCAAGGACAAGGCGACCTACATCGACTACAAGGACACGGCGCTGCTGCGGAAGTTCATCTCCGACCGCGGCAAGATCCGTGCCCGCCGCGTCAGCGGCAACTGCAGCCAGCACCAGCGGGACGTCGCCACGGCCGTGAAGAACAGCCGTGAGATGGCCCTGCTGCCCTACACCTCGACGGCGCGCTGACCATGAGCACGATGAAGCTGATCCTCACGCAGGAGGTCACCGGGCTCGGCAGCTCCGGTGACACCGTCGAGGTCAAGGGCGGCTACGGCCGCAACTACCTCCTGCCGCGCGGGCTGGCCATCCAGGCCACCCGTGGGGCCGAGAAGCAGGTGGAGTCGCTGCGCCGGGCGCGTGCCACCCGCGAGGTGCGCTCGCACGAGGACGCGCAGGCCGTGGCCGGGCGCCTCAGCGGGCTCACCGTCCGCGTGCCGGCCCGCGCCGGCGCCGAGGGCCGGCTGTTCGGCCGCGTCACCACCGCCGACGTCGCCGCCGCGGTCACCGCCGCCGGCGGCCCGGAGCTCGACCGTCGCCGGATCGAGCTGCCCAGCAGCATCAAGACCACCGGCGAGCACACCGTCACGGTGCGGGTGCACCCCGAGGTCACGACGCAGCTGAAGATCGACGTCGTCCCCGCATAGCCGGAAACGGCCCGCGAGGGGCGCCGGACCTGCTGGTCCGGCGCCCCTCGCGGCGTTTCCGGCCTCCGCGCGCCGCTAGGCGACGGCCGTGGCCTCGATCTCCACCACCAGCTCGGGGAACGCGAGGCGGGTGACCCCGATCAGCGTGCTGGTGAACGTCCCGCCGGCCGCCGCGAACCGCTTCGCGAGGCCCTCCCACGCCCCCAGCATCGCGTCGACGTCGGTCGTGAAGACCTGGATGCGGACCACGTTGCCCAGCGTCATGCCGGCGTCCCGCAACACGGCCTCGACGTTGTCCAGGGCCAGATCGACCTGGGCAGCGAGGTCGCCCACGTGCTGCGGCGAGCCGTCCTCCGCCGTCGCGGCCTGCCCGGAGAGCACCAGCACCCGGCTCGCGCCCTCCACGACCTCTGCCTGGTTGAAGCCGTAGGCCCGCGACCAGGCCCAGGGGTTGACGGGGGTTCGGGTCAGCGCCATCGCGGGCTCCTTCCGCTCGATGCCGGCTCCCGGCCGGCGTGGACGACAATGCTGGACCGGCGGCGGTCCCCCGGAGGTCGTCGACGCCGGGCAGCAGCACGACACGGCGTGGACGCCGACTCTCCGCATCCCTCAGCGCCTCGAGGGTGACCGACGCGCCCTGTGGACACTGGGGCGGCTGGGCCCCGACGGACGGCGTCGGCGACACGCCGGGGGACGACGCGCGGGAAGTTCCCGTCTTTCTCCCGTCCACAGGCGGTGGGCAGCCTTCGCGCAGGTGGCGGGCCGGAAGACGGCGGGTGTACGGCGGCTGTCCCGACCGCTCTCCACATGTCGACATGCGTCCATCCACCGACTTGTCCACAAGTTGTGCAGAACGACGTCCCCACGGGTGTTGGACTGGTCCGTCCGCGCTTCCTAACGTCTTCCTCGCTCGCCGCCGGAGCCCGGAGTTGTCGGCCCCCGGCGGTAGAACCGACCCGAACAAGTGTTCGAGTCGTGCGTGTCGCGTCCTGGTGCTTCCCCCACCAGACCCCCGGCCAGGGGCCGGGGGTCTGCTCGCGGGTGCGCAGAGAGTGGATGGAGGGGTTCGGCGTGGCAGTCGCCGACGAGTTCAGCCGGCCGGTGCCTTCGGCACCCGAGTACGACCGCCAGCCGCCGCAGGACGTCGCGGCCGAGCAGTCGGTGCTCGGCGGCATGCTGCTGAGCAAGGACGCGATCGCCGACGTCGTCGAGGTCCTCAACGGCAACGACTTCTACCGCCCCGCCCACCAGGTCATCTACGACACGATCCTCGACCTGTACGGCCGCGGTGAGCCGGCCGACGCCATCACCGTCAGCGCCGAGCTGAACCGCACCGACCAGCTGTCCAAGATGGGCGGCGCGGTCTACCTGCACACGCTCATCCAGTCGACGCCGACCGCGGCCAACGCCGGCTACTACGCGCAGATCGTCGCCGAGCAGGCCACGCTGCGCCGGCTGGTCGAGGCCGGCACCCGGGTCGTGCAGCTGGGCTACGGCGCGGCCGGCGGGCGCGGCGACGTCGACGACATCGTCGACCGCGCGCAGCAGGAGATCTACGAGGTCACCGAGAAGCGGATGAGCGAGGACTACTCGCGCCTCGAGGACATCCTACAGCCGACCATGGACGAGCTCGACGCGATCGCCTCGCGCGGCGGCGTCAGCCGGGGCGTGCCCACCGGCATCCGCGACCTCGACGAGCTGACCAACGGCCTGCAGGCCGGTCAGATGGTCGTCATAGCGGCCCGGCCTGGCGTGGGCAAGAGCACCCTGGGATTGGACATCGCACGTTCCGCCGCGATCAAGAACCATCAAGCGACCTGCATCTTCTCGCTCGAGATGAGCAAGCACGAGATCACCATGCGTCTGCTGTCGGCCGAGGCGAAGGTGCCGCTGCACCACATGCGCGCCGGCACGCTCTCCGACGAGGACTGGTCCAAGCTCGCCCGCCGCATGGGTGAGGTCGCCGACGCGCCGCTCTACATCGACGACTCGCCGAACATGACGATGATGGAGATCCGTGCCAAGGCGCGGCGGCTCAAGCAGCGCAACGACCTCAAGCTCGTCGTCATCGACTACCTCCAGCTCATGACCTCGGGCAAGAAGGTCGAGAGCCGGCAGCAGGAGGTCTCCGAGTTCTCCCGTGCGCTGAAGCTCCTGGCCAAGGAGCTCGAGGTGCCGGTCATCGCGATGAGCCAGCTGAACCGTGGGTCCGAGCAGCGGCAGGACAAGAAGCCGATGCTCTCCGACCTCCGTGAGTCGGGCTGCCTGACCGCGGACACCCGGATCCTGCGCGCCGACACCGGCGCCGAGGTGACGATGGGTGAGCTGTTCGAGTCTGGCCAGAAGGACGTCCCGGTCTGGTCGCTCGACGACAACCTGCGGTACGTCCGCCGGCACCTGACCCACGTCTTCCCGACGGGGCGGAAGCAGGTCTTCCAGCTGACCACCGCGTCCGGCAAGACCGTGCGAGCGACCGCGAACCACCCGTTCCTGACCTACGACGGCTTCCGGCCGCTGGGTGAGCTGGCGCCGGGTGACCGGATCGCGGTGCCCCGCCACGTCCCGGCCCCCGACCGGATGACCGTCTGGGAGGACGAGAAGGCCGTCCTGCTGGGGCACCTGATCGGCGACGGCAGCTTCGTCAAGCGCCAGCCGCTGCGCTACGCCTCCATCGACGAGGCCAACCTGCGTGCCGTCACCACGGCCGCCCTGCACTTCGGCGTCGTCGCGGTGCGGGACGACTACGAAGCGGCTCGCTGCACCACGCTGCGGCTGCGGGCGCCCTTCCCGCTGACGCACGGCAAGCGGAACCCGATCGCCGCCTGGTTGGACGAGCTCGGCCTGTTCGGGCTGCGCAGCCACGAGAAATTCGTGCCGGAGCCGGTCTTCTGCCTGCCGAAGAAGCAGATCTCGCTGTTCCTGCGGCACCTGTGGGCCACCGACGGTTCCGTCACGGTGAACAAGAACGGCCGTGGCGGACGCGTCTACTACGCCTCCACGAGCGGAGCGCTGGTCGACGACATCTCCCGATTGCTGCTCCGTTTCGGTATCTCCTGCCGGATCCGACGGGTGGGGAAGAGCGGTTACCGGGACGGCTGGACGCTGGACATCAGCGGCTGCGACGACCAGCGCCGGTTCCTCAATGAGATCGGTGTGCACGGTGCCCGTGGAGAGGCGGCCGCACGCCTGCTCGAGATCGTGCGGGCGCAGTCCGGCAACCCCAACGTCGACACCATCCCGGTGCAGGTGTGGGACAAGGTCCGGGACGTCCTGGCGGAGAAGGGCATGACCCACCGCGCGTTCGCCGCGGCGATGGGCTCGGCGTTCTGCGGCAGCGCGATGTGGAAGCACGCGCCCAGCCGGGAGCGCCTGGGCCGGATCGCGGAGATCCTCGACGACGCCGACCTCGAGATGCAGGCCGTCAACGACGTGCTCTGGGACGAGATCGTGTCGATCGAGCAGGGCGCGGAGGAAGAGGTCTTCGACGCGACGGTGCTCGGCGGCCACAACTTCATCGCCGACGGAATGGCTGTCCACAACAGCATCGAGCAGGACGCCGATATGGTCATGATGATCCACCGCGAGGACATGTACGAGAAGGAATCCCCTCGGGCCGGTGAGGCGGACATCATGCTCGTGAAGCACCGGAATGGTCCGACGGCGAATGTCACCGTGGCTTTCCAGGGCCATTACAGCCGGTTCGTTGACATGGCCAACTGACGACTGCCGAGTGTCGAACGACGACCTTGAGGCGGCCCGCGACATGAGTTGTCACCGGGAGACGACGCTGGAACGTCATCAGTTGCGACGTTTGGGCGTCATCCGTGGCTGTGGAAAAGTGTCACGAGCCGTCACCGGCACACTCGCGCCATTGTGCTGTCGCGACCACACCTGCTGATGTAGCGCCTCCCTGGGCCTTCACGGACGCCTCCCCCAGTCGCGAGCGTCTTAGTCGCGTCGTTGAACTGCTTCGCAGCGTGGACGGAGACCCGAGCAAGCGCCGGACGCGGCCACGCCACGCGACGTCCCGCTGTTCATCCGCGCTCCTCCCTCGGCCTTCCGCAGGTGCCTAAGGGTGAGCCGGGGTGTAGACGCGCTGGCCACCGTCCACTTCAGGCACACGGGCGCGTGACGTTGGAGAAGGCATGCGAGCGGACGTTCCATGGGGGCCCGGAGCCCCTGCCGAGAGAAGCCGTCTCCGACCACAGGTGAAGACGGGTAGGCGTGCATTCTCGGATGCGTCAACGAAAGCCCAAGCCTCCCTGGCAAAAAGCGCGGCGCGCTGCAGTTCCGTCACAGCGGTTTTCTCCGCTACAGTGGGCAAATGCGTCCCGAGTTCCTGGCGGGAGCAAGATCCGCATTCTTGGGGCCCTGCAGTATCCGGCCCTCATGGCGCAGAGCGGGCTCATGCATGCCCGCTGATCACTCAGAGTCACTTTTTCCGCTGGCGGCGTTGACGCAGTGTTCCGACACGCCGGACGTGGGTCGGAATCACCCCGCCGCGTCAACCGAGCCCGACGGCCGCCGAGAATACTAACGAACCACCACCACCGAGGGGGATCAGTGACCCAGGTTGCCGAAACGGGGACGGCTGCAATGCGGCAGGGAGACCTTGCCGAGGACCGGTTCGCGGCCACGCTGGAGATCGCTAATCGGGCTATTGCGGAACACATCCAGTCACACGGTCGTCTGACACGGTGGGACTATGCGGAACTTCTGCAAAAGAATCCCGAGTTGACCTCTGACGACCTCGACATACAGGTTACCCGCATGTCCGAGGCTGGGAAGTTGAAGCAAACTACAGCGGGTCTGGTCGCAGCCTAGGTATTGTGGGGCAGAGATTTCATCACGGGGGCACAGAGAAGTCTCACGCTGGACTCGGTTAGCGGGTCCGCGGCAGGAAAACGAGGCTCTACGCGACCGAGATCGCATCCTGTACGCAAGTTCCTTCCGCCGTCTAGGCGGCGTCACTCAGGTCGCGAGCACGGGCGAGACTGCGCTGCTCCATAATCGACTAACTCACAGTCTGAAGGTTGGCCAAGTCGGGCGGAAGATTGCCGACACGCTGAATGGCCTCGCCGCAGAGGATGGGTCGGTTCGGGCAGCCTGCTTTAAGTACGGTGGGGCAGCGACAGAGGACCACGCAGACGACGAACCCGTCAATCCATGGGTCGTGGAAGCCGCGGGCATGCTTCACGATGCGGGTCACCCACCCTTTGGCCACATAGCCGAAGCGACTCTGAATGCCGCCTTAAGCGCGACGCCAAATCAGCCGCAGAAGGAATCTCTCCGTATCACTTTCCCTCCTGTCGGTGACGGTTACCATCTTCGCGATGGCTTCGAAGGCAACGCTCAGACATTTCGCATCGCCACAAGACTCGCAGTTGGCCCCCTGCTCACTAGTGAGCAAGAGCCCATCGTTGGACTAGACCTCACCCGAGCCCTCCTTTCCGCGGTATCGAAATACCCATGGACCTATGGGTATCGACCCGAAGGTGTCGACCCGCTAAAGCAGAAGTGGGGCGCCTACGATTCCGAATACAGCGTCCTCAAATGGGCTATGGGATACATCAATGGCGCGGACGCCCGGACGGGGCGCGACAGGCCCGATGGCGGGAAGGAGTTTAGGTCCATCGAGGCCCAGGCGATGGACTGGGCGGACGATGTCACGTACGCCGTCCACGACCTCGAAGACTTCTCTCGTGCGGGGTTGATCCCGCTGGAAGACCTGACGAGTAACAGTGGACCGAGTTCACCACTTGTCTTGGATCTGTGGGACTATTGCAAGGAGCGGCTGCTCAAGACGAGGATGCTGGTCCACAAGTATGCGGCCGAAGAGGATCCTGAGAGCGCCATGCACCAGGACTTCCTGGATGTCCTCGGTGCTCTTCCTCCGTCGGCGACTGGGCGGCGAGTGGATCGCAACGGCTTCCGAGCCTGGGCGACAAACAACATCGATTACCTGACCGGCACCGACGCGATCTCCCTGCTACCGGATGTCGGGCTTGTCGATATTGATCGAGTCGCCCTGCTCTCAGTGGAAGTCTTGAAGAAACTCACGTGGTACTTCGTGATCGACAAGCCCGCATTGGCCTCCGCGCAGTTCGGGCAAGCGCGTCTTATTCGAGAACTGTTCGTATGGCTTACCTCCTGGGTTGATGGCTGCTACCAAGGCCCGGAGTCGCCTCATGTGGGGCGGGAGCGGCGCTCTTACTCGATCAATGGGCTGCCGCCAAGGCTCATCGATTGCCTCGATATGGCGTCGTGGCAGTCCCCGGAGAATGGTGGCTACGCTACCGATAAGGAGCGGGCGGCCCGCGCGTGTACCGACTTCATCTCAAGCCTCACGGAGTCGCAGGCCGTTGCTCTCCACGCCAGGATGTCGGGTGCCAACATAAACTCCATGCTCGACGAGGGCTTCAACGCGTAGCCGCTGTCAGAAGGCAATCCGTGGCGTGACTGTCACCCTCCGACTTGCCGCGACCTGTGGACTCTGGCTGGCCCGTTACGAGGGCACCGATCCTGGCAGTCGGTCTAACGGATGCGCGAACTTCGCGGCAGCCGAAAGGTTGACCTTCTTGCCCGTCAAATCTATGACTCCGACGTTGGCCAGTCGGCCAAGTACGAAGCGCCGCCGCGCTTCGTTGGGTGCGGTGACCTTCTGCCCGCTGTGGACTTCGTAGGCGGCGCGGTACTCGACAACCTTGAGTCCGCGGACGTGTGCCTGGACGCGATCCAGCGCCGCACGGGCCCGAAGATGGTCGGCGACCGGATGGATGCTGCTTTCTCCGTGTTCCCGAACGATGCGTAGCCCTGCGGGCCGTAGGCGCTGGTCCGCCTCACGAAGGGCTTCCTTCAGTCGATCGAGCGACCAGCCGAGGGCGACGGCGACCTCACTGTTGATTGCGGCCGTGCTGCGGTCGTAGAGCAGGGCGATGACAGTGGAGGCATCATCGGGTGCCGGGTCTGTCACCTCAGCATCGTGGGGAGCCCGCGTCGTGCGCGCAGAGTCTTGCGGTGGCGCGATCAGCGACCGAAGGGGCAGCCCCAGAGTGTTCGCCAGGCGCGCCAGGGTCGCGAGACGGATCTCGCCGGGGTCGGGGTCTCCGTCGAGGATGCGTTGCAGCGAGCGAACCGCGATGTCAACGCGAAACGCGATGTCACTCGGCGCGAGACCGCTCTGCTGGAGGGCGGCTCGGATGGTGGGCAGGTCAAACAGGGACGGGGACTGGCTCACGTGAGGCTCCGAACTTCCAGGCCGAGGCGGTGCAGGACTCGGGTGGAGTTATTCGTGTGGTCGTTACGGAGATTGCGGCCGTCGATGGGAAGACCGAGATGGCGACGTGCGTCGATCAGGATTTCGAGATGCCGCCGTTGCCCGCGCAGGTTGAGGTACGAATCGGCTCCCTGGGCTCCCTCAGAGATGCGCCGCGCGAGTTGGACGGCCAGCAGCGGCCGGGCCAACGCGGGGATCCGACGGCCTGCGATCTCGCCCGACGTGAGGCTGTCTGCAACTGCCTGCACCGGCGTCGATGCGAGGACTTTGGCCGGAATCCCGAGCAGGTATAGCGCCGCGGTGGCGGACCGTTCAGGGCGGATGTAGGCGCGCAGCGCACGCCAGTCCGCGTCGGTGGCGTGGGGTGCTCGGTTGCACGAAAGCACGCCGAGCAGTCGGTCGGAGTGGGCTTGCAGGAAGTAGCCCCGGGCGAAGAAGGCGCTCTGCGATGCCCGAATCGCAACCAACATCGGGGCTGTGCTCGTCGCCTGAACGGTGGAGCGATCCAGGTGGTTGATCACCGACGCCTCATCGGGCGCAACGGTCAGGGCTTGGTAGTAGACGCGGACGTAGTCGGCATCGATTGCTGCGAACCGGTCCGGAGTGTTCAGGTCGCGGCTCGTGTAGCGGAAGGTCAGAAAGTCGACCAGGGGCAGGTGGTCGAGTTCGTAGCCAGGTGTGTTAGGCGCGCTGCCGACATACTCGTCAGACCCGTCCGGTAGCCCGGCGTGCCAGGTCTCCCAGTCCAGCGTCTGAACGGCAAGGTCTGCGCGCCGGAGCCGGGTACGAGTCGCTTTCTCGTGGCCGTATTCGCAGACGAGGACCACGTCGGTGCCCGGTGGCAGCAGATCGAGCACGGCGGTGATGGTCGCCGGACGAGCCTGCTGCGCGTCGAGCAGTGCCACCTGGGTGATTCCGTGCGCCCGCGCCCACAACGGGGCGTAGGTGCGGTGCTCGTCGGTTCGGACGGTGTTGCCCCCCGTAATCCGGACCTGCTTGCCCATGGACTGCAGAAGCGTTAGGGCGATCGAACCTGGGGCGGTGTTGGTGGGTGCCAGGTGAAGCAACAGAGACCGGCGGTCGAGGCTGAAACGGTTGGCCAGGGCGACGTGCGGGATGGTGCCCGGAGGTGCCTCGGTGATTGAGATCGTCATGCGGCATCTCCGAGGAAGGCGCGGAGGATGCGGGCATCGTCTCGGGTGAGCCCGGCCGCCTTCTTGACGGACGGATCGGTGCTCGGCAGGTACCGGATGTGCTTGGCGATCTGGTGCCACGCGCGGATGCTCTGCCGGGCGACGCGTCCGCGAACCTCCTCGGCCTTGTTGAGTTCCTGGCGAACATTGCAGCCGATCAGCAGCAATGGGAACGGAGTCCCGTGGCGGGCCGCGGCGTCCCATAGGTATCGGAGTTGCTGGGCACCGGGGAGTCCGACGTGGTGTACCTCGTCGGCGATCAGTCCGATGTCCTGCTCGCTGAGCCGGTCAGTCAGTTCGCTGCTCATGACCCGTTCGGTGCCACGCGCGGGCCGCTGGAGGACGGCCTCGTACACGGTTGCGATGAGTTCCTTTGGGCGAGCGCTGAGGGGGAGGACGCAGTATCGCCAGGACCGGCTGGACTGGGCGGCGGCATACGAGCAGGCCGTGGTCTTGCCTGTTCCGGCGGGACCGTCGAAGCAGGAGATGTCTCCCAGGTCGTCCATGATCCGGAAGGCGGTGACCGCCTGTTGCAGGGTGAGGGTTTGGCCGACGATGTCGGGCAGGGGTGGCAGGGCTCCCGCCCTGTTGGTCTCGATGGTGGACATGCTGGTTCTCCTCGTGCGTGATGCCTGGCTGGTCGTGATCAGCGGGGGTCGTCAGTCCCGGTGCGGGCCAGCACGGTCGCGTGCATGGCCTCGTGGTCGGCTCGGGCGCGGTCGCGCTCGGCGGTCTTCTGCTGGTCGGCGCTGGCGCTCCGCTTGGTCGAGCGCTTCCCCGCCGAGGGACGAGGCCCGTAGGCAATGTCGTCCTCGGTGGGTCGTCCGGCGGTGGCGTCGGCACGAAGTCCTTGCTTGGCCTCGGCATCGGCCTTGGCGATCTCTTCGAGACTGGTGGTCAAGGTGCGCGTCAGCGCCCGGCGGTCAGCGGCTGCCTGGGCGGCTTCAGATGCGTCGAGGAACTTGGTCCAGTGGGCGCGTCCCACGTAGTCGCCGGTGAGGGTGTAGACCTCGACGAACTCCACGCGCGACGGAAAGTAGCGGAGCCGGACGTCCTTGCCTTCGACCAGTTGCCTCCACCGCATGCCTTTCCGGGCCTCCGGCGCCTGGCTTTCTTCAGGCACGACGGTTGCGGGCATCATGTAGTGGCGACCGTCCCACCGGACGCGGCTCCGGATGACCTTGCGCGTGAGTTCTTGGGTCATCGATGCCCGGATGGCTTGGGTGTCGGCGGGACGGATCTCCGCCGGATCGGCGCACCAGGCTTCGTAGGGAGTCAGGCCGTTGAGTGATCCGTGCGGCCGTTCGAAGTTGTACCGGCGCAGGGCCTTGGCGATCTCAAGTCGGAGCGCCTCGATGGGGAGCATGCTCGCCGGATCCACTGGGGTGGGCTCGCGGCGGGGATCGTTCGGCCGGTAGTCGCTGCGGTCGAAGCCGGGGAGTCCGGCGCAGACCTCGCGCTTGACCGTCCGGTGCCAGCGCTCGATGCGTCCATTCTGTTCGGGCGTGTACGCCTCGCTGAAGGACCGACCGGTGCCGTGCTCGATCAACCCGATCGTCATCGCGTGCGTCGCCAGGTCACTCCCCCGGTCCGAGTGCAGGGTCAGAGGCTGACCGCCAATGAACTCGCCATCCTCAGTGGTGTAGCCCTCCATCGCGACCGCGACGGTCTCGACGGACTCCTCAGTCGTCGGCGTGTACGCCGAGATTGTGAACGCCAGCACCATGCGCGTGGCCGAGTCGAGGATGGTGGTCATCCAGGGCTTGGCGTAGGTGCCGTCGGGCAGCAGGACCCAGTTGGGCAACTGCGTGTGGTCTGTGGCCCATTCGTCGTTGCGGTGGGCAACCTCGCGCTCAAAGAGCGGCGATGCCGCCTTCAGCGCCTGGTAACCGCCCCGGGCCCCGGCCAGTAGCCGCTGGTCGTAGTCGGTCGCGAAGTAGCGCTGCATGGTGCGCTTGCTGACGCCGGGCTCCTTGCCCTTCTCGCAGAGGTCGTCGTAGACCTGAGAGACGGAGCCCTGCCAGCGGATGAGCCGGATCGTTGGATCGGCCTCGGGCTTCCAGCGCTCACGCGGCTTGCAGACGTACCCCCGTTCCAGCATCCGCCGGATGCGACGGGTGGAGCACTGAAGCGCATCAGCAGCGATCCGGACATCGCGATTGCTGACCTGACCGTGAGCGTCTCGAATGCGCAGGAGAGTGGCGAGGACGCTTGCCTCGCGCTCGGGTGACACGGTGACCACGGCCGTCGTCATCGGAAGTCTGCCTCCACTCGGTTCGCGCGAGACGGCGCCTGCCGGTACTGCGCCGCGAGGTAGCGCTGCAGGGTGCGCAGGCTCACGAGGGGGTATCTGCCGACTCGGCGCAGGTCAGCGTGGATCTGCGGGATTGACCCGGTCTGGCCCTTGAGCCATCGAGCCAGTTCCGGGTCTGGCTGCCATGGGTCGGGGCGGTTGACGTAGTTCCGCGCGAGGATCCGGCGGATCCGACGCTCCGAACACATCAGCGTCGTCGCGGCCCGGTGGACGTCCTCGTTGCTGACGCAGCCGTCGGCCTCACGGATGCGAAGCAGCGCCTGAAAGGTCATCTGCTCCAACTCCGGGCTCACGGGCCCCTGGGCCGTGGCCATCAGGCTTTACTCCGAAGCCGGAAGGGGTCGCCGGGCGTTGGCGCGATGGCGACCCAGAAGGCGCTCGATTGGCTCAGCCGGGCCAGATGCGGCGCGTTGATCGGCAAGAGCCGTACACCGGCGAACGCAGCGCCATAGCGCCCGACCCCGGCTGTCGTGTACCGGCGGATCTGCGAGCCCCAGGATGTCGGGACTTTTCGAGTCGCAATCCGGGTCGTCTTCAACTCATCGAAGAGGACCCGCCCATCAGTCTCGTGGATCCACGCGACATCTACCGGCCCCTGGCCGGTCTCGAACTCGACGCCGTGCAGGCGCCACGGTGTCTGCGGCGCCAGTTGCGTGAGATACCGATAGGCGAGGCTCACGGCCTCGGCGGCCACCACCCGACGACGGTTGGGGTTCGCCTTGACGAGGCCGCGGGCGACCTCGGTCATCCGAGCGAGGACGTCGTTTGGCAATCCCGTGTCCAACAGCGGCGCATGGGTCGAGACCAAGACGTGCGTCAAGAGACCGACGTCTGAGGCTTCCGCGCCACCCAGGGGCGAACGAAGGAAACGCTCGGGGCCGATCACCGCGAGACCGCCGCGAGACGAAGCCGACGCACTCGGCGCCTTACGAGACACCGACTGCCCAGAGGAGGCCTCCGCTGGTGTTGCCGAACGCGAGCCTTGCTCCACACGTCGATCCGAGTCATAAGTCGGATCATCAGTAGCGCCCAGGCGCGGCCTGTTATTGGTCACCCGTCCGTGGCTGGTGTAGCCACCATCGAGTGAACGGCGGCCGTCGGCACCATCGCGGCGGCCGGGGTTGGGGTTGCGAGTCACGGATAGGCCATCACTCCGGCGCGCACCGGTTCTGACCTAAGGCACTACCTATGACCGCTCGCAGACGTTGACGGAGTCTGCGGCCGGGAACGAAGGTCGAACCCGATCTGCGTGCTTAGCGGCGTGTCAGGCACCACGAAGTTGCGCAGACACGACATGTTCTACCTGTGACACCCCCGATCAGACACGTCGCCCCGGATGGCACTGAGATTCGGGTAGAGGGTGTACGACCTGTCCGAAACGGTTCTCGCGGCGCGCCAGCGATCGACGTCGAAGGCAACAAGCGCTGCGCTGCTTGCCTGGCTCTGCTCCCTGAAGACCACGGGCGCAGCCCCTATTGCGAGGACTGTCGCCAGGCAGCGATCCGGAAGGCGTGGCAGAAGCGCAACGACGTTCGTCGATCAGCACGCGTCCGGCGGAACGAGTTGCGCGAGGGGGAGCACTGGCAGGGGCCCGGCTATGTCCATGGCCGATCTGGGCTGTACATCGATGCTGACCTGCTCGGCGATCTACGACAGACCCTCTCGGGACTTCTCTCGGCTCACGCCAGTTGGAGCGAGGTGGCTACGGAGCCGTTCACGGCGGACAGGGCTAGTCAGTACCAAGCAGGATTGCGAGACCTTCTCCGCGCCGTCGCGGATGCCAACGAGATCCTCCGCGGCCCGTTCTGGCCGCGCACGGACCGGTCGGCGATCTACCGGCTTTACTCGTCTCCGAAACCTTCCGAGGACTAGGGAAAGCCGGAGATCCGATCCGCACGTCTAGCAAAGCCGCGAGGCGTCGAAGCCCGATCGAGCAGGATCGATGTAGAAGTCCCTGATGAGCGCCCGGGCTGCCGCCTCGGCGGGGTGAGACGCCGTCCGTACAGGAAATCGCTCGAAGTCGGCGTCGATAGCCGCGAGGGTCGCCCGACACGCAGGGCAGTGCCGTTCGCCGCACGGGAGGTGACCGTTGCGCCCATCCCAGCCCATGTAGAAGTACGCGCGGTCCATAGGATCGTCAGGGATCCGGACGCGTCTGGAGCGACGCGTCCGACGGTCGCTCGAACGTTCGTTCGACATCCGGGGCATGCTGCCTGCCTCCTCATGGCCTTGGCAAGTCCCCGCGGCGGTTGATCTCGGCCAGGCGATCGGTGTGGAACTGGACGGCACGATCCGCGATGGACGAGTTCTGTCGGTACCTCCGCCTACTGTGCCTGCCGTCCGCCTCAGTTCCGATTCGGTGACCACGGCGGCGCGCAGGTGTCCTGGACGTTCCAAGGAAAGGCTCGTCGTGCCGGTTCTGGGGAAGCACACGCTGACGCGGTTTCTGGGTACTGAGTGCCAGAAGCAGTTGCGCATCCTGTTGGCGCCGGACACGAAGGACAACCCGGAGCGACAGGCGCTCGGCATGCCGCCCAAGCAACCGCCACTCCCGGGCCTTAGCGCGATCGCTCAGGCTGGGGACGAGTGGGCTGCGAGCCGACTCGCGGAACTGGATGCGGTGCTGGGTTCGCACGTCCTGGTCGGCACGCGCAAGCGCTCTACAAGGACATCGGGGATCGAGTTCTCAAGCACTCCCCTGATGAACAGCCTGACCGGCGCCGTCCCCCAGACGTTCCTGGCGGAGCACACGTTCGAAGTGGGCGCCGCGTTCCAGGACGGCTTCAACGTGACGCCGCTGGTAGCCACGTACGGCCTCACTTTCGACAATCTGCGCCCGGATCTCATCGAGGTCCGCTCACCGGGCTCGTCGGCCCAAGTGGTCCATCCCGACGGGGCCGTCATGGATCTTCCCGAGGGGGACGGCCGACGCCAACTCCGCGTTATCGACATCAAGCTGACATCTCAGCCGGGCCCGGGGTACTTCGCCGAGGTCGTGTACTACAGCGTGGCTCTCGCTGGGTGGCTGGTCGACCACGGCCTGGACGGCGACTTCGTGGTCTGCCCCGATCCTGCGATCTGGCCGGGGACTCACGAGGCCAGCGCGCTCGTGACTGCGCAGGCGGCTGCGCGGGAGAGCGGGCAGGCTCTGACCCCCTCCGACGCCTTCGCTGGTATTCAGGCGGATCTTGAGACCGCACCGCTGCCGGTGTTCGTCAGCACCCTCCAGCATTTCTTCAACGTCACGCTGCCCGAGGTGCTCAGCCAGCCGTGGCAAGAACTTCCCTTTCACGTCACTTCGCGTTGCCGCGGCTGCGATTTCCTCGGTCAGGCCTGGGGGTCGAGAAGCGGTGTGGACCCTCTGCACTGCCTTCCCACCGCCGCCGCCACCGGTCACCTTTCGCAGATCGCCTTCGTCGGCCGCGGTGCCAGCGCGCTACTGAAGGGAGCGGGCAGCGGCACCGTGAGCGCGGTCGCCGCGCTCCCGCCAACTGATCCGGCGTTCGACCTGCATCATTCGCTACGTGGCCAGCGGACCGTCATCGCCAGTCGGGCCGAGTCCCTCACTTCCGGCGACGTCACCGGCATCGCCCCCCGGGCGGGCACCAGCGCTGTGCTCCCCGTCTGGTCAGACCTCAGCGTGTACATCACCGCCGACTTCGACGCCTCTAGCGCCATCACCCTCGCTCTGGGACTGAGCGGGTTCTGGAGCGAGCCGACCCCCTTCGGTCAGCCCCGACCCGCGCAACCGAACTTCCGGGCGTGGAACAGCCCCAAGGCGTTCGTCGTCGACAGCAAGACGCTGAAGCGCGAGGAAGAGGTTCTCCTTCAGTTCCTCGCCCAGATCGACAGCATCATCCAGTACGTCCGCTCCGAGGACGCCAGTCGAGGCGCCGCGCAAGGCGACCTATCCACTATCCAGTTCTACATCTGGGACGACCTGACGTATCGGCACCTCTGCCGAATCGTCGGACGGCACCTCCAAGCGATCCTCGCCGCACCCAACGGCCTGAGGACCCTCGCCTGGCTGTTCCCTCCCGAGCAGATCCTCCAGTCCGCGCGACTGATGGCCGACCCAGTCATCACCATCGTCGGCGACGCCGTCCGGTCACTGCTCGCCCTGCCGATCAGCCACCACTACTCACTGCTCAGCACCGCCCGGCTCTACCACACGAGGGGTATCCAGCCCCCCTACGACCAGTTCCGAATGCCGACCTACTGGGAAGACCCGCTCTCCGACCAGATTCCCAGCGAGCGGGCTCACGACGTCTGGAGACGGGGTCCTCACTTCGCGAACACGATCACGAACCTCCAGCGAGCAGTCGGCACACGGCTGCAGGCGCTCGAGGAGGTAACCAAGCGGCTCCGGCAGGACCTGCGTGAGCAGGACCTGCTGCGTCGGCGTGCGCCCCGACACCCCGTGCTTGCCCCGCCCCAGAACGTTGCCCGGCTGACCGCCGACGAACTGCTCTTGCTCGCCTTCACCAAGTTGAACCACGCCGTGGATGCTCAAGAAGCCGCGCGCCGCCGCGCCATGCCGCCGCACGAGCGTGAGGCCCGGTTCGTTGCAGCGCGCTTTCCTCGCCGACTCACCGGTCGCGAACGAGCCGATGCCTTCCAGGCCCTGAACATGACCGGCACCCTCGATCACGAGGTGTACGAAGTTCGTCCCAACAGCGCCCAGGCGAACTTCAAGGAAGGCGACTTCCTCTGCGCCCTGGTCCCGGAGAACATGGTCGAGATCCTGGACTGGACGGTTGGACGCTTCGTCCGAAAGATGGCGGGCCCAATCGCCCCGAACATCCTTGCCAACTTCGGGCAGGACCAGTTCGCGGCCATGACCGACGTCCTCAGCGCCACCCTGGTCCGCTTCGACCGCGATCTGAACCTTGCCGTCGTCGAGATGGGTACATACAAGGCCCTCGCCCGGCAGGCGCTGCTCGCCACCGGTCTCCTGTCCTTGGATCGCCACGTCAGCATGGAGAAGACCACTAAGGACTTCTTCTCCGACAAACTCCAGGCCACCCTGCGCGCCATCGGCCGAACCCCCAAGGCAGTGGCCTCGCCCATTGCCGCCCGCGCCCTTGGAACCGCTCCCACTCCCCAGGCCGCCGCGTCGGTACCCGTGGAAGACGTCTTTTGGGACGCGCAAGCGATGGCGGCTACCCCAGTTCTGCGCAACATCACCGCGGCGAAGGCCGCACTGGTCGCCGCCCGACGGGATCTCAACCCGAGTCAGTGGTCCGCGTTCGACCACGCTCTGACCCACCGGCTGGCGCTTCTCTGGGGCCCGCCCGGGACAGGTAAGAGTCGCACCGTCACGAACATCGTCACTGGCGCTGTCTACGACGCCGCTGCCGACCGGAAGCCACTGCGCGTCCTTGTCGCCTCCTCCACGTACAACGCGATCGACAACGTTCTCACCGACGTTGCCCAGATCGTGCAAAGCATGGGCCTGCCCGCACAGGTCTGGCGATGCCGCTCCGGCAACCGCGAAGAGGCGGTGGCGCCAGTCATCGACTGTCGAGTCACACGAAACCCCGACGCGACCCAGCAGTCGCTGCAGGACCGGCTCACTGCCAACCGGACTGAGATCACCGTGGTGGGAGCAAGCGCGCAGCAGATTCACCGCCTGGCCGAGGCGACCGGTGCGGGACCGACCGCGCCCCTGTTCGACCTGATCGTTATCGATGAGGCCAGTCAGGTAGACGTCGCCAACGCCGTCCTGCCCCTGGCCACCTTGGCGCCCGGAGGGTCCGTCGTCGTCGCGGGCGATCCACTACAACTGCCGCCGATCCACCAGGTGGAGCCGCCGGACGGCACCGAGCACCTGGTCGGGAGCATTTACGACTTCATCGCCAAGCACCACGGGGTGTCGTCGCAGAACCTCACCGTGAACTACCGCTCGAACGACGAGATCGTTGCCTTGGCTCGCGACGCCGACTACCCGCCCGGCCTCGTCGCTCACAACCCGCGCCTGCGGCTCAATCTTCTGGGCGCGATGCCCAGCGACGAGGAGCCACCTGCCGGGTGGCCTTCTGAACTTGTCTGGTCACCGGACCTGCCGCTGCTGCTCGACCCGGCCCGCCCGGTTACCTGCCTCGTCTACCGAGACGGCCTATCCAGCCAGTCCAATCGCTTCGAGGCGCAAGTCGTCGCCGGTCTGGCGTGGCTCCTCCACGACCGCCTTGCTGACCAGTTGAACGGAGAATCCGTCCCCGCCGGTCATCCCGTTCCGCCCTCCACTACGCCGTATGCCATCGAAGGGCTCTTCGCCACGGGACTAGGCGTTGTCACGCCGCACCGAGCCCAGCAGAGCATGATCAGCAGCCTCATCAGCCGGGTGCTGCCTGGTGTCCAGCCAAGTCTCGTCCGGGCCGCGGTGGACACAGTCGAACGGTTCCAGGGTCAGCAGCGCGACATCATGGTCGCTTCCTACGCGGTCGGAGACCCCGACACGATCGCCGACGAGGACGAGTTCCTTCAGTCCCTCAACAGATTCAACGTGATGGCCTCCCGGGCCCGGGCCAAAATCATCGTTCTCGTCAGCGAGGAACTGCTGCAGCATCTACCGACCGACATCGAAGTGCTCCGGGCAAGCAGGCTGCTGAAGGCGTTCGCCGACACCCGCTGTCGGCACCGCAGCCCTGTCCGCCTCGCCTGGGACGACAACGGCACAGTCAAGATCCAGCCTGCCAGCCTGCGCTGGTCGTAGATTCGGTGCGTCGTCGGGGGCACCGTCTCAGGCCCTATTAAGGAAGGACGGTTCCCCACCGGCCTGCCGCCATCGCGAGCGCCTCTTGCATGTTGTTCTGGTCGGCGGATGAGACCTTGCGGACCGTTCGCAACGCCTTGATCCACCGCTGCGGGCTCGTGACGGCCGCGGGACATCCCCGGGTGACGCTGATCGGGCGAGTGACGACCAGCATGTCGTATTCGCAGTTGCCGTCGGACGCGTGGTGTCCCATGTGGGGATCGGCGAGCACCGGCCACAGCGCTGTCACGCGCAGTTTCGCCTCATCCAGTGCCAGACCCACGGCGCTCCAGGCATCTTCGTCGCCCTTGTAGGTGAATGCGATGAGGGCACTGGGCTTGGACGCCGCCGTCGCGTTGGTCAGTGCGGCGCCGAGCCGAGTCCCAAACGAGCCCACCGCATCGTCGCCCTCCGGGTGAAGTGGAGTTCCGGCTAGGGCCGGAGCGGGCTGCCAGGCGCGATACACCTGGCTGAGGGCGTCGTAGGCGATGAAGTCGAAGTATGGAGGATCGGTGAGACAAACATCGGCGAGGTCTCCGGCCTCGGGCGTCAGGGTCGCGTCCTCGGCGGTCGCATCCGCGCATCGAACGTCGTGGGTGGCGTGACCGCGGGAGAGCGTCATCGAGACAGCCTGGACTTGCCCGTGGACGTCGAACACGCTGCGCTTGACGGTCTGATCGCAGGACCTAGTGACCCGGCTGAGTGCGGCGAGGAACGTTCCACGTCCGCCATCCGGGTTCAGGGGGTTCAACTCGACGGTGAGCGCCGGGAGGGCGAACGCTCGAACACTGAACAGCGGGGCCAGGCGTCCGTAGTCAGTTGCGTAGCCACATAGCCGGTTGTTCGAAGTAATGGTGCTAGAGACGGCCAGCCGCAGTGCCGTCTTCACCTCGTCCGGTTCGGTCATCTGGCCGATGAGGTGTTGAGCCCAGGCGAGGTATGCGAGTTGCCGGGGTGTGTGAAGCCTGCCGACAGTGTCGACGCCGAAACTAATGGGTCGTTGATCTTTCGACGCCGTGGTGAGCGGAACGTCCGCGGGTGTAGTGACGCTGGACTGGGCGATCCAGGTCAGCGCGGCGGCCTCCACCGTCTGTTCGGCTACTTCTGCGGCGCGGATCCGGCGGTGCGCGCGACCGTTACGGGTGCCATCGACGGGGATTTCTTCAACGGCGAGAAGTGCCTGTGGTGCACGTGCCGTCTGCAGGTACTCATGCTGGTTCCGGGCCCCGCAGGCCGGGCAGGTGTAACGACCGCGGGTGAAGGTTGCCTCGGTGAGGCTCCGGGTACGGCCGCAGCAACTCAGCGTCTCGCTGCCCTTGTCCAGGTTCTGCGGGCGTCGGCAGTCCGGACAGAACGCCACGATCGCGGCGTCTCGGACCACAGAACCTGCGAGCCCGATGCTGCGCGCAAGGACCAGTGACCGGTACAGGAGCCCCTCGCTTAGGCAGGCCGGGCAGGTCACGACCGGGGCGAAGAAGTAGTGCAGAGGCCGCCAGGCGGCTGGATCGAACTCCGGCCACAGGTGACCTAAGTCGGCTCGGAGGCAAGCAAATAGTCGGAGCCCGGCCTCCAGTACCTTGCTGCTGTCCGGTGGGGCCAGTTGATGGTGGCTGAGCGCGACGGCGAGGGGGTCCACGTCGGTCCCGACCGCACGGGCTCCGAGGCGTGCGGCTTCGACGAGGGTGGTCCCACCACCCAGAAACGGGTCGGACACGGTCAGCCCCGAGAGGTGCGGTTCAGGACTGGCGTACGCCTTCCAGAAGGCACGCGCCGTCGTGTCCGCTGGCCGAGTCGCTGCGAGTAGTGCCGCACGGACGAGGGCAGGTGGGCGCCGAGCCCACCAGCGATGCGCCTGGTAGGCAGGGTCGGGCGCGCGCCGATCGGCTTCCACCAGGCGGGACACCTTTACGAAGGGAAAGGCCGACTCCAGGTACGTGGAGCAGTCAGGCATCCGACCACCTGCGGGCCACCAGACCCTCCCTCGCCCGCATCCCCTGAGGCTACTGACGAATGAGACGAGCCACGCTCGGCCACGCCTGAAGCCGCTGAGGCTGCCATATGTTCTCAGCGCCCGCTGGACGGCGGCCACGGTGAGAGGCCACGGGCCTGATCAACGACCGTGCGAGGTGGGTTCGAGCCATGGCTGGACGTTAGGTGCCAGGGGTGACAGAGGTAGTCCGCGCGGAGCCAGGTCTGAGAGCCGGGCGGAGATCAGGCCCTCCGACGGTAGAACGGCATGTCCCGTGGATTGCGCATGCAGCGGGTGAGTCAGCGGAGGGCTAAGCCATTCCACCGCCCGCGGAGAGTTCACAGACGTGTAGGGGATTGCCGTCAAGATCGCGCAGCCATATTTGCTTCTGGTCAGGCTGGCCCACCGGTTCGTAGAAGTAGCCCGCCTCGTCCAGTCTCTTCACGACATCACCTAGGTGCCGGACGCCAATCGTCACCATTACGCGGTTCGTCGCGCCCACGGACTCATCGGGTCGGGCCCGCTGCAGGATGAGAGAGCCAGCAAGGACGGTCTTGTCGGACCCAGGTTCGCTGGTCAGGCCAAACGTGTCTGCGTAGAACCCGGATGCGCGGCCGAGGTCACGGACCTTGAGCCTGACGGACATGATCCGGGCTGCTGTGGTGGACGAGTCTGTCGCGACGGGCGGCGGCTGAAGTGCCGCCGGAACTTGCACATCCCGGGGTGCGTCGACCGGTCCGGAACGCGTGGCGTCCGCCTTGCGGCCTCGACTGAGCTTGTCGAAGGCAAGGGTTTGACCATCCACAGTCCGTCCCACCACGCGTTCGACCATCGCGTTGGCCTTGGTTGCCAAGGAATGGCGTTCCACGACCTCCACGGGACGGCCGTCGGGAAGAAGGAGCATCGATGCTTCCTGTTTCCCAAGATCAGCGCGGAGCCGAGTCAGCGCCTTCCGGACGCCTTCCTGATCGACCGCTTCGTCAACAACGTCGGTGAGGGTGTTGGCTCGCTGGGTGAGGCTATGAGCGACTTCGGAGATGTAAGGAGAGTCCTGGACTGCGGTGGCCAGGGGTCCCAGCCAGTCCACTTCGTGCACGGCTCCGAGCAGTGACGCAGTCATCGAGGCGAGGGTGTCCGTGTCGGCGCGCTGGACGAATGCTGCACGAAGGAGACCGCTCATCGGACGGGCCGCCGACCGGGCCGTTAGATACAGCGCGGCAGCGGCGCTCACCGTGCCAGCGCCGTTGCGCTTCCTGTCGAAGCACCCCATGCGTTCGAGGACCTGGTCGTCGTTGGCCATAGCCCCGGCCTGCAGTGCTTCTAGGGCTAGGAGTAGTAGGTCCGTGACCTCGTCGGCGGTCGTCTTCCAGACCGCCGATGGGTCCTCCTTCAGCGCACTACGGAAGCCGTCATGCCAGTCGGTGGGAGCGGCGCGATCCAGGAGGGTGTCGTCTCGCCAGGACGCGTCGTCCAGAAGTGAATGAATCAGGTCGCCGTATCCGAGGGTTCCCCGGCGAGCGAGGGCGTGACGAATCGCCAGCCCATGGATACAAGCGCCGACGAGGGCGCGTGGATGACCATGCGTGCCCAGTCCATCGGCGACGATCCGATCTAGGAGGCGCCGTGGGTCTGGGTCCTCCGCCGTGGCGACTGCGTGGGGGGCAATGCGCATCGCGACGCCGTTGGCTCCGGCATTGAAGTACGCGGTCACACGATCGGAGTCTTTGGCCCACGGGGGATGACCGTCCGCCCAGGCGCGGCTGGCAGTCAGGAGCGCTCGACCGCCGCCGCGCTGATAGAGCAGCCACGTGGGCAGTTCGATCTCGGTCATCCAGCGCAGCCAGTCGTCGCCACGCATGCATGCACGTGCAACGGCGAGTAGCAGTTGCGTGTCGTCGCTGTATTCGCCCTCACGAACCGGGTCCTCATAGCGGGCGTACTGCGTTCCAGCGTTGCGTCGCCAAGCCCTGAAGCGGGATTGGGGGTCGACCTTGCGGGCTCGCGCGCCCCCGATGATGTTGTTTCGATCCTCCTGCGGCCAGCCGAGGGCGTCACCGACGGCGGCGCCCACCAATAGGCCGCGGACTCGTGCAGGGTCGGCTTTGAAGGGTGCCGTCACGTCGCTCCCTCCGGTTCCCAACCGATCTCCTCGATGGTGCCGCCGTTGCGGACCCGTGTCACCAGCGCGTTCACGGCGAAGAAGGATGGAGCGATCCGCCACTCCAGTCGCTCGGGCGTCAAGTCCCACCTCTGATAGGTCGCGAACAACTCCGCTGCGGTGGCGGCGTCCTTCACCACTATCGCGTGCACATCTGACAAAAGGATCGGCCCGGGCACCAGCACCTCGGCCTGCATGTCGGTCGGAACGGCCGGATGGTGATTCGGTCCGCGGTGGTACCCCACTGGTATCGACGGGTCCGCCCATAGGTCCGCCAAGGCCGTGCCCCCGGGTCGGAGGTACCCACCCCAGCCCTTCGCGGCGTTGCATCCGCAGAAGAGCGTGCCATCGCGCTCGACCACGCGACGGTTGATCAGCAGGCAGGCCCAGTCCGGGTAGTTGGTGTACTCGGGCTTCGCCCGGGCTTGCCGCAGGTAGTAGACGTTCGGGTACTCGAACGAGCAGCAGACATGGTCGGGATGCGCATCGAATCGCTGCCTGTCGGTCGGGGAGAACGACTCGGGAGCCGCATCAGCGAGGTCCTTGCTGCTGCGGATCATGCCGTCCTTGAGGATGCCCGGAACGTTCCGCGCGGGAGTGAAGTGAGCGAGCCGAGTCACAGCCAGTCCGGCCAGCACTTCAGCGACCGTCGGCTCACTCAAGGGATCACCTCGACGTACAGGTGGGGGTCCTGCGGCAGCAACGGGGTCAACTTGCCGCTGTAGGTCATCAGCAGGTCGGACTTTGCGCGGGTGATGCCCACGTAGAGCAACTTCGCTTCCCGGGAAGCGGCTTCGTCCTCCCCGAACGCGTCGACGACGTCGGGGTGGGGAACAGTGTCGGCGCCAAGGAACGGCATGATCACGGCGTCAAACTCCAGCCCCTTGCCGGAGTGGTAGGCGCCGATGTAGATGCCGGGGGCGCCGTCCCATTCGGCCAGATCAGGATTCAGTTTCCGGGTCGGGAGCCCGCGGGTTGCCCGCTGCGCGTCTTGCCATGTGCGCGCGAGCACTGCGACGGAGCCGCCCCCGGCGAAGTTCCTCGCTTGCGCCTGGACCACCTCGATCTCGTGTGCTCGACCGCGGCACGCCGCCAAGGTGGGCTTGGCGCCAGCGGCGTTCGGCTGCAGAGGCTCGACGAGATCCTCGACTTCGCCCACCATCGCGTCCGACTTGGCCATCGCGATGGCCAACGCGGCGATCTCGGCGGTGTTGCGGAGGTTGTCCTGGAACCGTTCCACCTGGCGGATGTTCAGTCCGCAGGCGCGCCACGACAGCCCCTGGCCGTAGATCGCCTGGTGATAGTCGCCGAAGAAGGTGACCGAGCCCTCCGGATCGGCTGCCTCCACGAGGGAGCGCACCGCTTCCGGGGACAGGTCCTGCCCTTCATCGATGATGATGTGTCTGTACAGCCGCGGTCCGGAGTCGGTGGCCAGCGCCTCCCTCACACTCGTCGCGAGGTCGAACCAGTCGTACAGCGGTCCTCCGGCTTGCCTGTAGTTGCGGTAGGCGACGTAGACCTCCCACACCCGTTCTCGCTGGCGCTCGTTGAGTCCCGTTTCGCGGCCGTACCGGCGGGCCGCCTGATACTCCGTCAGCGTTCTGATGCCCATCGAGGCGATCCACCCCAACTCGTCGAGGAAGAAGGCCATCTCCCGCTGGAGGACACCAGACCTCGGATGCCGAGGCCCCACCTCGGCGAGGGCTTGATGGATGAACATGCGGCGCTGGCTCGGCGTGGCAATGCCTCCCCAGCGCGGCATCTGGCCGCGACTGTTCAGGTATCCCCGCGCGAACCTGCCGTAGGTCTCGATCGTGATGTTCGCCGACGCCGACGGGAGCAGGTGCCGGAGGTAGGCGATCAGCGCCCGGTTGTACGTGACCAGCAGGACTCGGCCGGAGTTCCGTGTGGTCGGCGCAGCGAGGTGGTCGGCGCGAAGCATCGCCATGGTGCTCTTGCCGGTCCCGGCGGTCCCCAAGACAACCTGATGCCCCTGCGGCGGCAGATTGACCACGTACCCCTGGCGGCCTCGCGGCCTCAGCGGCGTCACCCCCGAACCAGCCCGAGGGCGGAAGGGCGCACACACGGAGCCCGCAGCCTGGACGAGTTCATCGTCCAACCTCCTTGTTGAGGGCCGCCGGGCAGGAGGTTGGCTGCCCTCGACGAGGGCGAACCCGGAGGCTGTGACGCACGCTACACGCATACCTGGCGTCAAGTGATCACCGGCTCCGCATGCGAGGGGGGAGGGGGGCCCGGACTTCGGCGAGAGCACGCAGGAGACCGCCCAGCGTGGCCCGTCCGCCCCACCGGCCGTCCGGGTTGCGAAGGGCGCTGAGCCCTGATGCTCGCGGAGTCTGCTGCTGGGCTCGTGACCTGAAGGCCCAAAACTACGCTGGCGAACCTGCCGAATCCCCACTTCCCAGCCGGAGCGACCGCGCGTGGGAACTGAGCGGGCTGGTTCGAGCGAAGTCAGTACCCAGTCCAGACGATAACCACGGCGGTTGCCTGCTGGGGTCATCGTCGTGACCTCGCGATTCCTCTGAACGAGCGGAGACCCCCATGTCAAAAACCCGACGCCTGGCGAACCAACCCGAGGCGGAGGAGCACGTACCTTTCGCTTCCCTGCAGGAAATCCAGGACTACGCGAAGGCCCTCTTCGCGCTGTTCGAAGACACCCCTGTCGTTGACGCAAGCGACAAGCCGCGTGGCCACTCCCAGACGCGGAATCCCTGAGCGTCTACTCCCGTGGGCCCGCTTCGCCGTCACAGCTGGGGGAGCGATGCACGCGCCTCGGCCGCCAACCGGGTCGGCCCAATACGGGATTGCCCGCTCAGAGACCTAAACGCCAGTCGTCGCGTCGGATGAGGTATGCCAACCCGATCGCCTCCTGGGCGAGGCGGTGGCCGCTGGTCAGGTGAGCGATCGCCGCGGGCTGGAGCGGTCCGGGCAGCCAGGCGGCGAGCCGAGTAGCGGTGTCGGCGGCGATGGCCGGCTGGCCGGGCTGAGGGCGGGCGTTCGCGATCAGCGCGGTGTAGAGCCCGGTGGCGGGGCGGATCGGCGGCAGGTCTTCGGTGGCGGCAAGGTCGGCGGCGTAGGTGGGGATCTCCAGGCCCTTGCCGTCGAGGTCACCGAAGTAGCGGACCTCGCGGATGGGACGGCCGAGCCGGGGAATGGAGAGCACCGAGGCCTGGAATCCGGCTCCCGCGCCCCAGCCGACCAGCCCGATCCGGTCGGGATGGGGGGCGAGGGCGTGAACGAGTGAGTCGAAGGTGTCGCTGTTCTCCACGACGAGCAGCGTGTCGCCGTCGCCGATGGTTTCCACGGTGAGCCGGGGCGCGACCCGCCGGGCGCGGAGCAGGGCGAGGGTGAGCCGGTCGGGCGCGAACAGGTTGGTGCGCACGAGCCGGTCGAGGATTTTCTCCTTGCCGAAGATGTCCAGGGATCGTTCGCGCAGAGGGACGACGAGATCGTCGCGGTGGCCATGCAGCCAGGTGTTGATCTGTTTGAGGTAGCCGCGCTGGGTCGGGGTGAGGCCGGGGTGGGCGGCCCAGGCCAGCGCGGGATGCCAGACCACGGTCCGGGCCGGGGCCGGAGCGGTGGCAGCGGCCGGGAGCCAGACGAAGCGTGGCAGCGGCGGGCGGGTGGTCCGGTCCCAGGAGGTGGCGCCGGGCAGGCTGATCAGGCCCGCGGCGTCTAGTTCGTTGAGGGTGTCGGCGAGCAGTGCCCGGCGGTCGCGGCTGCCGAGGCTGGCCGGGTCGGCGGCGTCGAAGAGTCGCCACAGGTCTGTCAGGGCGGCCTTGCGGCGTGGCCAGTCGGCGAGGGAGGCGGCCAGGCCTGCGGCCCGGGCATTCAGGCCAGGGCCGGACGCGTCTCCCCCGCCGCCGGGCTGGTCGTCGTCCGCATCCGGGCCGAAGTCTGACTCGAGGTCCGGGTCAAGGTCGGGGGTGCTGGTCATGAGGCGGCCGGTTCGGCGGCGGGATCGGCCGAGGCTTCCGCGGGGGCCTTGCGGAACAGCCGGGCGGCGGTGAGCCGTCCGGTGCCGTCGGCCGGTTCGAGGGTGGCGTCCAGCACGCGGCGGATCTCCTCCTCCACGGTCAGGTACTTCATGCCCGTGCGCAGGTCCTTGTCGTTGCGGAGCCGGACGATGAGCGGGAAGACCGACAGCGCGTTCACGTCGAACACCCCGGAGGTGTAGACCAACTGGACGCCGAGCGCGTCGGCGACGCCGAGTTGCAAGTCGAGCAGGTATCCGGCGTTGGCGGTGCCGAGCGGGTTGTCAAGGAAGAGCACCCCGGCGTGCGGACGGCGGGTCTCGCCGCGGTTGTTCGCGCGCAGCGCCGCGAGCGTGCAGTACAGCATGATCGACGCGGTGAGCAGTTGGCCGCCGGAGAACACCACCGGCACCTCGTTGACGCGGACCCGCTCGGTGCGCAGCGTGGTGTCGGGTTTGAGCAACTCGACGGTCACCCCGCGCGGCATGGCCGCCTTCACGCCCTTCATCAGCAGGGTCATGCCGTCCCGCTTGCCGGTTCCGGCGCCGGAGGCGTCGTCGATCACCTCGCCGAGGCGGGCGTCGAGGGTGGCGGAGTCGGCTTCGGTGAACCGGATCCGGAGGAACTTCTGCCCGCCCCAGCCGTCGAGACTCTCCGGCAGGGTGCTGACCTTCTCGGCGGTGTGCAGGGTTTTCAGGGCGACCTCGACCAGCCCGCGCAGCCGGGTGACGATCTGGTTGCGATGCCGGTTGATGTTGGCGAGGTCGTCGTTGATGCTGCGCAGCCGGGGCCGGATGCTCTCGGCCCAGCGGGCGGCGTAGCCGGGCAGGGTGTTGAAGTCGGCGGAGCGGATGGCGTCCCGGACGGGGCTGTCGACGGTGTCGAAGCGGCGCGCGGCGGCATAGGCGGTCAGTTCGCTGGAGGTGCGGCGGGCGGTGGCGTCGGCCGCGGCCATGGCCTCGGTGGCGGCGGTGAGGTTGTCGCGGACCGTCTTGCGGCGGGCGCGGGCGGCCTCGATGGGGCCGTCGAAGAGCGGGTAGAGGTCGGGGTCGAGGTCCTCGGGCAGGATGCCGGTGAAGTCCTCGGTGAGGGTGGCGATCTCGTCGACGGCCTGCCGGGTGGCATCGACGTCGCGCTGGATCTTGGTGCGGGCGGCCTCGGCTTCCTGCAGCAGGGTCTGAGCGGCCCGCCAGTCCCCGGTGGCTGAGGTGACGAGTTCGTCGCCGTGCGCGATGTCGCGGGGCGCGCCGTACGGGTCCAGCGCGACCTCCTGCGGCGGCATCTGCTCGTACAGGACGCGGGTCCGGCCTTCTTCTGCGGCGGCGGTCTCCACCCGCTGCCCCAGGGCGGCGTGCTCGCGGTCGGCGCGGTCCCTGGCGGCGGCGCGGGCGGCGGGGTCGGCGCCGTCGGGACTGGCCAGCAGCCGCTCCGCGGCCCTCCGCTGCGGGGAGGGCAGCGCCTGCACCTGGGCGAGGGTGATGGCCTCGGCATCCTCGGCTCTGGCCAGTTCGGCGCGCAGGTCGGCGCCGACCTCGACCTTGTCGTAGGCGGACTTCGCGGCGGTGTAGGCGTCCCGGAGGGTCTGCACGTCCTCAACCAGGGGCGCGCCGGTCAGTTCGACATCGCCGCCGCCGGGAGTCTTGCCGATCTCCTCGTGGGCCTGGGCGACGATGCGTTTCTGGTCGTCGCGGCGGCGCAGCGTCTCTTCCCGCTCGCGGCGCAGTTCCTCGGCGCGGCGCCGGGCGGCGTCGGCCTTGCCGGTGGCGGCGCTGGCCGCTTCCCGGGCGGTGCGGGCGGTTTCGGTCCACGCCGGGATCTGCGCGGCCCGTTCGGTGAGCCGGTCGAGCACGGCGGCGAGTTCGAGGGCGGCGGTTGCGGCGGTGCGCAGCCCGGGGAGCCCGGCGGCCAGCGTGGTCTCGGCCGCGGCGACGGCGCTTGCCTGTTCCTCGGTCTCGGCGACGGCGGCGAGCGCCTCGGCGTGGGCTGCGGCGGTGGTGTCCCGGGCAGTCTCCAGCAGGGCCAGGGCGCCCGCCGGGTAGGTGGCCTGCCAGGTTTCCAGGCGGCCGGTCAGCCGGGTGTCGGTGGTGATCTGGTCGGTCAGGACGGTGAGGCGGGCGCGCCGGGTCTCGCGGGCGGCGAGCAGGATGTCGCGTTCGGTGGCGGCTTTCTCCTCGTCGTAGAGCGCCGGGTTCGGCGGCACGATGAACCGGAGCCCGGCGGCCGAGCCGGTCAGCGGCGCGGTGAGGGTGCGGGTGTCGCCGACAGCGACGATCGAGCGGGGCAGCAGCCGGGCGGCGGTGAGCACCCGGTCGGCCTCGGCCGCCTGCTGCGGGTTGTTCAGCACGATCCCGGCGATCAGGTGCGGGTAGGCGGCGATGACGTCTCCGCGTTCGGCCTCGGGCATTGTGGCCAGGTATTCCCAGCCGGTGTAGGAGACGATCCCTTCCGCCTCCAGTGCCCGCTGCACCGTCAGCACGTCCTCGGGTGCGGGCAGCAGCCCGCCGGTGCCCAGCGCGGTGAGCACCCGCTCGTCCGCGCGGTCGGCCAGGCGCAACTCGTCGCGCTCGGTGGTGGCCGTCTCGATCGCGGCGCGCAGCGCGGCGAGAAGCCGGTCGGCGTCGGTTTCGGGGAGCACCTGCTCGGTGCCTAGCAGCGCGGCCAGCCGTTCCTCGGCGGCGAGCGCTTCGGTCTCGGCTCGGGCCTGCGCGTGGCGGGTGGCGGCGGTCTCAGCGGCGTGCCCGGCGCGGTCGGCGGTCCGTTCGGCGGCGCGCAGTGTCTGGGCCTGCCGCTTGCCCTCCGTGGCGAGCCGGGTGGTTTCCGTTTCAGCGTCGGTGAGGGCGGTGGCGGCGGCCTGCGCGGCGATGTGGGCGGCGTCGGCGGCGTGGGCGGGGGCCTGCCCGTCGGTGAGTAGCCCGGCAGTCACCGCCTCGGTGATCGCCGTTTCCGCGGCGCGGATGTTGTCGGCAGCCGTGGTCGCGCGGCCGGTCTCGGTGGCGGCAAGGCCGATCTGGGTGCGTTCCTCGGCCTCCACGCTCTTGATCTGGTCGGCGAGGTCGGCGGCGGCCGTATCGGCCTCTTCGGCGACCGTGGTGGCGGTGGCGGCGAGCGTGAGCAGGCCCATCACGAGCCGGGCGGCGGCGGTGTTGCGGGCGGCGAGCGGTCCGGCGGCCTGGCGTTCCTTCTCCCCCACTAGCACCCGCAGCGCGTCGGCGTTCGCCCGGGCCTCTCGGTGGGCGAGCACCACCCCGGTGGCCTGCCAGGCGTCGAGGAGGGCGCGTGCGGCGGCGCGCTTGCCGATCAGGTCCTGCTGTTCGGCCTTCGCTGCCTCCCAGGTCAGCCGGGCGACGTGGCGGGTCAGTTCGAGCACGATCCGGTTCATCCGGCGCTCTTTGCGGTCGGCGTCGATGAAGGCTTCCTGCGCGGTGGTCAGCCGGTCGGTGAGAACGGTCAGCCGGGCGGTGTCCTGGGTGTGCCGGGCGTGCAGGGAGGCGGCGAATGCGATGGCGGCGTTGTCGGCCTCGTTCTTCTGGGTGACCGCGGTGATGACCTGCCGGTCGGCCGCGGCCAGTGGGCCGAGCAGGCCGAGTGCGCCGTCGAGGAAGTCGCGTTCGGCGAGCATGATCTCGCGTTCGGCGAGCCGGTCGGCGAACTCGTCGAGGTTGTCGGCGAGCAGCCGCGGGTCCTCCTCGTCGGTGACCGAGCGCAGTAGCCGGTCGATGAACGCCTCGTCGCTCTTGAACGTGAACGCGGCGGCGGCCTGCCCCTCGCCGAGGTTCATTTTCCGCTGGTAGGCCAGCAGTTCCGAATCTAGCCCGATGGAGTCCAGGTGCTCGGTCCAGGAAGTCTGCACGGTCTCCCAGGCCAACTCCATCTGCGGTTCGGCCTTGGCCGCGGCGTGGATGCGGTCGCGGAATCCGGCCAGGGTGACCAGGCGGCCGGACTCGGTCAGCGGCAGGTTGTCCAGGTTGAAGTTGGGGGTGGGCCGGAAGGAGTACCAGATCTCCTGCAGCCGGGACGGGTCGGTGGAGACGACGTGCCCGCGCCACGCGGACACCTTGCCGGTGATGACCTGCTGGCCCGTGACCGTGTGCTGCCATTCCAGCACGACGTGGGCGACGTCGGTGGCGAGCACGAACTTCTCCAGCGCCCGGGAGTCGGTGGTGCCGACGACCTGCTTTTTCCCCGGCAGCATGACCGAGAAGATCAGCCGGATCAGCACTGACTTGCCGTTGCCGTTCTCGGAGAACAGCACGCTGGCCGGGGACGGGCGGCGGCGCGGTTCGCCCGCGTCGAATAGGGCGTCCTGCGCGGGGCGGGGCACCAGAGGGCCGACGTCACGCATGTTGAGCACGACGTCCTGGTAGCGGGCGCCCTTCGGGCCGACCGAGTGCAGCCGCACCCGAGAGAGTTCGTACACGGAGGCTCCTCAATCAGAGGGTCGGCGCGACGGGGTGGAGCGTGCCGGACGGGTCGGGCACGGTGATCACGCCCAGGTCGAGCAGTTGCCGGTAGGCGGTGTTCGCGGCCAGTTCGCGGACCTGGATCTGGTAGCGGGGGGTGGTGCGGTAGGAGCCGCCGCGGTCGTCGTTGCGGGCGGTGAGCATGCCCTGGTCGGTGAGGTAGCGCAGCGCCTTGGCGACCGCGCCGCGGCTGGAGTCCGACGCGGCCCGGCCGTCCTTGGTGCCGCCCGTCTTGCTGCCCCCTGCCTGGCCCCGGCGTGCGTAGGCGCGCCAGGCCCGCTCCAGGTCCGGGGCGGACTCCAGCGGGTCGGCGTTCTCCCCCGCGGCGGCGGCGCGTTCGGCGAGCACCCGGCAGGTTTCCCGGACGGCGGCGTCCACGTCATCCACGCTGACGTAGCCGACGTAGGTGTCGTTGGCCAGGTCTTCCGGCCGGGGAAACGCGAGGGCGGCGGCGGCCAGGTGCGCCAGCCCGTGGATGACTCGATCGGCGCGGCGATCGGAGAGCACCGATCGCTTGGCGTAGTCGTCCATCCGCACCTCGAACACCGACTCTTCGCACGGCCCGGCAACCAGCCCGGAGCCGACGGTGACGTCGAGGATGGTCAGGCCGAGCCCGTCGGCGACCGCTGTGACCAGGTCGGCGAACTCCTCGTCCTGGGTGTACCGGCGGACCAGGTCGGCGTAGTCCAGGTCGCGGGCGGGGATCTGCTTCGGACGCATGCCCAGGGCGATCAGCCGGGCGGCGTCGGTGACGTCGTCGGTCAGCATGCTCATGCCACGTCCTCCTGGCCGGTGGGTTGCTCGTGGGTAACGGGGGCGGCGATGGCGGCCGTCCCGACCAGCAGGTCGGCTCCGCCCCATTCCGGGTCTTCGAGTGCGGTGCCGTCATCGACGGCGATCAGCGTGGTGGTCTCGTGCTTGCTGGCCCGAGTGATCTCCGGCTGCACCAGGTAGAGCACGCGCAGCGCGATCAGGTGCGCCAGCGCCGGGTCCTCGGCTCGGGCCTCGGCCAGCAGCCCGGACAGCCGCCGCGGCGGCCCGTCGCCGAAGTTGAGCAGCCGCTCGGAAGCGGCCCATTGCTCCTCGGAGAACACAGCCGGTTCCTCGGTTGGCGCCAGGTCCAGATCGGGCACGTCCTCACCGAGGTCGTCGCGTTCGACCGGCGGAGTGAGCAGCAGGTGCACCAGGTTGAGCAGCCGCGGCAGCCGTGGCACCGCCAGACCGACCGAGTCGCGGAAGAACACGCCGGTTGGGCCGGTGGCGTCCGCCAGCGGCAGGTCGAGGGTGGGCCGCAGCAGGTGCCCGTAGAGGTCCACGGTGGCCCGGCGGGCCGGGCCGGAGAACTCCTGGCGGTCCTGCTCGAACCGGAACGTCTTCCCGGCCGCCAGCAACCGCGCCTGCAACTGGTCGTGGCGGCGCAGGCAGTCGGCGACCAGGGTGACCAGGTCGGCGGCCTGCCGCTTGCGGACCGGGTCGTTGGTCTCGTCGCGGGAGCGGGTCAGGTTGGCCAGGATCGAGTTCTCCGTGCGGGCCCGCTCCTCGATGTGGGTCAGCGCCTTGTTGATCAGGTCGGGCACCTCGGCGACCCAGTCCACGGCGCGCACGTCACGGCGGGTGGCCTCCAACTTGACCCGCAACTGCTCGGCGTACTGGCTGGTCAGCAGCCGGGCCTGCAACGCGATCGTCTTCGCGTCCGACAGCCGCCCCTTGGCGATCAGGTTCTCCAGTTTCCGTTCGGCGGCCTTCTGCGCGTCCTCCACGTCGGTGTCGAGCGCGCCGACGAGCACGTTGATCGCCTCGTTGGTCGAGCGCAGGTACAGGCCGCCCTTGGCGTCGTAGACCTCGACGAGCAGTTTGAACGGCCAGGCGCGCCGCTCGTAGACGCCGGTCGGGCTGATCGAGCCGTAGGTGGCGACGAAGCCGCGGTCGGCGGTGCCGACGTTGATCAGGTTGTCCAGCACCCACTGGACGGCCCGCTCGTGGTCTTCCCGGCTGCTTTCGGGCACCTGCAGCGCGACGAACGGCAGCGTCCGGCGAATCACGTCACGGGGCTCGGCGCCGCGGTCGAAGTCCATCGCGATGGTGACCTGGTCGATGATCTGGAAGGCGATCTCGGACATCTGGTACCACTGGGCGTCCGGCCACTCCAGGCGGCCCTTGCGGGCGTCGAGGTCGTGCAGCGGGGCGGTGCAGGCCAGCGCCTTCAGCCGGTGGGCAAGGCTTTCGTCGAGCAGCGGGCGGTCGGCGCCGGGTAGGGGATGCGACACGCCCGGGGAGCCTAGGGTGGGCCGCCGACAACTTTCGTGGTGCCGATCACGCCGACGATCGAGCACTTGACCTGCGCATCGCGACGGAGTGCGCTTGGTCGATCACCGCGGCCTTATCGGGCGCGACGGTGCCCGGTTGCCGCGGGCCTGTGCGGAACTCCAGAGAGGGAGGCGTGCGGAGGGGCAGATGGATGCGCTGTTAGGACGTCTCTCGCGCTGCAGTTAGCACCTGTGGATAAACGACAGCAAGGTGTCACCGGAGACGGTCCACGTCGCACGAGGTGACAGTTTCACGGCGTCCGACACCGAGCAGCGATCGGCGCCCCTGCCCATCAGGACAGCGGCGCCGTTCGCGTTCTGGCCCGTTCCCGCGTCAGCCGTCAGCGCAGCTCAGGCGCGCTGCCGCTCCTCCACGCCGCGGCCCGGGTGCCACGAGCGGATCACCAGCTTGTCCCGCGTCTCGTTGAGGCCGGTCCACACCACCTCGTGCAGGTCCAGGTGGAACACGTGCGCGCCGTCGCGATCCGCCTCCGCGACGGCGACGCCGGCCACCTTGGCCTCGCCCGGCCAGTCGGCCCCGCCCTCACCCGGCTCCGACGTCGGGCTGTGCACCGCCAGCCGCGGGTCGCGCAGCAGGTCCTTCGCCTTCACCGCACCCGGCATCGAGCCCAGCCGGAAGTGCCCGTCAGCGCCGAACTCGACCTCGGTGCCGCTGATCCGCGGTGACCCGTCGGCCCGCAGCGTCGCCATCGTCGCGTGCTTGCCGCGCGTGAACGCCTCGCGCACCCGCCCGGCCAGCTCCGCCGCCTCCTTCTCGACCTCTGCCCAGCTCGCCATGCGGCGCAGTGTGCCGTCGGACACCGACAGAAGTCGGCGGACCGGAACTGTCACACCCTCCTGCGACGGTGGCGACCACGGGATCGACGGCCGATGTGCACGCGCTGTTCAGCGAAGGCACAGATCGGCCCGGCAGTCTCGAGTCCGAGCGGCTCCCCCGAGCCGGTGCGACCAGGAGGTGACCATGCACGACGACGACGGACAGCGGACCGCCTGGCGCGAGCGCATCGGCACGCACGCGTGGGTGCGTTCCCCCGAGCCGGTCGACCTGCGGCACGACTCCGTGGCCGCCGCGATCGCCCGTCGGCGGGCCCGGCGCCGCCGCCCCTGATCCGGACGGCGCAGCAGCCGGTCCCAGACCGCTCGGACCCCGCGCCGCCCGTGTGCCACGTGAAACGTCAGGCCGGCGCCAGCAGCGCGACCAGGAAACCCGACCCGCCCGGGAACGGCCGCAGGTCCCAGGTGGACAGCAGCAGGTCCTGCGCCCAGCCGGCGGCCGCCGCGTCGGCGAGGAACTCCTCGAAGTCGTAGCCGCGGCCCCCGCCGAACCCGATCGCCGCCCGGCCCGACGGTGCTACGTGCGCCCGCAGTCGCGCGAGCACCTGCCGCCGCGTCGTCGGCGCCAGGAACGTCATCACGTTGCCCGCGCAGACGATCGCGTCGAACTCCGCCGGGATGCCCCGCGCCGGCAGGTCGAGCTCCGCGAGATCGCCCACCAGCCAGGTCGGCCCCGGGTGGTCCTCCTCCGCCGCGGCGATCAGCACCGGGTCGACGTCCACCCCGACCACCTCGTGCCCCGCCTCGTGCAGCACCGCCCCCACCCGCCCGGGCCCGCAGCCGGCGTCCAGGATCCGAGAAGCCCGCGGCACCAGCGCGTCCACCAGCCGCGCCTCGCCACCCAGGTCCGCCCCGGCCGCGGCCATGTCGCGGAACCGCCGGACGTACGCGGCCGAGTGGCCCGGGTCCTGCTGGGTGATGAGCACCCACGTGCTGATCTCCGTCACGATGCCTCCTCGTCCACGCCCCGCCAGTCCGGCGGATCCCCCGGGTGCAGCGCCGGGTCGTCGGCCGCCAGCGTGCGCACCGGCCCGGGCGCGGTGCGCGGGCCCTCGAACCGCACCGTCACCCGGCCCAGGCCGCGTCCCCACACCCAACCCGGTCCCAGCTCGTCGTGCCGCACGTCCTGCCCCGGCCACCAGCGGCGGTCCGCGGGCGCCGGCTCCTCCGTCTCCTGCACGACCGCGGCCGGCTCCTCGGCGGCGACGTCGCCGGACTCCTCCGGCGCGAACAGATCGCCCTGCGCGTACACCGACAACCCGGAGACCCCGACCCCCAGCAGCCGCAGCCCCCCGCCGGTCCCCGTCTCGGTCAGCAGCCGCCGCGCGATCGAGGCGATGGTGCGCGCGTCGTCGGTGGGCTGCGGCAGCGTCAGCGACCGGGTCAGCGTCGTGAAGTCGTACCGGCGCAGCTTGAGCGTCACCGTGCGCCCCGACAGGGCCGACGTCCGCAGCCGCTCGCCCACCCGCGCGGCCTGCGAGTCGATCTCCCGCCCGAGCACCGCCAGGTCGGTCAGGTCCCGCTCGAAGGTCTCCTCGTGCGACACCGACTTGGCCTCCCGGTCGGCCACCACCGCGCGGTCGTCCTCCGCCCGCGCCAGCGCGTGCAGGCCGGCGCCGTGCGCCTTGCCCACCAGCGCGACGAGGTCGGACAGCGACTTCGCGGCGAGGTCGCCGACGGTCCGCACGCCCACCGTGCGCAGCCGCTCCTCGGTCGCCGGCCCCACCCCGCCCAGCCGGGTCACCGGCAGCGGGTGCAGCACCTCCAGCTCCGTGCCCGGCGCGACGACGACCAGCCCGTCGGGCTTGTCCAGGTCCGAGCCGAGCTTCGCCATCAGCTTCGACGTCCCCACGCCCACCGACCCGGTCACGCCGCCGGTCGCCGCCGCGATCCGCTCCTTGAGCCCCCGCGCCAGCGCCGTCACGCCGTCCACGGACAGGTCGTGCCCCGGGCCGGCCGCGAGGTCGACGTACGCCTCGTCCAGCGACACCGGCTCCACCAGGGGCGAGAGCTCGCGCAGCAGCTCCATCACCACCTCGGACGTCCGCCGGTACGCGCCGAACCGGCCGCCGAGGAACGCCGTCCCGGGCGGGCAGCGCCGCCGCGCCTCCGCCGTCGACATCGCCGACCGCGCCCCGTACGCCCGCGCCTCGTACGACGCCGTGGCCACCACGCCCCGGCCACCGGTGCCGCCGACGACCACCGGCCGGCCGCGCAGCGACGGCTTGTCCCGCTGCTCGACCGCCGCGTAGAAGGCGTCCAGGTCGAGGTGCAGGACGCTCGCCTCCCGCCGCACGCCCGCACCTCCCTCGTCCCGGATCCCCCCGATGATCCCCGCAGCCCCCGACTGCCCCGCGCTCAAGGTCGGGACGGCGGATGTCGATCACCCCGGCATGCCACGGCTGCTGCCCCTCGCGCCCACCCGGCGCGCGCGACGGATCGCCGTGGCGGTCTCCGCCCTGGGCGCGCTGGCCGTCGCCGCCGGGCTGGTCTGGCAGTCCGCCTACGCCGCCTTCACCGACAGCACGCCGGCCCGCACCCTGGCCTGGAGCACCGGCACCGTCGCGCTCTCCGACGACGACGCCGGCGCCGTGCTGTTCAGCGCGGCCGACCTGCGCCCCGGCGCCGCCCGGTCGCGCTGCATCACGGTCACCTCGACCGGCAGCGCCCCCTCCCTCGTCCGGCTCTACGGCACCGGCCGATCCACGACCCGCTCGCTCAGCAGCCACCTGACCGTCGCCGTCGAGGCCGGCACCGGCGGCTCTGCGGCCGGCTGCAACGGGTTCGCCCCCGCCGCCACGGTCTACCGCGGCACCCTGGCCGCCTTCCCGACCACCTACGCCGCCGGCGTCGGCTCCTGGACCGCGACCGGCAACCCGGCCGGCGAGCGCACCACCTACCGGTTCACCTACAGCCTGTCGGCCTCCGCGCCGGCCAGCGCCCAGGGCGGCACGGCGGCGATCGCCTTCACCTGGGAGGCGCAGAACACATGACCTGGCGCTCCGGCTGGCCGGCGCTGCTGAGCAGCGCCGCCGCCCGCCTCGCCCTCGGCGTCCTCGCGCTGCTCCTCGCCGTCTCCGTCGTCCTCCCCCTGGTCGCCGGCTGGCGGTCCAGCGTCGTCCTGTCCGGCTCCATGGCCCCCACGCTCGACCCGGGTGACGTCGTCGTCGTGCGCCCCGTCGACACCGCCGACCTGGCGCCGGGGGACGTCGTCCTGGCCGACGACCCCGACGTGCCGGGCGAGCTGCGCATGCACCGGGTCGTCGCCGTCGAGGACGGCGGCCTGCGGCTGCGCGGCGACGCCAGTGCCACCGCCGACGCCTCGCTGGTCGCCCCCGCGGCCGTGCACGGCGTCGGCACCCTGCGGCTGCCCGGTCTCGGCCTGCCGGCGCTCTGGGCCGCCGAGGGCCGCACCGCCCCGCTGGTCCTCACCGGCGCGGCCCTCGCCGCACTGCTCGCGCTCGCCCTGCTGCACCGGGCGCCCGCCGAGGAGGACCGACCGCGCCGCCGGCTGCCCGCCCGTCCGGTCGCCCTCGCGGTGGCCACGGCCGCCCTCGTCACGCTGCCCGGCGCGGCCGACGCCCGCGCGGTCTTCAGCGCCACCACGGGCACCCCGTCCAACACGTTCGCCGCCGGATCCGCCTTCACCTGCGCCGGTACCGCCACGGCCGCCGGCGCCGCGCTGTTCCTCGGGCTGCAGGAGAGCGGTGGCACCACCGCGACGAACGCCGGGTCCGCGGGCAGCTCCGGCAACGGCACCTACTCGTCGAGCGGCGTCACCTACGGCGCCCCGGGTCCGCGCTGCGGCGTCGGCGAGAACGGCGCGGTGACGCTCGACGGCAGCAGCGGCCAGGTCTGGACCGGCCGCAGCTACGCCAACCCGCAGACGTTCTCGGTCCAGATCTGGTTCAGCACGACCACCACCCGCGGCGGCAAGCTCATCGGCTTCGGCACCGGCACCGGCGGCGCCGTGTCGTCGAACTACGACCGCCACGTCTACATGACCGACGACGGCCGCCTGGTCTTCGGCGTCTACAGCGGCGGCTACTCCACCGCCACCACGACCTCGGCCTACAACGACGGCCGCTGGCACCTGGCCACGGCGACGTTCTCCGGCTCGGCCGGCATGACCCTCTACGTCGACGGCGTGCAGGCGGCCCGCAACGCCGCGGGCACGGTCGCCGAGAACACCACCGGGTACTGGCGGATCGGCCACGACAACCTGAACGGCTGGCCCACCCGCCCGAGCAGCGACTGGTTCGCCGGCTCGCTCGCGCACGCCGCCGTCTGGACCTCCGTGCTCTCCGCCGCCCAGGTCACCGACCAGTACGGCGCGGGTCCGTGGACCTGCGCCACCGCGGCCGGCAGCACCGGCGCGGGCGCCGCCCTGCACCTCGGCCTGCAGGAGGCCGCCGGCCCGACGGCGGCCAACGCCGGCTCGGCGGGCGCGGCGGGCAACGGCACCTTCTCCGGCGGTGGTATCACCTACGGGGTGACCGGGCCGGACTGCCGGCCCGGCAGCGGCTCCGCCGTCCGGCTGGACGGCTCCTCCGGGTTCCTCTGGACGACGCGGCAGTACGTCGCCCCCCAGCACCTCACCGTGCAGATCTGGTTCGCCACGACCACGACGCGCGGCGGCAAGCTCATCGGCTTCGGCAACGGGGCCAACGGGGCCCAGTCCAGCCAGTTCGACCGGCACGTCTACATGACCGACGACGGCCGCCTGGTCTTCGGCATCTACGACGGCGGCTACTACACGGTGACGTCACCGACCGCCTACAACGACGGCCGGTGGCACCTCGCGACGGGCACCTTCTCCCCCGCCACCGGGCTGACGTTCTACGTGGACGGCGTGCTGATCGGGACCAACACCGACACGGACGCCGCCGAGAACACCACCGGCTACTGGCGCGTGGGCTGGGACAACCTGGGCAGCTGGCCCGGCGCCCCGACCAGCAGCTGGTTCGCCGGGTCGGTGGCGCACGCCGTGGTCGTCGAGCGCGTGCTCACCGCCGACGAGGTCGCCGGCCAGTACACCGCCGGTCGCTGAGCCACCCGTTCGGGCGACCGATCCGGAACTCCTTGTCCCGCGTGCGCCGACCTGCGAGCGTCTGTCGCCGGTAGGCACGGGGACAGGAGGGTGCGTGGACGCGGCGACGGTCGCCTTCCTCGCCACGGGCGGACTCGGCCTGGTGGTCCTCCTCGTCTCCCTGTTCGTCGGTGAGCTGGGCGAGCTCGGCCCCGGCGACGTCGACGGGCCGTTCTCGGTGCCGGCGATGGCCGCGCTGCTCGGCGGGGTGGGGTTCGGCGGCGCCGCCGCGCTCGCCCTCCTGCCGCTGACCGGCGCCGTCGCCGTCCTGGTGGCCGTCGTCGTCGGCCTCGCGGTCGCCGTCCCCCTCGCGTGGGGCGCCGTCCGGCTGTCCCGGGCGCTGCGCGACATGCCGACCACCGAGACGCTGACCCGCGCGCACCTGCTCGGCGCCCAGGGCGTCGTCGTCTCCCCCGTGCCCGCCGGCGGCTACGGCGAGGTCCGGCTCGCGCTGGCCGGCCAGCAGCTGAAGTACTCCGCCCGGTCCGACGTCCCCCTGCCGCTGGGCACGCCGGTCTACGTCACCGACACGCTCAGCGAGACCGCCGTCGAGGTCGTCTCGACCGCGCCCGACCCCCTGCCCGGAGGCGACCTCCCATGACCCTGCTCATCGCCATCGGCGGCATCGCCCTGCTCGTCGTGCTGCTGGTGCTGCTCGTGCTGTCCCGCATCAAGGTGGCCGGGCCCAACCAGGCGTTCCTGGTCACCGGCCGGCAGGGCCGGCAGGTCACCGGGGCCGACGGCGCCATCTCCCGCGACATGTCGGGGCAGAAGGTGGTCATGGGCGCCAGCGTCTTCGTGCTGCCGATCGTGCAGAAGCTGCACACGATGGACCTGTCCAGCCGGCGCATCCCGGTGGGCATCCGCGGCGCCATCTCCAAGCAGGGCGTGAAGTGCGACCTCGAGGGCGTGGCGATCGTCAAGGTGGGCGGCAGCGAGCACGCCATCCGCGCGGCCGCCCAGCGCTTCCTCAACCAGCAGGCCGGGATCGACTCGTTCACCTCGGAGGTGCTCGCCGGCGCGCTGCGCTCCATCGTCGGCCGGCTGACCGTCGAGGAGATCATCCGCGACCGCGCCGCGTTCGCCTCCGCCGTCGCCGAGGAGGCCGAGTCGTCGCTGACCGGGCAGGGCCTGGTGCTCGACACCTTCCAGCTGCAGGACATCCAGGCGGAGGGCTCCTACCTCGCCGACCTCGGCCGGCCCGAGGCCGCGCGGGTGCTCAAGGAGGCCAGCATCGCCGAGGCCCGCGCCCGGCAGGCCGCCGAGCAGGAGCAGCTGCTCGCCGACGAGGCGATCGCCGTCTCCCAGCGGCAGCTGGCGCTCAAGCAGGCCGAGATCAACGCCGAGATCGACGCGGCCAAGGCCAAGGCGGCCGCCGCCGGCCCGCTGGCGCAGGCGGCACAGGACCAGGCGATCCTCACCGAGCAGGAGAAGGTCGCCGTCCGGACCGCGGCGCTCACCGAGCGGCAGCTCGACACCCAGGTGCGCCGCCCCGCCGACGCCGAGCGCTACCGCGTCGAGCAGGAGGCCGAGGGCCGCAAGAACTCGGCGATCCTCAGCGCCGAGGCCGAGCGCCAGGCGACGATCGCGGCCGCGCAGGCCGCGGCCGAGCAGGCGAAGCTGCACGGTGAGGGCGAGCGGGCCCGCCGCTCCGCGCTGGCCGAGGCGGAGGCCATCGAGGGCGCCAAGCGCGGTGAGGCCGAGAAGCTGCGCCGGCAGGCGATCGCCGACGCCCTCGAGCGCGAGGGTGCCGCGGAGGCGGCGGCGATCCTGGCCCGCGGCCGGGCCGAGGCCGAGGCGCTCGACGCCCGCGCCGACGCCTTCGCCCACTACGGCGAGGCGGCGATCCTCGACCTGCTGGTCAAGGTCCTCCCCGAGGTGGTGGGCGCGGCCGCCGCACCGCTGTCGGCGGTGGACAAGATGACCGTCATCTCGGCCGACGGCGCCGGGTCGCTCGGCCGCTCGGTCGCGGCCAACGTCGCCCAGGGGCTGCAGATCTCCGGCGACCTCACCGGCGTCGACGTCGCCGGGCTGCTGCGCCGCCTGGGCCGGGTCGCCGGTCCTGAAGAGGCCGACGGCGTCACCCGGGTGCCGGTGGTCACCGTGGACGGCGACGGGACGTCCCCCAACGGCACCGCCGACCCCCGCTGAGCGCCGTCAGGCGTCGGTGAGGGCGGCGGACGGCAGCCAGTCGGCGTCGAGCAGCTCGGCGATCTCCTGCAGCGACGAGGTGTCGGCGCCGGCGGTCGACCCGCTGACCACCAGCCGCTCCACCATGACCCGGGCGACCTGCTCCTCCACGGTGTCCTCGGCGTAGGCCACCCGCCACGGCGAGGTCCTCCCGTCGCGGTGGGTGCGGCCGGTGACCTGGCGGGCCTGGATGCCCGAGAACCGGGGCTGGTGGAACAGCCCCACGCGGGGCACCTCCGAGGCGGTCGTGCCGTCGGGCAGCAGCTCACCGGCGTGCAGGCTGATCGACGCCGTCACGGTGAACACGCAGACCGGCGCCTTGCCGCTCTGGAAGCGCAGCCGCTCGCCCTCGACGTCGAACCGGTCGCGGCCGTAGATGCAGGCCACGCCGATGCCGGCGTCGAGCAGCGCCTCGCGGATCGGGTCGGCGGCCGTCTCGACGAACTCCACCGACACCGCGACCTGCCGCTCGGCCTCCACCTGCGCCTTGACCCAGTCGACCGTGGCCTGCACGCGGATCAGGCCGGCCTTCTGCCGGAAGCGCAGCAGCGCCGCGCGGCCGCGGGCGGTCTGCCGGGCCTTGCGGGCCAGCTGCATCTCGGCGCGGAACTCCTGCCACTCCGACTCGTAGGAGGCGCGCTCGGCCGGGGTGAGGGCCACCGGCGTGCCGGTCACGCTGACCGGTCCCCACGGCGCCGGGCGGTGCAGCGTGGCGGGCGGGTCGGCGTCGGCCAGCCAGCCCTGCAGGCGGGCCAGGTCGGCCCGGCGCGCGTCGGGGTCCTCGGCCCACTGCCAGCCGTAGCGGCCCTTCTCGACCGCGAAGCCCCGCGCCGCCAGCCGCGCCGGCAGGTCCGACCAGGCCTTGAGCGGCTCGCCCTGGGAGCGGGCGAACTCCGGCGCCAGGTAGGGCAGCTCCAGCGGCGTGTGCGCCGGCGTGGCCGTGGCGGCGAGGACGAACGGCGCTTCCTTGACCCGCGCGGCGCCGGAGACGGCCTTCCAGTGCTTCCAGCGCTGGGTGGTCGTGTGCCGGACCATGTGCGCCTCGTCGGCGACGACGACGTCGAAGCGCAGCTTGGCGACCTTGGCCAGCCGGTCCCACGTCGTCACGCACCAGCGCAGGCCGCCGTCGCCGAACCCGGCGATCGACCGCGTCCAGTGCGGGACGGTGATCGCGGCCGGCCGGTCGGCGATGACCAGCACGCGGTCGCCGCCGCGCCGCTCGGCGATCTCCCGGGCGGCCAGGATCGCCGTGCCGGTCTTACCGACGCCCGGGTCGTCGCCGAGCAGGAACACCCGGCCCCCCGCCTCGGCGTGGGCGACCACGGCGTCGGCGCCGTCCCACTGCTCGTCCCGCGGGGTCAGCGGCCGGGGTTCCGGCAGCGGTCGCCGGGTGGCGTTGAGCTCGTCCTCGAGGAAGCGCTCGAAGGTGTACGGCGCCGGGTCGTAGGGCGCCAGCTCGGGCGGCAGGCTCTCGCCCACCCAGACGTGCGCCTGCAGCCCGGCGTGCCACGTGGCGCCCGGCGCCGGCGCGCGGAACGGCACGGCGAGCACCCACACCCGCTCCCCGGGGCCGGCGGTGGGCCGGTCGGGCGCCGGCTTCGCCGCGGCGCGGGGGGACGACGAGCGCTTGCGGGACGTCGTGCTGCTGCGACGGCGGCGTCCGGGCATGGGAGGCAGTCTGCGCGGCGGGACCGACGGTCCCGGGCATTCGCGGACCGGGGTGTCGCGGCTCAGCCCTCGGCGCGCAGCAGCGGCGGGTGCAGCAGGGCGGCCGGGCCGCGCCGGTACAGCTGCGCGGGGCGGCCGCCGTCCCGGGTGGTCGTCGTCCCGGTCGGCTCGAGGAAGCCCGCGGCGCCGGTGACCTTGCGGTGGAAGTTGCGCGGGTCCAGCGGCCGGCCCCAGACCACCTCGTACACCCGGCGCAGCTCGGCGACGGTGAACTCCTCCGGGCAGAACGCCGCGGCCAGCGGCGTGTACTCGAGCTTGGCCCGGGCGCGCTCGACGCCGTCGGCGAGCACCCGGTCGTGGTCGAAGGCGAGCCCGGTCAGCCCGCGGACCGGTGCCCAGCGGGCGGCGGCGGCGTCGCTGCCGGCCGTCGGGACGGGCTGGTCGGGCACGAGCGCGAGGTGGGCGACGGTGACCACCCGCATCCGCGGGTCCCGGCCCGGGGTGCCGTAGGAACCGAGCTGCTCCAGGTGCCCCGGGCGCAGGCCGGTCTCCTCGGCCAGCTCGCGCGCGGCGGCCTCGGCGAGGTCCTCGTCGGGGCGGACGAAGCCGCCGGGCAGCGCCTCCCGGCCGGCGAAGGGCTCCTCGGCTCGGCGGACCACCAGCACGCACAGCTCGTCGCCGCGCACGGTCAGCACGACCAGGTCGACGGTCACCGCCACGGCCGGGAAGGACGTCGGGTCGTACGCCATGCGGGTGAGCCTATCTCGTCACCTTGACGAGAACGGGGACGACGACTTAGCGTCATTCTGACGAGAACAACGAGGACGCAGGAGGACCCCGTGGCCGACATCGCGCGCTACCCCTTCATCCGCCACCTCCGTGGCTCGACCACCGCCTACGTGCAGCACGTGCGCCGCGGCGCCGTGCGGCACGCGGGCACCGGCGCCGGCTTCTGGTTCCGGCCGCTGTCCGCGGTCCTGTCGGAGGTGCCGGTCGACGACCGCGAGCTGCCGATGCTCTTCCACGCGCGGACGGCGGACTTCCAGGACGTCACCGTGCAGGCGACGCTGACCTTCCGGGTGGCCGACCCGGCGCTGGCCGCGGCGCGGGTCGACTTCTCCATCGACCCCGAGCGCGGCAGCTGGCGGGGCACGCCGCTGCAGCAGGTCGCCGCGCTGCTCACCGAGACCGCGCAGCAGCACGCCCTGGACCTGCTCGCCCGCACCGCGCTCACCGACGCGCTGGTCGGGGGCGTGCCCGCGGTCCGCGCCGCCGTCGAGGCCGGGCTCGCCGGCGACGCCCGGCTGGCCGAGACCGGCCTCGCCGTGATCGGCGTCCGGGTGGTGGCCGTCCGGCCCGAGTCGGACGTCGAGCGGGCGCTGCAGACGCCGACCCGGGAGCGGGTGCAGCAGGAGGCCGACCGGGCGACCTACGAGCGGCGGGCCCTGGCCGTCGAGCGCGAGCGGGCGATCAGCGAGAACGAGCTGGCCAACCAGGTCGAGCTGGCCCGGCGCACCGAGGAGCTCATCGGCCGGCGCGGGGCCAACGCGCGCCGGGAGGCCGAGGAGGCGGCGGCCGCGGCCGAGATCGCCGCGCACTCGCAGGCCCGGCGGGACCGGCAGGCGGCGGAGGTGCGGGCCGAGACCGAGCGGCTGGTCGGCGCCGCGGCCGCCGACGCGCGGGCGGCGGAGCTGGCGGCGTACGCCGACGCCCGGCCGGAGGTGCTGGTCAGCCGGGCCCTGGAGGAGCTCGCCCGCAACCTGCCGCACATCGACAGCGTGGTGCTGACGCCCGACCTGCTGGCACCGGTGCTGGCGAAGCTGGGGAGCACGCGGTGACTCCCGCGCCCCGCGTGGTGCTCGTCCACCGGGCGACCGAGCTGACCGAGCTGGTCGCCCGGCACGGCACCCGCGCCGCCGCCGCCTTCTCCCTGAGCACCCGCGGCCGCGACATCGCCGAGGTGGAGACGCGCGACGCCGCGGTCCGCGACGCGATCGCCGAGGCGCTGCGCGGCGTCCCGGTGGACTGGCGGCAGGGCCGGGTGGAGCGGGCCGACCTGCCCCGGTTCCTGTTCGCGCCCGAGGACGTCGTCCTCGTCGTCGGGCAGGACGGCCTGGTGGCCAACGTGGCGAAGTACCTCGACGGGCAGCCGGTGGTCGGGGTGGACCCCGAGCCGGGACGCAACCCCGGCGTGCTGGTGCGGCACCGCCCCGCCGACGTGGGCCGGCTGCTCGCCGGCCGGCTGCGGACCCGCGAGCTGACCATGGTCACCGCCCGCACGGACGACGGCCAGGAGCTGACCGCGCTCAACGAGGTCTACCTGGGCTCGCCGACGCACCAGACCGCCCGCTGGCGGCTGACCACCCCCGACGGTGACGTGGAGCGCCAGGCGTCGTCCGGGCTGCTCGTCGGCACCGGCACCGGGGCGACGGGGTGGTGCCGGTCCGCCTGGCTGGAGCGCCGCAGCGCGCTGCCGCTCCCGGCGCCGGAGGACGGAGCGTTGGCGTGGTTCGTCCGGGAGGCGTGGCCCTCCCCCGTCACCGGCACCGCGCACACCGAGGGCCTGCTGCCCCCGGGCCGGGCACTGACGGTGGAGGTCGAGTCCGAGGGGCTCGTCGCCTTCGGGGACGGGCTGGAGAGCGACCGGCTGACGCTGACCTGGGGGCAACGGGTCGAGGTGGGAGCGGCGCCCCGGACCCTGCGGCTGGTCTGCTGAGATCAGGACATGAGCGAGGACGCCGGCCAGGACGAACGGCTCGCCGCGCGCACGGTCGGCGAGGCCGGGCCGCGCGTGGTCTTCGTGCACGGGCTGTTCGGCCAGGGCCGGAACTGGACGACGATCGCGAAGGGGCTCGCCGACCGGCACCGCGTCACGCTGCTCGACCTGCCCAACCACGGGCACTCCCCGTGGACCGACACCGTCGACTACGTGGACATGGCCGGTCTGGTCGCCGCCGAGCTGGAGTCCCACGGCGAGCCGGTCACGCTGGTCGGGCACTCCATGGGCGGCAAGGTGGCGATGACCCTGGCGCTGCGCCGTCCCGAGCTGCTGCGGGCGCTGGTCGTCGTCGACGTCGCCCCGGTCGAGTACCCCGTCTCCGGCGGGCGCACCGACGACCCGGACGAGGAGGCCTCGCCGTTCGCGGACTACATCGCGGCGATGAAGGCCCTCGACCTGGGGTCGCTGCAGCGCCGGGAGGAGGCCGACGCGGCGCTGCAGGACGTCGTCCCGAGCCGGATGGTGCGCAGCTTCCTGCTGCAGAGCCTGGTGCGGGAGGGCCTCGGCGCCGACGGCGGCTGGCGGTGGCGGCTCAACCTCGACCTGCTCGAGCGCGACCTCGAGCTGCTGCGCGGCTTCCCCGAGCCCCCGGCAGGCGCCACCTACGACGGCCCGGTGCTGTGGATCGCCGGCGCGAACTCGCACTACGTCCTGCCGCAGGACCGGGACCGGATGGACGAGCTGTTCCCCGCGACGCGGCTGGTGCGGATCAAGAACGCCGGGCACTGGGTGCACTCCGAGCAGCCGGAGATCTTCCTGGAGACCCTGCGCCGCTTCCTGGACCGCGTCGAGCACGACTGACCCGGTTGTTCCACGTGGATCAGCGCCCTACCCGAACAGCCCCCGCACGTCGTCGGCGGTGAGCGCGCCCGAGGCCAGCGCGCCGTCGCCGACGACGCGGGAGAACAGCGCCTCCTTGCGGGCCTTGAGCTCCATCACCTTCTCCTCGATCGTGCCCGCCGCCACCAGCCGGTAGACGACCACCGGCTTGTCCTGACCGATCCGGTGCGCCCGGTCGACCGCCTGCGCCTCGGTCGCCGGGTTCCACCAGGGGTCGAGCACGAAGACGTAGTCCGCCTCGGTCAGCGTCAACCCGAAGCCGCCCGCCTTGAGGCTGATCAGGAACACCGGGGCGGTGCCGGTGCGCCACTCCTCGATCCGGGCGTCGCGGTCGCGGGTGTGCCCGTCCAGGTAGACCCAGTCGATCCCCTCGCCGGTCAGCCGGTCGCGGATCCCCTTCAGGAAGCGGGTGAACGAGCTGAAGACCAGCGCCCGGTGCCCCTCGGCGACCACCTCCCGCAGGTGCTCGAGGAAGGCCTCGGCCTTGCTCGACCGCACGTCGGCGTACGCCGGGTCGACCAGCGCCGGGTCGAGGCTCAGCTGCCGCAACAGGGTCAGCGACCGGAAGATCGTCATCCGGTTCTTCCGCATGTCCTCGACCAGGCCGAGCACCTTGGACCGTTCCCGCTGCAGGTGCGTCTGGTACAGCCGCTCGTGCCTCGGCTCGAGCACCACCTCGAGCACCTGCTCGGTCTTGGGCGGGAGGTCGGCCGCCACCATCTCCTTGGTGCGCCGGAGCACCAGCGGCCGGATCCGGCGGCGCAGCTGGGCCAGGCGGTCGGCGTCGCCGTCGCGCTCGACCGGGATGCGGTAGGTGTCGCTGAAGCGCTGCGGATCGGGGAAGAGCCCCGGCGCGACGATCGACATCAGGGACCACAGGTCCATCACGCTGTTCTCCAGCGGCGTGCCGGTCAGCGCGAACTTGACCCGCGCCGGCAGCAGGCGGGCGCTCCGGTAGGTGCGGGCCCGGGAGTTCTTGACGAACTGGGCCTCGTCGAGCACCAGCCCCGACCAGGGCAGGTCGGCCCACGACTCCTCGTCGATCCGGAACAGCGCGTACGAGGTGACGACGAGGTGCGCGCCGGCCACCTCCCGGCGCAGGGCGCTGCCCCGCTTGCGCTCGGTCTCGGTCACCGCGACCACCCGCAGCCCCGGGGCGAAGCGGGCCGCCTCCCGCACCCAGGTGTGCACCACGCTGGTCGGCGCGACGACCAGCGCGGGGGCGCCGTCCAGCTCACCGGCCTCGTGCGCCCGCACCAGCAGGGCCAGCGTCTGCAGGGTCTTGCCCAGCCCCATGTCGTCGGCGAGCACGCCGCCCAGCCGGTTGTCCCACAGGAAGGACAGCCAGCCGTAGCCCTCCTGCTGGTAGGGCCGCAGCTGCGCGGCCAGCCCGGCCGGCACCGGCGGCGGCTCGGCGGCCTCCAGGTCGAGCAGGCCGCGCACCTCGCGGGTCCAGCGCTCGCTCTGCTCCTCCACGACCCCGAGCCCCAGCAGCTGCTCCCACAGCCCGACCGCGTACCGGCTGACCTGCACGCCGTCGCCGGGGACGTCGCGCAGCTCCCGGGCCTCCTCGATGAGCAGCCGCAGCTGCTCGAACTCCGGCCGCTGCAGCGAGAACCAGGTGCCCGAGATCAGCGCCAGCCGGGTGCGCCCGGCCGCGAGGGCCTGGAACAGCGTGGCGAACGGGACGGTCTGCCCGTCGACGGACACGCTGATCCCGAGGTCGAACCAGTCGGACTCGCCGGTGTCGCGGGCGGCGAAGCTGATCTGCGGCGCCGCCGTGCTCTGCCGGTACGCCGGCGGGGTGCCCTCGACCGTCACGTCGACGTCCCCGTCGCCGCGCAGGGCGGGCAGCACCTCGGTGGTGAACTCCATCGCCTCGACGCCGGCGAGCTCGCTGCGCTCGGCTAGCCGGCGCTCCGGCGTCCACAGCTCCGGCAGCCCCCCGACCGGGGCGGGCAGCGCCCCGACCAGCGCCTGCTCGGCCGCCGGGTCGCGGCCGGACCCCGGCGCGGCGGGCTCGTCGAGGGCGAACGCCCGCTCGCCGTAGGCCACCGCCCAGGTCACGCAGACGCTGCCGTCCCCGGGGTAGCGGGCGGTGACGGCCAGCCGCGGCCGGGGGGTCTCCGGCAGCTCGACCGAGCCGTCGGCGGAGATCACCGGCACCGCCCGGCGCAGCCCCGGGTACCAGTCGCGCAGGAACCGGTCCCGGTCGCCGGCCGGGATGCCGATCGCGCCGCCGCGGGCGACCAGGCCGGCCAGCGCCGGGGGCGCCGGCCGGTCGAGCCGGGCCAGCACCAGCCCGGGGCCGTCGTCCGGCCGCCCGTCCACGGTGGCCCCGTGCGGGGGCACCCCGAGGAAGGAGAGCGCGGCCGGGTCGACCGCGCGGCCGTCGACCCGCAGCACCGCGGCCAGGTCGGTGCGGTCCCCGCCGTCCCGCACGTCGACGGCGATGGTGGCGGGCTCCGCGGCGAGCACCACGGGCCGGGCCGGGCGGTCGGCGGTCAGCAGCGCGACGCCGTCGGCGACCGCCTCGGCCAGCAGCCGCCACAGCCCCGGGCCGAACTCGTGCAGGTACACGTCGACCGGCGCGTAGGAGTAGTACTGGTTGCGCGCGGCCTGGTGGGTGGCGTGCAGCGCGCGCAGCGCCGCCAGGTGGGCCGGGTCCCAGCCGGCGCGCACGCTGTCGTACTGCAGCTGCCGCCACGACACCCCGGTGCGCACCCACTGACCCCGCTTGCCCGGCGTGACCGGTCGCAGCTGGACCAGCCGCTGCCGCGCTCCGGGAGCGCCCACCGAGGCGCGTCCCCGGCCGGGCTCGTGGGCGACCAGGTCGAACTGCAGCCCCAGCGGCACGGCCGCCTGTCCCGGGGCGTCGGCCGCCGTCACCAGGTCCGCGAGCTCGTCCTCCCAGGTGCGGGACCGCCGGACGGGCCTCCCCGGCAGGCGCCCGCGCAGCGTCAGCAGGACCGCGACGGCGTGCTTGCAGTCGTCGCCCACCGGGCAGGTGCAGGCCCCGACCCAGCCGGTGCGGCTGCCGTCGGCCAGGACGACGGTGGTGCGGTACGGCGCCGGCCCGCTGCCCTGCACCAGCGCCGAGACGCGGCGGGCGTCGTCGGCGACCCGCACGCCGAGCACGCTGCGGGCCACGTACGGGCGGGCGCGGTCGAGCACGTCGTCGCCCACGGCCTCGGCCAGCGCGGGGTCGGTGACCAGTTCGTCCCAGCCCCCGAGCACCCCGACAGGCTACGGCGGGCCACCGACGGTCCCCGGTCCCCCGGCGAGACCGGCGGTCTCGCACGCTATGACCCCTGAAAGCGTGCGACATCGCCGATCTCGCCGCGAGGGGACAAGATCAGGGCATGACCGAGAGCCGCGCCGGACAGCCCGCCCAGCCCCGCGACCTGGTCGACGTCGCCGCGCTGGTCACCGCCTACTACGCGCTCGAGCCCGACCCGGCCGACCCGGGGCAGCAGGTGTCCTTCGGCACCAGCGGGCACCGCGGGTCCAGCCTCGACGCCGCGTTCAACGAGGCGCACATCCTCGCGACCACGCAGGCCATCTGCGAGTACCGGGCCGCGCAGGGCTACGACGGCCCGCTCTTCCTCGGCCGGGACACCCACGGGCTGTCGGAGCCGGCCTGGACCAGCGCGCTCGAGGTGCTCGCGGCCAACGACGTGACGGTGCTCGTCGACGCCGCCGACCGGTACACGCCCACCCCGGCGGTCAGCCACGCGATCCTGCGCGCCAACCACGGCCGGTCGGCCGGTCTCGCCGACGGCATCGTCGTCACCCCGTCGCACAACCCGCCGTCCGACGGCGGGTTCAAGTACAACCCGCCGTCCGGAGGCCCGGCCGACACCGACGCCACCAAGGCGATCGCCGACCGCGCCAACGACCTCCTCCGCGGGGAGCTCAAGGAGGTCCGGCGGGTCCCGTTCGCCCGGGCCCGTGCCGCCGCGCAGCGGCACGACTTCCTCGGCGACTACGTCGACGACCTGCCGCAGGTCCTCGACGTCGACGCGATCCGGGACGCCGGCGTGCGCATCGGCGCCGACCCGCTGGGCGGCGCCAGCGTCGACTACTGGGCCGTGATCGCCGAGCGGCACCGTCTCGACCTCACCGTGGTCAACCCGCTGGTCGACCCCACGTGGCGGTTCATGACCCTCGACTGGGACGAGAAGATCCGCATGGACTGCTCGTCGCCCTCGGCGATGGCCTCGCTCATCGGCAAGCGCGCCGACTACGCGATCGCCACCGGCAACGACGCCGACGCCGACCGGCACGGCATCGTCACGCCCGACGCCGGGCTGATGAACCCCAACCACTTCCTGGCGGTGGCCATCTCCTACCTGTTCGCGCACCGGCCGGGCTGGGGCGAGGGGACGGCGGTCGGGAAGACGCTGGTCTCCAGCTCGCTGATCGACCGTGTCGTCGCCGGCCTCGGCCGCCGCCTGGTCGAGGTGCCGGTCGGCTTCAAGTGGTTCGTGCCCGGCCTGCTCGACGGCTCGGTCGGCTTCGGCGGGGAGGAGTCCGCCGGGGCGTCGTTCCTGCGCCGCGACGGCAGCGTCTGGACGACGGACAAGGACGGCATCCTGCTGGCGCTGCTGGCGAGCGAGATCCAGGCCGTCACCGGGCGGTCGCCGTCGCAGCTGCACGCCGAGCTCACCGGGCGGTACGGGGAGTCGGCCTACGCCCGCGTCGACGCCCCGGCCACCCGCGAGCAGAAGGCGGCCCTCGGCAGGTTGTCGCCGGAGGACGTGACCGCCACCGAGCTCGCCGGTGAGCCGATCACCGCGAAGCTCACCCGCGCACCGGGCAACGACGCCCCGATCGGCGGCCTCAAGGTGGTCACCGAGAACGCCTGGTTCGCCGCCCGCCCGTCCGGCACCGAGGACGTCTACAAGGTCTACGCCGAGTCCTTCCGCGGGCCCGAGCACCTCGCGCGGGTGCAGGAGGAGGCCCGCGCCGTCGTCACCGCGGCCCTCGGGGGCTGAGCGCGGTCCCGCAGCCGGCCCGGTTCAGCGGCGGCGGTCGGCCTTGTCGGCGTACATCGCGTCGTCGGCCTCGCGGACCACCTGCTCGTAGACCTCGTCGGGGTCGGCGCCGCCGTGGGCCGACCCGATCCCGATGCTCATGCCGATCGTCATGCTCAGGTCGCCGATGACGAGCGGATCGGTCACCGTCGTGCGCACCCGCTCGGCGAGCACCTCGGCCTCCGGCCGCTCGGTGTTCTCGCAGACGATGGCGAACTCGTCGCCACCCAGGCGGGCGGCCGTGTCGCTGGCCCGCAGCACCGAGGCGAGCCGGCCGGCGAAGGACACCAGGACGGCGTCGCCCATCGGGTGGCCGTGCTCGTCGTTGATCGCCTTGAAGCCGTCGAGGTCGATGATCAGCACGCAGGTCGGCGTCCGCTCCCGGTGGCCGCGCTCGAGGGCGTGCCGGAGCCGGTCGTGGAACAGGATCCGGTTGGGCAGCCCGGTCAGCGGGTCGTGCAGCGACCGGTGCACCAGCGCCGCCTCCAGCGCCTTCCGGTCGGTGATGTCCTCGATGATCATGACCAGGTGCGCGGGCCCGCCGTCGGGCGTGGCCGCGACCCACGAGGTGGCCACCTGCACCGGCACGGCGGAGCCGTCGGACCGCAGGAACCGGCACTCGTGCCGCATGTGCCGGCCGGGGTGGCGGTGCAGCACGCTGCACGCCTCGCGGGCGCCCTCGACGTCGTCGGGGTGGGTGAGGTCGAACAGCGACCGGCCGACCAGGTCGTCGGTGCTGCGGCGCAGCAGCTGGCCGAGGACCGGGTTGGCGTCGGTCACCACGCCGTCGGTGGTGCACAGGGCCACGCCCATCGGCGCGTTGGCGAAGACGCTGCGCCGATCCGCGGGCGGCGGTGCGTCGACCAGCTCCGTCACGTCCACCTCCTCCCGCCGCTCAGCTCAACCTGTGGATAACCCAAGTGTTCCCCAATACCGGCGATCCGCATGCCGCGCCAGGGGTGCAGGATGCGGAGGAGACGCCTGGGACCCGCAGGAGGACGCCGTGAACGAGTTCGACCTGGTGCTGCCGGCGGAGGTCGACATCCGCGAGGTCGGCATGCGCGACGGGCTGCAGCTGGAGGCACCCGTCCCGCTCGAGGCCAAGCTCGAGATGCTCGAAGCGCTGGTCGCGACCGGTGTCCGCCGGATCGAGGCGACGTCGTTCGTCTCGCCGCGCGCCGTGCCCGCGCTCGCCGACGCCGACCAGGTGGCCGCCGAGCTCTCCCGCTGGGGCGGCGTCCACTGGTCGGCCCTGGTCGCCAACGCGCGCGGTGCCGTGCGGGCGGTCGACGCCGGCGTGGCCGACCTGGAGTACGTGGTGAGCGCCTCCGACGGGCACAGCCGCGCCAACGCGGGCCGCAGCACGGCCGAGGCGGTCGGCGCGGTGGGCGAGGTCGCCGGGCTCGCGCACGGGGCCGGCGGTTCGCTGGAGGTCATCATCGCGACGGCGTGGGACTGCCCGTTCGACGGCCGCACGCCGATCCCCCGCACCGTCGACGTCGCCCGGGCCGCGGTGACCGCCGGGGCCGACCAGCTGTGCCTCGGCGACACGATCGGCACGACGACGCCGCTGCGGGTGGTGCAGCTGCTCGACGCCGTCCGCCGGGCGTGCCCCGGCGTCCCGGTGGGCGTGCACTTCCACGACACCCGCGGCACCGGCCAGGCCAACGCGCTGGCCGCCGTCCAGGCGGGGGTCACCCAGCTGGACTCCTCCGTCGGCGGGCTCGGCGGCTGCCCGTTCGCACCGGGCGCCAGCGGCAACATCGCCACCGAGGAGCTGGTGTACATGCTCGAGGAGTCCGGCGTGCGCACCGGCCTCGACCTCGACGCCGTCCTCGCCGCGGCCGCGGTGACCGAGCAGGCGGTCGGCCACGACCTGCCGAGCTCGCTGTACCGGGCCGGCGGGCCCTCGGTCCCCCGGGAAGCCGCCGCCCGCTGACCGGTGGTTGGCTGGGGCACGTGACGGCCGTGCCGCAGGACCCGGGTCCGGTGGACCCCCGCGTGATGCGCGACGTCCTCGGCCACTTCGCCTCCGGGGTCACCGTGGTGACCGCCGACACCGCCGCCGGGCCGATCGGCTTCACCTGCCAGTCGTTCAGCTCGCTGTCCCTCGACCCGCCGCTGGTCGTCTTCGCCCCCGGCCGGACGTCGACCACCTGGCCGCGGCTGCGGGAGATCGGCCGGTTCTGCGTCAACGTGCTGGCCGAGGACCAGACCGGGCTGTCGCAGACGTTCGCCCGCTCGGGCGAGGACAAGTTCGCCGGCGTCCCCTGGTCGCGCAGCCGGCACGGCTCCCCGGTGCTGCAGGACGTCGTCGCCTGGATCGACTGCGAGCTGTGGGCGGAGTACGACGGCGGCGACCACACCCTGGTCGCCGCCCGGGTGCTCGACCTCGGCGCCGACCCGGGACGGCGGCCGCTGCTGTTCCACCGCGGCTCCTACGGCCTGCTCGACGGCCGCCGCGCCGACGGCTGAACGGCGGCCACGACGGCTACTCGAAGTGGACGGCGATGAGCGCCACGTCGTCGCGCCCGTCGAGGGACCCCGCCACGGCGGCGTCGCAGAGCGTCCGCGGGTCGGCGTCGGCCGGGGCCGCGGCCAGCCGGGCGCAGAGCTCGGCGATCCCGGCGTCGAGGTCGGTGCCGGGGCGCTCGATGAGCCCGTCGGTGTAGGCGACGAGGGTCGACCCCGCGGGCACCTCGATGTCGACGGTGTCCCGGCGGGTGCTCGTGTCCACCCCGACCAGCAGCCCCGTCACCCCGTCGAGCAGCTGCACGCGGCCGTCCGGCGAGCGCAGCACCAGCGGGGGGTGGCCGGCGCTGGCCAGCCGCACGCGCCACGGTCCGCCGTCCCGCTCCGGGCGGGTCGCGCGGACGTAGGCCATCGTGGCCATGGGGGCCACGTGGAGGCCCTGCACCAGCCGGTCGACCCGGGTGACCACGGTGGCGGGGTCGTCGTCCTGCGCCTCCCACACGCAGGCGCGGATGAGACCCCGCAGGTGGCCCATCGCCGCGGCGGCCGCGACGTCGTGGCCGATGACGTCGCCGACCACGATCCCGATCGAACCGTCGGGCAGCTGCAGCAGGTCGTAGAAGTCGCCGCCGACGTCGGCGGCCGTCGACGCGCTGACGTAGTGGGCCGCGGCGCGGATGCCCGGGATCTCGGGCAGCACCGGCAGCAGCGAGCGCTGCAGCGTGTCGGCCACGCTGTGCTCCTGCTGGTAGAGCCGCACGTTGTCCATGGCCAGCGCCGCGCGGCGGGCGAGGTCCTGGAGCAGGTCGACGTCCTCGGGCGCGAAGTGGCGGTCCTCCGACGTCATGACCAGCGCCATCGCCCCCAGCGTGCGGCGGCGGGCGACCATCGGCACGGTCAGCACGGACACGCACCCCAGCTGCTCCACCAGCTCGCGCGCCGTCGGGTTGACGAAGACCCGGTCCTTGACGTCCCGCGTCACGGGGTCGATCAGCGTCGGCTGGCTGGTCGCCATGCTGCGCCGGCTCGGCGAGCTCTCCGGCAGGTTCATGGCGTGCGCCGCGCTGAACACCCGGAGCTCCTCCTCGAAACCCTCGCGGTGCCGCGCGGCGGTGTCGACGACCGATCCATAGGCGTCGACGAGGGTGACGAACACCCAGTCGGCGAGCACCGGCACGCAGATGCCGGCCAGCCGGTCGAGCAGCGACTGCATGTCGAGGGTGGCCATCAGCGTGCTGGTGGCCTCGGACATGAGGGCCAGCCGGTTCTGCGCCCGCTCGGCGCCCTCCTGGGCGTGCTCGGCGTCGGCGCGCGCCTGCTCGGCGATCGCCCGGGCCAGCTCCGCCTCCCGGCGGGCCGCCTGCTCGGCGGCGAACGCCGCCTCGCGCTCGCTCTCGACCCGCACCCGCTCGGTGACGTCGGTCTGCACGCCCACGAAGCTGACCAGGTTGCCCTCGCCGTCGAAGACCGGGCTGATCGACAGCTGGTTCCAGAACGCCGTGCCGTCCTTGCGGTAGTTGACCAGCGTCGTGGTCACGGTGCGCTGCTCCTCGAGCGCCGCGCGGATCTCGGCCACCGCCTGGGGGTCGGTCGCCGTCCCCTGCAGGAAGCGGCAGTTGCGGCCGACGGCCTCCTCGTACTCGTAGCCGGTGACCCGGGTGAACGAGGGGTTGACCCAGACCAGGGGGTTGTCCGGCTCCCGCGGGTCGGTGATCGTGAACGTGATGTCGGTGGCGAGCACCGCCCGCTCGCGCAGCGCCTGGAGGTAGGCGTCCGGGTCCTCGACGTCGCCGACGCCGTCGAGCTTGAGGAACACCACGAGCGCCAGCTGCTGGTCGCTGCCGGCCTGCGACAGCGGGAAGCCGGTCACCCAGAGCAGCTCGTCGGAGAGGCCGTCGTCACCGCGGGCGCGCTCTGCTTCGGAGCTCGTGCCCGGCCTCAGCCGCACGGCCTCGCCGGTGACCGGCTGACCCTGCGCCACCAGCGACAACGGGCTGCCGGACCGGGCGAGGGCCTCGCCGCCCAGGTCGGTCAGCCCGGCGGAGGCGCCCCAGGTGTCGATGTCGACCGGGAGCGAGACGTTGCCCGAGAGCTCGACGGCGGCGGTGTTCGCGTAGATCACGGTGCCGGCCTTCTGGTCGATGACCAGCACGGCGACCGGGACGTCGGCGAGCACCCCCGGCAGCGCGGCGTGCGCGCCGGAGTCCTGCGCGTGCTCGGACACCACGGCGCTGGCCGCGGTGACGATGCCGGCCTGGCGGTCGAGGTCCCGCCCGGTGTCGGTGGGGGCGCCCGAGACGGCCGCCGCGGCCTGCGGGGGGACGGCGGGGCCCGGTCCCCGGTCGCGATTCGGCGGCACGCAACCAATCTAACCGGCGGGTTCGGGGCCGACCACCACGACGATCACGCTCGTGGCCAGCGGCTTTCGGGCCGCAGGTGTGGTGCTCCCGCCGAGCGGGCACCCCGACGCCCGACCGGGGAACGGCGCGCCCCCGTCGCTCGTCCGACGGGAGCAGGGCTCACCAGGGAGGGACCATGGGACTGCTCGACCGGCTGTTCGGCCGCCGCGACCGCGGCCACGCCAGCTCCACGGGGTACGGGGACCGCTACGACGACCACCGCGGCCCGCCGCGGCCCGCCCGCTCCGCCGACGAGCAGGCCATCGAGCGCTACCGCTACCTGCTCCGCACCGCGCCGCCGGACCAGATCGAGCAGGCGCACGCCGAGGCGTTCGCCCAGCTCACGCCCGAGCAGCGCCGCCAGGTGCTCGAGCAGCTCTCCGCGGCCGGTGAGCGTCCGCAGGGCGAGGACGCGCAGGCGCTCGCCCGGGCCGCCACCCGGGTGGAGATGCGCCGGCCGGGCACCCTCGAGCGCGCCTTCGGCGGCGGGTACGGGCCCGGCTACGGCGGGGGGTACGGCGGCGGCTACGGCGGACCCAGCTTCGGCAGCATGGTCGGCGGCAGCCTGCTCGGGACGATCGGTGGCCTGGTGATCGGCACCGCGGTCGCCGACGCGCTCTTCGACACCGGCCTCGGTGACGGCGGTCTGTTCGGCGGCGGCGACGAGGAGGCCTACGCCGCGGGCTACGAGGAGGGTGCCCAGGACTTCGGCGGCGGGGACTACGGCGGCGACTTCGGCGGCGGGGACTTCGGCGGCGGCGACTTCGGCGGGGGCGGCGACTTCTGACCGCTCACCGGTCGCCGGCGACGCGGCCCCGCGAGCGCAGCCAGAGCAGGCCCAGCACCGGCAGCGCCAGCGGGATGAACAGGTAGCCCCTGCCGTAGACCGACCAGACCGTCTCGTCGGGGAAGGCGGCCCGGTCGACCAGCGACAGCGTGCCGACGACCAGCACGCCCACCAGCTCCACCGAGACGGCGACGAGCGCGGTGCGCCGTCCGGCCCGGCCCCCGCGCACCAGCCCGACCGTGGCCACCAGGTAGACGACCGCGGCGAGCGCCGAGAGCAGGTAGGCCAGCGGCGCCTCGTCGAAGCGGGTGGCCAGCTGCACGGCGGCGCGGGCGCCGGCGGCCAGCGTGAAGATGCCGTAGAGGGCGACGAGGACGCGGCCGGGCCCGCCGGACGTGTCCCCCGGCCCGCGCTCAGGCACCGGTCGCCTCCCACACCTGCACCAGCCGCCAGACCATGACGGCGACCACCACCGCCGCGACGGCCAGCACCGTGCCGGCCCACCGGGTGGTCTCGGTGCGCGCCCAGAGGACGCCGGCCACCGGGATGAGCGGGATCGCGACCAGGTAGCCGAAGAAGGTGCCGGGCTCCACGAGCCGGTGCCCGCCGACCAGCCCGACGACGGCGACGACGACCTGCACCAGCAGCACCGCCTCCAGCAGCCCCGCCGCGGCCAGGTGCAGCGCGCCGATCCGCCGGGAGGCGGCGGTCGACGCCAGCCCGAGGACGGCGAGCACGACCGCGGCGACGGTGGCGAGGGCGGCGAGCGTCGTCACGGGCGCGGTGCGGGCGGGGACGACGGGGCGGCGGGCGGCACGCCGCCATCCTTCCCCGACCCGCCGCGAACCGAACTCACCGGTAACCGGAGGGGCCGCGGCTCGTTCAGTCAGGCCACAGCGATGTGATCCACCTGACCCGAGGAGCCACATGAGCCGGTCCCGCCGAGCCCTGGGAGCGGGGAGCCTGGCGGCCCTGGTCGCCGGGGTGCTCGCCGCCACCCCCGCGCAGGCCGCCCCGTCGTCGACCTCCCTGGCGCCGGTCCAGGACTTCCTGGCCGACCAGCTGTCCACGCTCGCCGCCGCCGTGCCCACCACCGTGCTGGTGCACGGCACCGACATCGCGGCCGCCCGGGCCGCCGTCGACACGACGGGCATGCGGCTGGTCACCGAGTTCGAGCGGATCGGCGTCGCGGTCGCCTCGGGCACCGCCGGCCAGGTCGAGGCGGCCCGGTCGCAGCCCGGCGTCACCTACCTGGAGGGCAACACCGCGATCGAGTTCCACGACTCCACCTCGCACACCGCCACCCGCGGCGGCGAGGCGGTCGCCACGCTGACCGGCGCGAACGGGCTGCCCCTCGACGGCAGCGGCGTCTCGGTGGCGGTCATCGACTCCGGCGTCGACCCCACCCACCCGTACTTCCGCGACGCCGACGGCAGCAGCGCCGTCGTCGCCAACCTCAAGAGCGTGTGCCTGGTCGAGTCGAACACCGCGACCGACTGCGTGCTGCCGGTGCCGGGCGCGCTGGACACCGACACCATCTCCGGCGGCGGGCACGGCACGCACGTCAGCGGCATCGTCGCCGGCCGGCCGACGACCCTGTCCGACGGCACGCAGCTGCAGGGCGCGGCCCCCGGCGCCAGCCTCGTCTCCATCTCCACCGGCGCCGTCCTGCTCATCGTCGGCGCCGACTCCGCGCTCAACTGGGTGCTGGAGAACCACGAGGCGCCGTGCGGCGCCGGCGTCCCGGCGAGCGCGTGCCCGCCGATCAAGGTCACGAACAACTCGTACGGCCCGAGCGGCGGCGGCGCGTTCGACCCGAACTCGGCCACGGTGAAGCTGCAGCGGGCGCTGGCCGCGGACGGCGTCGTCACGGTGTGGGCCGCGGGCAACGACGGCGGCGACGGCACGTCGTCGCTGACCAACCCGCCCGGCCAGGACCCGACCGGCGGCATCCTGTCGGTCGCGTCCTACTTCGACCACGGGACCGGCACCCGGGACGGCGTGGTGAGCGAGTACTCCTCGCGCGGCGCGGCGGCCGACCCCTCGACCTGGCCGGACCTCTCCGCCCCGGGCGAGGACATCACCAGCGCCTGCCGGCCCTACCTGCCGATCTGCGCCACCGGCCTGGCCCCGCAGAACGGTCCCGGCCTGCTCGACGTCGGCACGTTCAACACGATCAGCGGGACCTCGATGGCCGCGCCGCACGTCGCGGGCATCGTCGCCCAGCTGTTCCAGGCCGACCCGGGGGCGACCCCGGCCGAGATCGAGGCGGCGCTGAAGGGCAGCACCCACGCCTACGCCGACGGTGCGCCCTACGAGTCGGTGGGCGGGTACGCGACGTCCTACGACAAGGGCACCGGCCTGGTCGACGTGGTCGCCGCGGTGGCCCGCCTGACGGCGTAGCCGTCCCGGCCACGATCAGCTCAGCTGCGGCCCGGGCTGATCGCGGCCGTCCACGATCGGGACGGTTCCACGTGGAACAGCCGCGTTGCGGAGGTGTGACTTTCCCCGTCCGGAGGCATGGCGCCGATGGGGAGGGTTAGATCAATGCGCATGTGCGGCCTCTCCGGCGAGATCACCTTCGACGGCTCCCTGGCCGACACCGCGGCCGTGGACCGCATGGTCTGCGAACTGGTGCCGCGCGGACCCGACGGCCAGGGCTCCTGGAGCGCCGGGCGGGTCGCGTTCGGTCACCGGCGGCTGTCGGTCATCGACCTCTCCACGGCCGGCGGCCAGCCGATGGTCGACAACGAGCTCGGCCTGACCGCCGTCTTCAACGGCTGCATCTACGACTACCAGGAGCTGCGCGCCGAGCTGGAGGGCCACGGCTACCGGTTCTTCTCCACCAGCGACACCGAGGTCCTGATCAAGGGCTACCACCACTGGGGCACCGACTTCGTCGACCACCTGCACGGCATGTTCGCCGTGGTGATCCACGAGCGGGACACCGGCCGGGTCGTCCTGGCCCGCGACCGGCTCGGCATCAAGCCGCTCTACCTGTCCGAGACCCCGGGGCGGCTGCGCTTCGCCTCGTCGCTGCCCGCGCTGCTGCGCGCCGGCGACGTCGACACCTCCATCGACCCGGTGGCGCTGCACCACTACCTGACCTGGCACGCCGTCGTCCCGGCGCCGCGGACGATCCTCACCGGCGTCCGCAAGCTGCCGCCGGCCACGGTGCGGGTGGTCGAGGCCGACGGCACCAGCCGCGAGCACCGCTACTGGCAGCCGCGCTACGAGCGCCGTCCCGAGCACGCCGGCTGGTCGGCCCGCGACTGGGAGGACGCCGTCGAGGAGGCCCTGCGGGTCGCCGTCCGCCGCCGGCTGGTGGCCGACATCCCGGTCGGCGTGCTGCTCTCCGGCGGGCTGGACTCCAGCCTGATCGTCGGCCTGCTCGCCGAGGAGGGGCAGACCGGCCTGGCCACCTTCAGCATCGGGTTCGAGGCGGCCGGCGGCCGGGAGGGCGACGAGTTCGTCTACTCCGACGTCATCGCCGAGCGCTTCGCCACCGACCACCACCGCATCCGGGTCAGCTCCGACGAGCTGGCCGGCGCGCTGGACCACGCGATCGGCGCCATGAGCGAGCCGATGGTCAGCCACGACGTCGTCGCCTTCGACCTGCTCAGCGAGCGGGTCAGCCAGAGCATCCGGGTGGTGCAGTCCGGCCAGGGCGCCGACGAGGTCTTCGCGGGCTACCACTGGTACCCGCCGCTGGCGGGCGTGCCGCGGGAGCAGGCGCCGGAGCGCTACGCCGCCGCGTTCTTCGACCGCGACGCCGCCGACATGCGGCGGCTGGTCGCCGACCGGTACGCCCTCGACCACGACCCGTCGCTGGCCTTCGTCCGCGAGCACATGGGTGCCGACGGCGCCGCGACGGCGGTGGACGCCGCGCTGCGCCTGGACAGCGAGGTCATGCTGGTCGACGACCCGGTCAAGCGGGTGGACAACATGTCCATGGCCTGGGGGCTCGAGGCCCGGGTGCCCTTCCTCGACCACGACCTGGTGGAGCTGGCGGCGGCCTGCCCGCCGGAGCTCAAGCTCGCCGACGGCGGCAAGGGGGTGCTCAAGGCGATCGGACGGCGGATCATCCCGGCCGAGGTCATCGACCGGCCCAAGGGCTACTTCCCGGTGCCGGCCATCACCCACCTCGAGGGCAAGGTGCTCACGCTGGTGCGCGACGCGCTGAGCAGCGTGCCGGCCCGCGAGCGCGGCCTGTTCCGCGACGGCTACGTCGACGCCCTGCTGGCCGACCCGAACGGGGAGCTCACCCCGCTCAAGGGCAACAAGCTCTGGCAGCTCGGCCTGCTGGAGCTGTGGCTGCAGGCCCACGGGGTGTGACCGCCGTGGGCTCGCCCACCCGGATCGCCGGCGCGCGCCGCCGCGCCGCCGACCGCGGCTTCACCGACCGCTCGACACGTCGTCCCTCCGCCCACGAGCGGCGCGGCATGCAGTCCGACGTCGTCCTCGACATGGGCTGGGGGCGGCTGGTCTTCGGGCACACCTTCGCCGACCTGCGGGGGGTGCTCGCCGCGCTGCGCGCCGAGGAGTCCGGCCGGCGGGACATCTGCGTCTACCCCCGCGATCCGCAGGTGCTCATCGGGCTGGCCCCCGACGAGCTGTTCCTCGACCCGTCGCTGACCTTCCGGCTGCACCTCAACCGCTACCGGCCGCGCGGCGACCTCATCCGCGGCGTCTTCGTCCGCACGGTCACCTCGGGCGCGGAGATGGAGGCGATCAACGACATCTACGCCCGCAACGGCATGGTGACCGGCGACGGCATCACCATGTGGGCCAACCACCGCACCCGCGACTTCACCTACCTGGTGGCCGAGGACCGGCGGACCGGGAAGATCGTCGGCACGGTCACCGGCGTCGACCACGCGCTCGCCTTCGGCGACCCCGAGGGGGGCACCAGCCTGTGGTGCCTCGCGGTCGACGCGCAGGACGCCCCGCCCGGCACGGGGGAGGCGCTGGTCCGCGTGCTGGCCGAGCGCTACGCGGCCCGGGGCCGGGCGTACCTGGACCTGTCGGTCCTGCACGACAACGCGCCGGCGATCGCGCTGTACCGCAAGCTCGGCTTCACCCAGGTCAACGCCGTCTGCGTGAAGCGGAAGAACCCGATCAACTCGCCGCTGTTCGCCGCGCGCCCGCCGGAGCTGGCCGACCTCAACCCCTACGCGCGGATCATCGCCGAGGAGGCGCTGCGCCGGGGCATCCGGGTCGAGGTGACCGACGCCGAGTTCGGCGAGCTGCGGCTCTCGCTGGGCGGCCGCTCGGTGCTGACCCGCGAGTCGCTGTCCGAGTTCACCTCCGCGGTGGCCATGAGCCGCTGCGACGACAAGCGCGCCTCCCGCCGGGTCATGGAGCGGGCCGGGGTGCGGGTGCCCCGCGGCGCGGTGGCCGCCGAGGGCGACCTGGACGCCGCCGCGGCGCTGCTCGACGAGCTGGGCGAGCTGGTGGTCAAGCCGGCCCGCGGCGAGCAGGGCAAGGGCATCACCGTCGGCGTGCGGGACCGGGACGGCCTGCAGCGCGCGGTCGCCCTGGCCGCGCAGCACTGCCCCGACGTCCTGGTCGAGGAGCTGGTCGCCGGCGACGACCTGCGCGTGGTGGTCATCGACCACCGGGTGGTCGCCGCCGCCGTCCGGCGGCCGGCCCAGGTGATCGGCGACGGCCGGTCCACGGTGGCCGAGCTGGTCCGCGCCACGAGCCGCCGCCGGGAACGGGCCACCGCCGGCGAGTCCACCATCCCGCTGGACGACACGACCGCCGAGGTCGTCGCCGACGCCGGGTACGCCATGGACGACGTCCCGCCCACCGGCGAGCGCATCCGCGTGCGGCGGACGGCGAACCTGCACACCGGCGGCACGATCGAGGACGTCACCGACCGGCTGCACCCCGACATCGCGGCGGCGGCGGTGCACGCGAGCCGGGCGCTCGGCATCCCGGTCACCGGCCTGGACTTCATGGTCCCCGACGTCGAGGGGCCCGAGCACGTCTTCATCGAGGCCAACGAGCGGCCGGGCCTGGCGAACCACGAGCCGCAACCCACCGTCGCCCGGTTCGTCGACCTCCTCTTCCCGGAGACCCGCGGGTAGGCGGTCTATCGTTCCCACGCCATGGTGGTGGATCCGGACGTCGACCTGCACGACCCGGGACAGCGCCGGGAGCGGGCCCTCGCCCCCGCCTTCCTCGCGGTGATCGCGGTCGGCGGCGTCCTGGGCGCCGAGGCCCGCTACGCCCTCGAGCGGCTGGTCGACTCCCCCGCCGACGGCTGGCCGTGGGCGACGTTCGCCGTCAACGTGGTCGGCTCGCTCCTCCTCGGTGTGCTCATGGGCGTGCTGGGCCGGCTGGACCGCCCGCACCCGCTGGCCCGGCCGTTCCTGGGTGTCGGGTTCCTGGGCGGGTTCACCACGTTCTCCACGGCGATGGTCCAGGTCCCGCCTCTGCTGTCCGCCGGCCGGCCGGGTCTCGCGCTGCTCTACCTGGCCGGCTCCGCCGTGACCGCGCTCGGCGGGGCCGCCGCGGGGCTGTGGGCGGTCCGCGGGCGAGCGGGAGCCGCCCGGTGACGTGGCTCTGGGTGGCGCTCGGTGCCGCGGTCGGCGCGCCTGCGCGGTACGTCACCGACCGCTGGGTGCAGTCCTGGCACGACAGCGTGTTCCCGTGGGGGACGCTCACGGTCAACGTGGTGGCGTCCTTCCTGCTGGGCCTCCTCACCGGCGCCGCGCACGCGCTGCACCCCGCGGTCGGTCTCGCCCTGGGGACCGGGTTCTGCGGTGCTCTCTCCACGTACAGCGCGTTCGGCTACGAGACGCTGCGGCTGCTCGAGACCCGGGCCCGGGTCCTCGCCGCCGCCAACGTGGCGGTGTCGCTGGTCACGGGGCTGGCCGCGGTGGTGCTCGGCTGGGCCCTGGGCGCGGCCCTCGCCTGAGACCCCGGGTGCCGTCGACCCGGGCGATCTATAGGGTCGGCAGCGATGGCGGGCACCGAGGGAGGACACGTGCGGGCGGACAGCCCTGTCGTCGTCGTCGCCAACCGGCTGCCGGTGGACCAGGTCACCGACCCGGACGGGACGACGCGCTGGCAGCGCAGCCCCGGTGGACTGGTGACGGCGCTCGAGCCGTTCGTCGCCGGCCGCGGCGGCGCCTGGGTCGGCTGGTCGGGCTCGGCCGGTGACGCCCCGGAGCCGTTCGAGTCCGGCGGCATGTCCCTGATCCCGGTGCCGCTCACCGAGGACGAGGTCGACGGCTACTACGAGGGCATGTCCAACGCCTCGCTGTGGCCGCTCTACCACGACGTCGTCGAGAAGCCCGAGTACCACCGGCGCTGGTGGGACATCTACGTGCAGGTCAACAAGCGCTTCGCCGCCCGTGCGGCCGAGGTCGCGGCCGAGGGCGCCACCGTCTGGGTGCACGACTACCAGCTGCAACTGGTCCCGGCGCTGCTGCGGCAGCGCCGCCCCGACCTGACGATCGGCTTCTTCCTGCACATCCCCTTCCCGCCCTACGAGCTGTTCACCCAGCTGCCCTGGCGGCAGGCGATCATCGAGGGTCTGCTCGGGGCCGACCTGGTCGGCTTCCAGCGGCCGGCTGCCGCGGCGAACTTCGTGCAGCTGGCCCGCCGGCTGCACGACCTCCCCACCCGCGGCAACCTCATCGAGTACGAGGGCCGCACCGTGGCGGCGCGGGCCTTCCCGATCTCGATCGACGTCGCGTCGTTCGACCGGCTCGCCTCCTCCGAGGAGGTCATCGCCCGGGCCAAGGAGATCCGCACCGAGCTCGGCAGCCCCGACAAGATGGTCCTGGGTGTCGACCGGCTCGACTACACCAAGGGCATCAGCGTCCGGCTCAACGCCTTCCAGGAGCTCCTCGAGGACGGCGTCATCGCGGCGCCGGAGACCGTGCTGGTGCAGGTGGCCACCCCCAGCCGCGAACGGGTGGAGCACTACGTGCACATGCGGGAGACGATCGAGCAGCAGGTCGGGCACATCAACGGCGTCTTCGGCTCCATCGCCGGCCCGGCGGTGCACTACTTCAACCAGTCGATGCCCCGCGAGGAGCTCGCCGCCCTCTACCGGGCCGCCGACGTCATGCTCGTGACCCCCTACCGCGACGGCATGAACCTGGTGGCCAAGGAGTACGTCGCCGCGCGCGGCGACCTCGGCGGCGCGCTCGTGCTGAGCGAGTTCGCCGGCGCCGCCGCCGAGCTCAAGCAGGCCTACCTGGTGAACCCGCACGACATCGCCGGGGTCAAGAGCCAGCTGGTGCGCGCGCTCCGGCAGGACCCCGCCGACGGCCGCCGGCGCATGCGGGCGATGCGCCGGCACCTGATCCGCAACGATCTCGAGCACTGGGCCAGCTCGTTCTTCGACGCGCTCACCTCGTGACCGCCGTCCCCGCCGGCCTGCGCGCCGCGCTCGCCGCCGTCGCCCCGCGCCGACCGCTGCTCGTGGCCAGCGACTACGACGGTGTGCTCTCCCCGCTCGTCGGGGACCCCTCCGCCGCGGTGCCGGAGCCCGGGGTCGCGGAGGCGCTGGCGCGGGTGGCCGCCGCCGACGGCGTGACCGTCGCGCTGGTCAGCGGTCGCGGCGTGGCCGACCTGCAGCGCACCAGCGGCTTCACCGGCGCCTACCGCTGGGTGGGCAGCCACGGGGCCGAGTTCGACGGGCCCCTCACCGGCGAGCTCGCCGACCGGCGCGACGCGCTCGCCGAGCGGCTGGCCCCCGTCGTGGCGGAGGTCGCCGGCGCCCGCCTGGAGGTCAAGCCCGCCAGCGTCGCGGTGCACGTGCGACAGGTCCCCGAACCGGCCGTGGGGACGGCCCTGCTCGAGCGGGCCAGGTCGCTGGCCGATCCGTCACTGACGATGAAGCCGGGCAAGGCCGTGCTCGAGCTGGCCGTCACCGACGCCGACAAGGGCAGCGCGCTGCGCCGCCTGCGGACCGACCTCGGGGCGGCGGCGGCGATCTACCTCGGCGACGACGTCACCGACGAGGACGGGTTCCGCGTGCTCGGGCCGGACGACGTGGCGATCAAGGTGGGCGAGGGCCCGACCGTCGCGGCCCACCGCGTGAGCGACCCGGCCGCCGTCGTCGCGGTGCTGGAGGAGCTGGCCGACCTGCTCAGCTGAGGCGCGCCGCGCCCCCGAGCCGGGCGTGGCGACCCCGGCCGCCCGGTGGCCGGCCGGTCCCTCGACGGCGACCGTCTCCCTCGTGTCGACATGCGGCGGGGCGGCCCGGCCGACCTGCACGTCCTCCCCCGACCGACGCCGATCCGCGCACCGCCACCATTTCCCGCTGTCGACAAAATGGTCGCGACGAGACGGCGGTATCGCGCCTCGGACACAATTCAGTCTCCCGGGTGGAATCAGCGCGACGCGTGTGACTGGAGTGGCAACAATCTGCGTGCGCCATTCCCCGCTCGCATTCCCAGGAGTTCCGTCATGAGTTCCGCCTCCACCCCGCAGAAGGCCGCGCGGCCGCCCGGCTGGTTCGCCAACCGGCCGCTGGCGGTCAAGTTCGGCTCGCTGATCGCCGTCGTCGTGCTCGCCTTCGGCGGCCTGCTCGGCGCCGTGCTGATCGGCATCACGAACATCCAGGACGCCAACGGCGACCTCGAGCGCCTCAACCACGCCCAGGAGCTCGTCCTCCAGCTCGACACCCGGGCCAGCGAGCTCAAGGTCGACGGCTTCAAGGCCATCGTCCGCGACGACCCGGCCGAGCAGCTCGGTGAGCTGGCCGACGACATCGCCACCCCCGAGGCCCTGCTCGCCGAGCTGCGCACGATCGAGCTCACCGGCGCGAGCGCGACCACCGTCGCCAACCTGCAGGCCACCTACGGCGACTACACCGCCGCCATCAGCGCCTTCGTCGACAGCGCCGTCGCCGACCAGGCCGCCGCCCGCGTGCAGTGGGAGCAGATCCAGGCGGCCAACGACCTGACCGACGGTGCCGTCTCCGCCGCCAAGGACGCCCTCGCCGCCGAGTCCGACGCCGCCCAGGTCGCCCTCGACGACACGATCGTCCGCACCGAGGTGATCAGCGTGGTCACCGCCGTCGTCGGCCTGGCGCTGCTCGTCGTCATCGCCGTCCTGACCATGCGCTCGATCACCGGCCCGGTCCGCCGGGTCAAGGCCTCGCTGGAGGCGCTGGCCACCGGGGACCTCACCGTGTCCACCGGCATCCGCAGCACCGACGAGGTCGGCCAGATGGCCGCGGCGCTCGACGCCGCCCAGGCCAGCCTCCGCGAGGTGCTGGCCCTGGTGGCCGGCTCGGCCGGCGCCGTCGCCGGCAGCGCCGAGGAGCTCTCCGCCTCGGCCACCCAGATCGCCGCCTCCGCCGAGGAGACCAGCGCGCAGTCCGGCGTCGTCTCCTCCGCCGCCGAGGAGGTCTCGCGCAGCGTGGAGACCGTCGCCGCCGGCGCCGAGCAGATGGGCGCCAGCATCCGCGAGATCGCCTCCAACGCCGCCGAGGCGAGCGAGGTGGCCAACAAGGCGGTCAACGCCGCGGCCGCGACCACCGCGACCGTGGCCAAGCTGGGCGAGTCCTCCACCGAGATCGGCAACGTGGTCAAGGTGATCACCTCGATCGCCGAGCAGACCAACCTGCTGGCCCTCAACGCCACGATCGAGGCCGCCCGCGCCGGCGAGGCGGGCAAGGGCTTCGCGGTCGTCGCGAACGAGGTCAAGGAACTGGCCCAGGAGACGGCCAAGGCCACCGAGGACATCGCCCGCCGCGTCGAGGCCATCCAGGGCGACACGTCGGCGGCCGTCGCCGCGATCGAGGAGATCTCCGAGATCGTCGCGCAGATCAGCGACCGCCAGGCCACGATCGCCTCGGCCGTCGAGGAGCAGACCGCCACCACGCAGGAGATGTCGCGCTCGGTCACCGAGGCGGCCAGCGGGTCGAGCCAGATCGCGGAGAACATCACCAGCGTGTCCGCCGCCGCCGGCGACACGACCCAGGCGCTGAGCCAGACGCGGGTCGCCGTGGACGAGCTGTCGCGCATGTCCGCGGAGCTGAAGACGACGGTCGGCCGCTTCACCTACTGACGGGCCCGCTCGCGGGGAATGGTCCCGGGCGGGGGTGGCGCGAGGGCGCCGCCACCCCCGCCGCAGCGACGAGAGAATGGTCTCCGACCATTCCGGACGTCTTGTCGACATTCGAGGGGAGAGTGAGCGAACTGCTTTCAACGGCTGAGTCCAACACGCCCGCGCAATAGCGGGGAGCCGATCCGGACCGACCTGTTCCCGTCGGTGCAACGCCTGTGACTCCTGGGTTCCAGGGACACCGCGCAGCGCACTTCGTCGGTCCGTGCACGGGAGTCCCCGCATGTCCGCCCCTGTTCGACCGCCAGCCCGCAGTGCGCGCTGGTTCACCGACCGGCCGGTCGCCGTCACGATCGGCGTCCTGGTCGCCCTGATGGCCCTGGGCGCCGTCGTCACCGCGGTGCTCACCGTCCGCGGTGCCCAGTCCCTCCGCGACGGCGAGCTGCGGCTGCACCAGCAGGACGTCGAGCCGCTGGTCACCCTCGGCGCGATCCAGCGCAGCTTCCAGGGCGACCGCGTGCGCGTCCTCTCCTACACCGTCGCCGATCCCGCGACCCGCGCCGACCTGCGGGCCGACCTCGAGGAGCGGCAGGGCGAGCTGCAGGCGCTGATCGGCGAGTACGACGGCAGCCAGGCCGACGAGGCCGCCTGGAGCGCCTTCACCGAGGGCGTCACCGCCTGCTACGCCGCCACCGAACGGGCCCTGCTCGCCATGGACCACGGCGCCGCGTTGGACCACGGCGCCGCGTTCCGCTTCGGCGACGAGAAACCGCTCGCCGCCGCGGTGATGGACCCCTACGCCGTCGAGAGCGACGCACAGGCGGCCGCCGCGGCCGACTCGAGCACCCACGCCTGACCCGGACCCGCACCGCCGTCGACGAGCTCTCCCGCATGGCGGCGGAACTGCGCGGAACGGTGGGCCGCTTCACGTACTGACCGGCACCTCCCCCACCATTCCGGGGTCGTGCGGACATCGTCCGCACGACCCCGGTCAATGTCCGCCGTGTCGACAAATCACGCCGTCCGGAACGGTGACCCGGGCAGCTCGTAACAATTGCGCGGAATGGACCTACCAATGGTGCCGGCGCAGTCTCTCCAGCCCCACGATGAACGCGTTCCTCTCCTGCACCGAGACCCCATGGAGAACCGATGTCCCAGCGCACCACCTCCCGCCGACGAGGAGGCTGGTTCGCAGACCGGCCGGTCGGCGCCAAGATCGGGGCGGCCGTCGCGCTGCTCGCGATCGTCGTCCTGGCCACCAACGCGCTGGCGATCCTGCGGATCCAGGAGCTGCGCGACGGCCAGGAGCAGATCTACACCGAGAACCTGGAGCCGCTGAACGCGCTGTCCGCCGTGCAGCGGGCGACCGCGGCGCACCGCGCCCGCGTGCTCGAGTACGCCGTCTCCGACCCGGCGCGCCGCGAGGAGCTGCGCGGCGAGATGGACGAGAAGCAGGCCGACGTCGAGACGGCGCTGGCCGAGTACGAGCCGTACGTCGTCGACCAGGCGGCGATGGACAAGTACCTGGGTGCGCGCGAGCAGTTCCTCGCCACCAACGAGAGCCAGCTGTTCCCCGCCGCCGACCGGGGCGACCTCACCGCCTACGCGCAGATCTACCGCGAGGTCTCCAGCCCGCTGCTGACCGACGTCGCCGACGGCCTCGAGGAGGAGGGCGTCGCCCAGTCCGCGCAGGCCGCGGCCCGCAACGCGGAGGCTGCCGACGCGGCGAGCGCGGCGGTCCTCACGCTCGTCGTCGCCGCACTGGGCTCGGTCGTCGTCGCCGGCGTCGCGACCGTGCTCATCATCCGGCGCATCACCGGGACCGTCCGCTCGGTGCAGCGGACCGCCGAGGCGCTGGCCCAGGGCGACCTGACCGTCCGCACCGGCGTGGAGTCCCGCGACGAGCTCGGCCGGATGGCGGCGGCGCTGGACCAGGCGCAGGAGAGCCTCGGGCAGGTCATGTCCTCCGTCGTCGCGTCCGCCGACGCGGTCGCCGCGTCGTCGGAGGAGCTGTCGGCGTCCTCCGCGCAGATCTCGGCCTCGGCCGAGGAGACCTCGGCCCAGTCCGGTGTGGTGTCGGCGGCCGCCGAGGAGGTCTCCCGCAACGTGCAGACCGTGGCCGCGGGGGCCGAGCAGATGGGGGCGTCGATCCGGGAGATCGCGTCGAACGCGGCGGAGGCGTCGGAGGTCGCCGCGCGTGCCGTCACGGCGGCGGAGACGACGACGGCGACGGTGGCCAAGCTGGGCGACTCGTCGGCCGAGATCGGCAACGTCGTCAAGGTCATCACGTCGATCGCCGAGCAGACGAACCTGCTGGCGCTGAACGCCACGATCGAGGCCGCCCGCGCCGGCGAGGCGGGCAAGGGCTTCGCGGTCGTGGCGAACGAGGTCAAGGAGCTGGCCCAGGAGACGGCCAAGGCCACCGAGGACATCGCCCGCCGCGTCGAGACGATCCAGCACGACACCGGGGCCGCCGTCGCCGCCATCGAGGAGATCTCGGCCATCGTGGCCCAGATCAGCGACCGGCAGACCACCATCGCCAGCGCGGTGGAGGAGCAGACGGCCACCACCACGGAGATGAGCCGCTCGGTGCAGGAGGCCGCCGGCGGTACGGGTCAGATCGCCGACAACATCGGCAGCGTGTCCACCGCCGCCGCGTCGACGACGCAGGCGTTGACGCAGACCCGCACCGCGGTCGACGAGCTGTCGCGGATGGCGGCGGACCTGCGGGGGACGGTGGGTCGCTTCCACTACTGATCGGACCGATCACGACGGGGCCGTGCGGACGACGACGTGCGCACGGCCCCGTCGCCATTCCGGGCCGCTCCTCGACGTCCCGAAATTGTCGACATGCAGCCACGGGAACCATTCCGCGACAATGCACCGACCGGGCCGTCGCCAGGGCTGAAGTCCCTTTCTGCCGGTGCCGGGCGGAAAGTGCGCGACGCGCCGCAGATAAGGGACCGGAACGTCCGCTTTCGCATTTATGGTCCTTCCCGTCGGTCGCGGTGCGCAGCACACGGACCGGCACTCGCACCGGAGCCGACGCCGTCGCCACCGCGAGCCCTTCCCCCTGCCCCATCCCCGCCACGGCGGCCGCCCGAGGAGCACCCCCATGCCCGACCACCTGACCGACGACCGCGTCGGCGCACCTGCCCCGCGCCGGGGCGGCTGGTTCGCCGATCGTCCGATCGGCGTGAAGATCGGCGCCGCCGTCGCCCTGCTCGCCGTCGTGGCCGTCGCCATGACGGTCATCGCCGTCACGCGGATCTCCTCGCTGCATGCGGCGTCCGACCGCATCAACGAGAACGTCGGCACCCTCGCGGACCTGGCGAACATCCAGCGCTCGTGGCAGGGCGACCGGTCCCGGTACAACACCTACCCGCTGGCGAACCCGGAGCAGCGCGCCGCCCTGCTCGCCGACCTCGCCGAGCGCCGCACCACCATCGACGAGCAGCTGGACGCCTACGCCGAGGTCACCGTCAACAAGGAGGCGTTCGAGGAGTTCCGCGGCTTCGTGGACGAGTACTACGCGATCGCCGACGGGCAGCTGATCCCGGCGGCGGACGCCGGTGACCTCGCCACCGCCGCTGCCCTGATCACCGGACCCCTGCAGGGCAGCTCCGACGAGATCATGGACGCGTACGCCGCGATGCAGGACCGCCGCGTGGCCGCAGGTCAGGCCGACACCGACGACGCGGGGGCGATCGCCTCCTCGGCCGTTCTCACCCTGTGGGTGTCCCTCGGCGTGGGTATCGCGATCGCCGGTGCGCTCACCGTCGTCGTCGTCCGCCGGCTCGTCGCGACGGTGCGCTCCGTGCAGACCTCCGTGGAGGCCCTCGCCCAGGGCGACCTGACCACCACCCCGGACGTGAGGAGTCGGGACGAGCTGGGCCGGATGGCGTCGGCCCTGGCCGACGCCCAGAGGAACCTGCGGTCGGTCCTCGGTTCCGTGGTGGCCTCGGCCGACGCGGTGGCGGCCTCGTCGGAGGAGCTGTCGGCGTCCTCGGCGCAGATCTCGGCGTCGGCGGAGGAGACCTCGGCGCAGTCCGGTGTCGTCGCGTCGGCGGCGGAGGAGGTCAGCCGGAACGTGCAGACGGTGGCGGCCGGCGCGGAGCAGATGGGGGCGTCGATCCGGGAGATCGCGTCGAACGCGGCCGAGGCGTCGGAGGTCGCCGCCCGCGCGGTGAGCGCCGCCGAGACCACCACCGCGACCGTGTCGAAGCTGGGCGAGTCGTCGGCGGAGATCGGCAACGTGGTCAAGGTGATCACCTCGATCGCCGAGCAGACCAACCTGCTGGCCCTCAACGCGACCATCGAGGCCGCCCGCGCCGGCGAGGCGGGCAAGGGCTTCGCGGTCGTCGCGAACGAGGTCAAGGAACTGGCCCAGGAGACCGCCAAGGCGACCGAGGACATCGCCCGACGGGTGGAGGCCATCCAGGCCGACACCGGGGCCGCCGTGACGGCCATCGCCGAGATCAGCCAGATCGTGGCCCAGATCAGCGACCGGCAGACCACCATCGCCAGCGCCGTCGAGGAGCAGACCGCGACGACGAACGAGATGAGCCGCTCGGTGCAGGAGGCCGCCGGCGGCACCGGTGAGATCGCCCAGAACATCACGGGCGTCTCCACGGCCGCCGACTCGACGACGCAGGCGCTGACGCAGACCCGCACCGCGGTCGACGAGCTCTCGCGCATGGCCGCCGACCTGCGCAGCACCGTGGCCACCTTCACCTACTAGAAGGACCCCCCGCCGTTCGCACGCCCGCGGCGGGGCCCTGCAGGGGGCCGCGGCCGGGGCGCGGACCACCGCGCCCCGGCCGGGGCCCACCTCCACATCGCGGCCCGGGCGGCCGATAAGTACAGCTGGAGCGCTGAGCTCCGGACGTGAACTGAGAGAAGAGAGCAGCAGTGGACGGTCTGGACGACATCGTCGAGGAGTTCCTGGTCGAGAGCCACGAGAACCTCGACCAGCTGGACACGGACCTCGTCGCCCTGGAGCAGGAGCCCAACTCCCGGGAGCGGCTGTCCAGCATCTTCCGGACGATCCACACGATCAAGGGCACCAGCGGCTTCCTGGCGTTCAACCGGCTGGAGGAGGTCACGCACGTCGGGGAGAACATGCTCTCCCGGCTGCGGGACGGCGAGCTGGCCCTGACGCCGCACCGGACGAGCGTCCTGCTGCGCATGGTGGACACCGTCCGCGCGCTGCTCACCTCGATCGAGGCCTCCGGCGGCGAGGGCAGCGTCGACGTCTCCGACGTCGTCGCCGCCATCAGCGCCGCCATGGAGGACGTCCCCGAGCCGGCCGCCGCGACGGCCGGCGAGGAGCCCGCCGCCGCCGCGCCGGTCGCCGCGAAGCCGGCGACGCGTGCCCGCCGGACCGCGCCCAAGCCCGCCGCCAAGCCCGCCGCCAAGCCCGCCGCCAAGGCCGCCAAGGCGCCCGTCAAGCGGGCCGCGGCGAAGAAGGCGCCGGCGAAGGCCGCCGCGCCGGTCGTCGCCCCGGCCGAGGACCTCGTCGCCGACGTCGTCCTGCCCGAGCCCCCGCAGGAGCCGACGGTGGAGCGCCCCGCCGCCGAGGTCGGCATCCCGACCCCGCGGCAGCCCGCCGACGACCAGCACGACGCCGCCGAGGGCGAGGGGGCGCCGTCCGCCGAGGGCGCCGGCCAGGCCGGCCGCCGCGGCGTCGCCGACAGCACCATCCGCGTGGACGTCGACCTGCTCGACCAGCTCATGCTGCTGGTCGGCGAGCTGGTGCTCACCCGCAACCAGATCGTGCAGAACGTCGCCCGCTCCACCGACACGGACCTGATCCGCGCCTCCCAGCGGCTGAACCTCATCGCCAGCGAGCTGCAGGAGGGCGTCATGAAGACGCGCATGCAGCCGATCGACCACATCTGGTCGAAGCTGCCGCGCGTCGTCCGCGACCTCGGCCTGCAGCTGAAGAAGAGCATCCGGCTGGAGATGGAGGGCCGGGACACCGAGCTCGACAAGACCCTCCTCGAGGCGGTCAAGGACCCGCTGACCCACCTGGTCCGCAACTCCGTCGACCACGGCATCGAGGCCACCGACGTCCGCAAGGCCGCCGGCAAGCCGGCCGAGGGCGTGCTCACCCTCCGCGCGAAGCACGAGAGCGGCCAGGTCGTGGTCGAGGTCGCCGACGACGGCGCGGGCATCGACCCCGCCCGGATCGGGGCGAAAGCTGTCGAGCGGGGGCTCATCACCGCCGACGCCCTGCACCGCATGAGCCCGCAGGACCTGCTGCAGCTGATCTTCCTGCCCGGCTTCTCCACGGCCGCGGCGGTCACCAACGTCTCCGGCCGCGGCGTCGGCATGGACGTCGTCAAGACGAACATCGAGTCCATCGGCGGCACGATCGAGGTCGAGTCGCAGCCCGGTCGCGGCACCTGCATGCGGCTGCGCATCCCGCTGACGCTGGCCATCGTCCCGGCGCTCACCGTCGAGTGCGCCGGCGACCGCTACGCGATCCCGCAGATCAGCCTGCAGGAGCTCGTCGCCCTCGACGCCGAGAAGGCGGCCACCGCGGTGGAGATGGTCGGCGGCGCGCCGGTCTACCGCCTGCGCGGGGAGCTGCTGCCGCTGGTGCGGCTCACCGACGTCCTGGAGCTGCCCAGCGACCGGCACGACGGCCACGTGGTCATCGCGGTGCTGCGCTCCGAGGGCCGCCGCTTCGGCCTGGTCGTCGACCGCGTCCTCAACACCGAGGAGATCGTGGTCAAGGCGCTCGGCGGCCAGCTGAAGTCGATCGGGCTGTACTCCGGGGCCACCGTCCTCGGCGACGGGGCGATCGCGCTGATCCTCGACGTCCAGGCGCTGTCCCGCCGGGCCCTGCGCACCGAGACCACGGACCGCCAGGAGTCTCGCGAGGCCGCCGCGGCGGCGGAGCGCACCGACCGCGACCGGCAGCGGATGCTGCTGGCCGCCATCGGCGGCGGCCGGCGCGTGGCGATCCCGCTCGACACCGTCACCCGGCTCGAGCAGGTGCGCATCGAGACCGTGGAGAAGGTCGGCAACCGCGAGGTCGTGCAGTACCGCGGGGCGATCCTGCCGATGGTGCGGCTCGACCGGCACCTGGGCGCCTACGGCGAGACCGACCGCGAGGTGCTCGAGGTCATCGTCTACTCCGACCACGGGCGCAGCGTCGCCATCGTGGTCGAGGAGATCCTCGACATCGTCGACGGCGAGGCCGCGGTCCGCAGCGACATCGACGACCTGGGCCTGCTCGGCTCCGCCGTCCTGGGCGACAAGGTGACCGAGCTGCTCGACGTCCGTGCCGCGATCCTCGCCGCCGACCCGGCGTTCTACTCCGCCCCCCTCGACCACTCGCCGGCGACCGACGGTGTCGCGGCCCCGCTGCTGGAGGTCTGACCCCCGTGTCCGCTCCCACCGCCACGCCCGCGACCGCCACGAGCGGTCAGCTGGCCACCTTCTGGCTGGACGGCGACCTGTACGGCGTCGAGGTCGAGCATGTGCAGGAGGTGCTGCGCAGCCAGGGGCTCACCCGGGTGCCGCTGGCGCCGACGGCGGTCGCCGGCCTGATCAACCTGCGCGGCCAGGTCGTCACCGCGATCGAGCTGCGCGAGCGGCTCGGCCGCCCGCCGCGGCCCGAGGGCACCGACGCCGTCGTCATCGTCGTCCGCCTGCACGGGGAGGCGGTCAGCCTGCTCGTCGACTCGATCGCCGACGTCGTCGACGTCGAGGCGAAGGACTTCGAGACGCCGCCGGACACGCTCGACGGCCAGGCCCGCGAGCTGATCCGCGGGGCCTACAAGCTCAGCGGGCAGCTGCTGCTGGCCCTCGACGTGCAGAAGGCCGTCTCCGCCTAGGAGAAGGGCCTCCCTGCCCCCCACCGCTCGCACGCTCGCGGCGGGCCCCTGCAGGGAGGCCGTTCCAACACCTCGAGACCCCCGTCCCCCCTCCCGTCGAGGTGGGGGCGGGGGTCCGCTGCGTCCGTACCCCCCGCGGTTGATGTACGACATAAAAATCGGTAATCTGCTGTCGTACAAGGGGAGTACCCCCGCGCGGCGCGTCGTCAGTACGGCCCTCCCGGGCCCGGCGCGACCGGTCCGCCGCACACCGCGGTGGACGGGAGAGACCTTCGGCTCCGAGTCGAAGGACCGCGTGTGGACGACCTCAGCTTCGCCGTGCCCGCCTGGGCGTGGATCGCCCTCACCGTCGGCATCGCCGCGATGCTGGCGATCGACCTGTTCCTGCACCGGGACGACCACGAGATCGGCTTCCGCGAGGCGGCCACCTGGAGCGCCGTCTGGATCGGCATCGGCCTCGGCTTCGGCGCCGTCCTGTGGCTCTGGCAGGGCGGTGAGGTGGCCGGGGCCTACTACTCCGGCTACCTGATCGAGAAGGCGCTGTCGGTGGACAACGTCTTCATCTTCGCCATGGTGTTCGCCGCCTTCGCCGTGCCGGCGGCCTACCAGCACAAGGTCCTCTTCTGGGGCGTCATCGGTGCCCTGGGGTTCCGGCTGGTCTTCATCTTCGCCGGGGCGAGCCTGCTCGAGGCGCTGAGCTGGACGGCGTTCCTGCTGGGAGCGCTGCTCATCTGGACCGCGTGGAAGATGGCCTACCGGCACGGCGCCGAGGTGGACCCGCAGCGCAACGTGCTGGTCCGGCTGGTGCGCCGGGCCGTGCCGACGACACCGGAGTACCACGGCAGCCGGTTCTTCGTCCGCCTGGACGGCCGCCGGACGGCCACCCTGCTCTTCGTCGTGCTGGTCGCCATCGAGGCGACCGACCTGGTCTTCGCCGTGGACTCGGTCGCCGCGGTCCTCGCCATCACGACCAACACGTTCCTGGTCTGGACGGCGAACGCCTTCGCCGTCCTGGGCCTGCGCGCCCTGTACTTCTGCCTGGCCGGGCTGCTGCAGCGGTTCGTCCTGCTGCACTACGGGCTCGCGGTGCTGCTGGCCTTCGCCGGGGTCAAGCTGGTCCTCGCCGAGACCCCGGTCGGGAAGCTGCCGATCCCGCTCACGCTCGGCGTCATCGTCCTCACCCTGGCGGTGAGCATCGGCGCGAGCCTGTGGACCACCCGGGAGCGCGTTCGGTCCGCGTCCCTCGCACCCGCCGGCCCCCGGGAGGCGTCGTGACCCGCGCGCTCCGGGACGCCCGAGCGGGCCGGCCTGCCGAGCTGCCGCAGCCGACGCCCGCCGACGTGATCGCCCTGCAGGCGGTCCGTTCCTACCCCGCCGTCTCGGTGCTGTGCACCACGGAACCGGCGCAGCGGATGACCGCCGCCGATGCCGCGACGCTGACCGGCCTGGCCACCAGGGCGGCGGACCGCGTCGCCCGCGAGTTCGGGGCGGCGGCCACCGCGCCGATCAGCACCCGGCTGCGCGAGCTGGTGGCGGACCCCGCCACCAGGCCGACGCGCGCCGCGGTCGCCGTCTACGTCGGCGCGCACGACTCCTCGGCCTGGGCCCTCACGGTCGAGGTCCCCGACCGCGCCGTCGTCGACCCCACGTTCGCCACGCGGGACCTGGTGCGCTCGCTGCACCGCACGCCTCGGCACGTCCTGCTGGTCCTGACCTCGCGGGAGGCCAAGCTCTTCGACGGGCACGCCGGCGTCCTCGTACCCGCCCCGGCGGGGGCCTTCCCGATGCCGTGCGGCGACCGCGACCGCGACTCCTTCCTGCGCGCCGTGGACCGAGGGCTCGGGACCCACCTCCGCGTGCACCCCGCCCCGCTGGTCCTGGCCGGTGACACCCGGGTGGTGGCGGCCTTCGCCAGGCTGTCGCGCAACACCCGCAGGCTGGCCGGCAGTCGCCGGGTCGTGACCGGGATGCCGGCCGTGTGGCTCGCCGCCCGGGCCGAGCGACCCGAGATGCTCGCCGTCGAGGAGGGCCTGTTCCACCCGGCGAGGGTGATGGGGGACGGCGACCTCCTCCTCCCCGCGACCGACGTCGAGCACCCCGACGTCCTGGACGACGCCGTCGACGAGGTCGTCGAGACGGTGCTGCAGCGGGGTGGGTGGGTCGCCTGGGTGTCGGACGGCGCCCTGGCGCACGCGGATCGCGTCGCGCTCACCCTTCGCGATCGGTGACGGTCGGCTCCTCGCCGAGGATCAGCGCGAGCACCTCCCCGATCCGGTGCGGCTGCTCGACGGGGTGGCGGAGCGGGCGGTCCGGACGCACCCGGTAGCGGTTGCGCCGGCCGTCCCGCGAGCGCTCGACGTACCCGCCCTCCACCAGGTCGGCGAGGATGCGCTGCGTCGCGCGTTCGGTGATCCCGACGCGCGCGGCGACGTCGCGGAGGCGGACGTCCGGATCGCGAGCGATGCAGACCAGGACGTGGGCGTGGTTGGTGAAGAAGGTCCACTCCGCCATGGCGGCACCGTAGGACGGGGAGTGCCACGACCTCCGCCAGGCCTCGGCCTCTGCGCCCTGCTCGGACGAGGGTCGACCCGCACGAGCGGCCGTGGAGCCGTGCCGTGCCGCGGCTCCACGGCCGCCGGCGCGGGTCGACCCGGACGGCGGTCGACCGGATCGCGACCCCGCGCCCCGGCTCGTCACTCAGAGCAACCGGTGGGGGACGGAAAGCAGCCGGACACGCGGCTGCCCCCCACCGCACCTCCGGCGATCGGGTGACGGCCGCGTGGCGTGGACGGCTCCGGACCGTCACAGTGGACGGGCCCACTTCCCGGGAGCCCGCTGGAGGCGTCGCCGTGCCCTACTCGCTGGTCAGTGCCGCGACGCTCGGGTTCGACCTGGTGCGGCTGCCCGCCGGCCGGAACGTCGCCGAGGTGCTGCTCACGGGGCTCAACGCCGACGCCGCCACCCTCGAGCGGCTGGCCGCCGCCCACCCGGGCCGGGAGGCCACCGCCGAGCAGCGCGGGGTGCTCGCCGTCCGGTCGCGCCGGGCCCGGGAGCTGGCTTCCGGGGTCCCGCACGTCAGCGGCGTGGCCGGCCGGGTGACCGGGGCCGAGGACCGCACCGCCGTCCTGGTCGAGCAGCTCGAGCGCGGCACGATCGGCAACGCCCCCACGCTGGAGCGGCTGCTGCGCGAGGACGTGCTCGGGCCCGAGCACGCCGCCATCGTCGACGGGGACGTGCGCGCCGAGGCCGCCGACGTCCTGGCCGACGCCGCCGTCGGGTTCTGGGCGCAGGACGTGCTGCCGCCGCTGGTGCACCGCGAGCTCACCGCCGCCTACCACCGCGCCGCGGTGGGCTGGGGCGACCTGCCCGACCTCGGGCCGGCGACCGACGAGCTGGCCGGGCTGCTGGCCGCCGTCACCGGGCTCGACGCCGCCGGCCGCGGTCGCTGGCGCGCCGCCGTCGACGAGGGGCGCACCGAGCACCGCCCGTGGGCCAGCGCCATGCACGACGCGTGCTGGGCGGCGCACGTCTCCGGGCGCACCCGCACCCTGGCCGCCGCCCAGCTGCACGCCGTCCGCGCGTTCACCGCCGGCGGCTTCGACGGCCGCGACGGCGCGCACGGCGTCTGGAACGCCGTCGCCGGGTGCGTGCAGGGCGTCGCCATGGCCGACCTGCTCGACGAGAGCTCGCTCGCCGTGCTCCGCGCCCCCTGGCTGCGGGTCACCGCCGCGCAGTAGCCGTCCCGCGCCGCACCCGTTTGTCGACAATGCGCTGAGCGCCTTTCCCAGGTCGACATTCCGACAATTCCGGGATCGGTCTCGGGTGGGTGAAGAAATGGCGGGGCGCGGCGTTGCGCGCGTCGGTTCCGAGTCCGTCCGGTCACGCTGACCCGGACCTGCTCAGCCGCCCCCGCAGCGCCGGTGACCCGGCGCGAGGGCTCGCCCGGACGGACCCCCATGGCCCCTCGCCGCCCTGCCGGCTCCCGCAGCCCGTCGTCCCCGACGGACCGGTCCGGGGGCACCTCGACCGGCGTGCCCCCGGTCGCCGCCGGCACCTGGGGGCAATTCCGCTGCTGATCTCGCAATTCAGGGGATCTGCAGATTGCGCGCATTTCCCGCTCAAGGGCGAGTGGTGGATGCCGATACAGAAAACGACAGCCTGCTGGGCTGGCGTCCAGCAGAAAGCAGGAGGGCAGGCGTGGACCCGATCCGGGTGATGGTCGTCGACGACTCGGTCGTCGTACGCAAGATCGTGACCGACGTGCTGTCCGAGGACCCCGCCATCGAGGTCGTGGGCACCGCCGTCAACGGGCGGGTCGCCCTGGCGAAGCTGGAGCAGCTCAAGCCCGACCTGGTCACCATGGACATCGAGATGCCGGAGATGAACGGCATCGAGGCGGTCCGGGCGATCCGGGGCCGGGTGGGCGGGGCAGGGCACAGCCGCGTCCCGATCATCATGTTCAGCACGCTGACCGAGCGCGGCGCGTCGGCCACCCTCGACGCGCTCTCCGCCGGCGCGAACGACTACGTGACCAAGCCGGCCAACGTCGGCAGCGTGGCCCAGTCGATGGAGAGCGTGCGCGAGCAGCTCATCCCCAAGATCAAGGCCCTGCTGGGCCGGCCGGTCGGCCCCGGCCCGCGAGCCGCCGCCCCGGTCGCGGTGGCCCCGCCCCGCCCGGCCCCGCGCAGCGGGCCGCCGCGCAAGCCCGCCGTCCTGGTCATCGGCTCCTCCACCGGGGGCCCCGAGGCGCTGGCCCGCGTGCTGCCCGCGCTCCCGGCGTCGCTGCCGGTGCCGGTGCTGCTGGTGCAGCACATGCCGCCGGTCTTCACCCGCCAGTTCGCCCAGCGCCTGGATCGGCTGTGCGCCCTGCGGGTCGTCGAGGCCGTCGACGGCACCCCGCTGCAGCCCGGCACGGTGCACCTGGCGCCCGGCGACCGGCACCTCGTGGTCCGGACGTCGGCGCGCGGGCCGCACACCGCCCTGACCCAGGACCCGCCGGAGAACTTCTGCCGCCCCGCGGTCGACCCCCTCTTCCGCTCGGCCGTGGCCGCCTACGACGGCGCCGTCCTCGGTGTCGTGCTGACCGGCATGGGCTCCGACGGTCGCGCCGGCGCGGGCGCCATCCGCTCCGCCGGCGGCACGGTGCTGGCCCAGGACCAGGCGACCTCCGTGGTCTGGGGGATGCCCGGCGCCGTCACACAGGCCGGCTACGCCGACGAGGTCCTCCCCCTTGACCGGGTCGCCGAGGCGATCGGCCGGCACCTGTCCGGCCTGACCGCGGCCGCCCCCACCCCAGCAACCGTCGGAGGCCGGCGATGACACTTGCGACCACGAGCTTCGACTGGGTGCGCCAGCTGGTGCACAAGGAGAGCGCGATCGTTCTGCAGCCGGGCAAGGAGTACCTCGTCGAGGCGCGCCTGCTGCCGATCGCCCGCACGATGGGCCTGGACGACGTCGGCAAGCTCGTCGAGTCCGTGCGCACCCGGCCGAACCCGGACGCCACGCGGCGGATCGTCGAGGCGCTCACCACGAACGAGACGTCCTGGTTCCGGGACGGCGACCCGTTCACGGCGCTGACGTCCACGGTGCTGCCGGCGCTGCTGGCCGCCCGCGGTCCGGCCGAGCCGCTGAAGATCTGGTCGGCGGCCTGCTCCAGCGGGCAGGAGCCGTACACGATCGCGATGCTGCTCGAGGACGCGCTGCCCAACGCGGCGGCGCGGGTCTCGATCACCGCGACCGACCTGTCCCGCGAGATGGTCGAGCGCACCCGCGCCGGGCGCTTCACCCAGCTCGAGGTGAACCGCGGCCTGCCCGCGCCGATGCTCGTCCGGCACTTCGCCCGGGCCGGCAGCGAGTGGGAGGTGGCCCCTGCCCTCAAGCGGATGGTCACCGCCTCGGAGTGCAACCTGGCCGCGCCGCTGCCGCGGATGGGCCCGTTCGACGTCGTCTACCTGCGCAACGTCCTCATCTACTTCGACCTCGGCACCAAGCAGTCGATCCTCCGGCGGGTGCGGGAGCTCATGCGGCCCGACGGCTGGCTCTTCCTGGGCGCCGCGGAGACGACCCTCGGTGTCGACGACTCATGGGAGCGGGTCGTCATCGGCCGCAGCTCCGCCTACCGCCCGCTGAAGGGGGCCTGAACGTGCGTGCACTGGTGATCGACGACTCCCGCGCCATGCGCCGGATCGTCACGCAGATCCTGGAGAACCTCGGCTACGAGGTCCGCGACGCGGGCCACGGCCGCGAGGGGCTCGACGTCCTCGACGAGGGCTGGGTCCCCGACCTGGCCACCATCGACTGGAACATGCCGGTGATGGACGGCCTCCAGTTCGTCTCGGCCGTCCGGGCCAACCCGGCCTGGCGCTCGATGACCATGATGATGGTCACCTCCGAGAGCGAGCACACCCAGATCGTGCGCGCGCTGGCCGCCGGCGCCCACGAGTACGTGATCAAGCCGTTCACGGCCGACGCGATCCGCCACAAGCTCGCGCTGCTCGGCCTGCTGCCCGAGGAGGTCGTCTCCCTGTGACCACTCTCGACACCGGGGAGCGCCGTCGCGCCAGCGACGCCCGTCCCCTCATTACCGAGCTGATCGATGAGCCCACCATCGAGTCGATCGCCGGGGAGGCCTGGGTCGCCCTGGTCGGCGAGGACGAGTACCTGGTCCCGCTGCCCGGTGAGCTCCCCGCCGACGTCCTGTCCAGCTGGGTCGACGTCGTCGGCCCGTGGACCGGCAGCGTCGTCCTCACCACCGGCCGGCAGACCGCGGCCGAGCTGACCCGGGCGCTGCTCGGCGAGGCCGCCCCCGAGCTGCTGGAGCACGAGGACGTCGCCGACGCGTTCGGCGAGATCGCCAACGTCGTCGGCGGCAACGTCAAGGCCGCTCTCCCCGGTCCGTCCGGGCTCGGCCTGCCCGAGGTCGGCGACGCGCCGGCCGTCCGCAACCCGGCCGACCTCGTCCGCGTCGACGTCCTCTGGCGTGGCCAGCCGGTCGCCATCTCCGTGCAGGGTGCCCTCCCGGCCCTGCCCGGTTCCTCCAACTGATCCGCATCACGGAAAGAGGTGTCCCTGTGAAGATCCTCGTCGCCGACGACAGCCGCGTGATGCGGCAGATCGTCATCCGAACCCTGCGCCAGGCCGGCTACGACGACCACGACATCGTCGAGGCCGAGGACGGCGCCGACGCGCTGGCCAAGGTCGGCTCCGAGCAGCCCGACCTGATCCTGTCGGACTGGAACATGCCGAACATGACCGGGATCGAGTGCCTGCAGGCGCTGCGCTCCTCGGGGTCGAGCGTCCCGTTCGGCTTCGTCACCTCGGAGGGCTCGCAGGAGATGCGGGACAAGGCCGCCGACGCCGGCGCCCTGTTCCTCATCGCCAAGCCCTTCACCGAGGAGACGTTCAAGGACGTCCTCGACGGGGTGATCGCGTGACCACCGGGACCGTGCAGCTGCCGGCGGCCAAGGACGTCCGCGACATGCTCGCGGGCCTGCTCGGCAAGCCGGTCGCCGTCAGCCCCGGCGGTCCGGTGACCCCGACGCCGACCAGCCCGGTCTCGGTCGCCGTCTACGTCGACCCGCACATGGCGATCAACGCCCTGTGCGTCATGGACCTCGCCGCCTCCGCCTACACCGGCGGCGCGCTGGCCCTGCTGCCCCCCGGCGGCTGCCGGGACGCGGTCGAGGAGGACGGCGAGCTCACCGGCCTCATGGCCGAGGCGCTGCACGAGGTGGTGAACGTCCTCTCCGCGATGTTCAACACCCCGGGCGCCCCGCACTCGAAGCTGCACAAGCTCTTCGCCCCCGGCGACGACCTCGACCCGGACGTCGCCGGCATGCTGGCGAACTTCAACCGGATCGACCTCGTGATCGAGGTCCCCGGCTACGGCAAGGGCGGCCTCAGCCTCGTCCTGCCGTGAGCTAGCCGCACCCTGCACCACGCGCAGAGGCCGTGCGCCCGGTTCCTCCCCGGAACCGGGCGCACGCCCTCTGTTGCACGTGGACCAACCGTCACACGAGCGGGGGACCCCGGTCATCGTGCTCGCTGGGCAGGCAGGCCCACACGTGCTTGCAGCTGCCGTCGAAGTACCACCCGTGGGCGACCGAGAGCCGGGCCACCAGGTGCAGGCCGAGGCCGCCCTGGGCCGGGTCGCGGTCGACCGCGGGGGAGGGCATGGTCTCGGGGTCGCGGTCGCTGACGTCGAGCAGCCAGCCGCCGCTGCCGGCGACCACCGTCGCCACCACCGGCGTCCCGCCGTGCCGGAGCGCGTTGGAGGCCAGCTCGTCGAAGGCGAGGACGAGCTGCTCGGCGGCGGGATCGTCGGGGTCGCGCGGGAGACCGACGTCGCCCAGCTTGCTGCGCAGCACCGACCGTGCGGCGGGGAGCTCCCCGATCGTCCCGAGATGCCAGCGCCAGACCTCCCCGCGACCATCCGGCAACGGCCGTAATGGCCAGGTCATGCGAGCCATGCCTCCTCCGGTCGTTGTCCGTCTGCTAGGACCACTTCTCCGGTGCCCAGGAAGCCGCTCGCCCAACCACGCCGGGGCGACCGCAGGCGAGGTCCCCCCTCACCCGGGGGAGAGGAGGCGCACGGCGACGAGGGCGACGTCGTCCTGCGGGGTGCCGGCGAGCATGCGGTCGAGCAGCTCGTCGCAGAGCTCGGCCAGCGGGCGGCCGGCGAGCGCGGCGAGGTGTCCCGCCAGCTGCTCGAGTCCGGCGTCGATGGTGCGGCCCCGCCGTTCGATCAGCCCGTCGGTGTAGAGCAGCACCACGGCGCCCGCCGGGAGGTCGTGGGCGCGCTCGGCGCGCTCCGCGGCCGGGTCGACGCCGAGCATGAGGTCGCCGACCCGGTCGCCCAGCACGCTCACCCCGCCGTCCGGCGCGAGGACGAGCGGCGGCGGGTGACCCGCGTTGGCCCACCGCAGCCCGACCCGTCCGCCGTCCCGACCGGTCAGCCGGGCGACGGCGGCGGTGGCGAGCGTCCCGGTGTGCATCGACGCGATGGCCTCGTCGAGGCCGCGGAGCACCTCCGTGGGGCCGGCGCCGCTGTGGTGCGCGATGCCGCGCAGCAGGCCGCGCAGCTGCCCCATGGCGGCCGCCGCGGCGGTGTCGTGCCCGACCACGTCGCCGATCACGACCACCGGTGTGCCGTCGCGGAGCAGGAACGCGTCGTACCAGTCGCCGCCGACGCGGGCCGCCTCGGCGGCCGGCACGTAGCGGACGACGACCTCCGTCCCCGGCACGGTCGGAGGGTCGGTGAGCAGGCTCCGCTGCAGCGCCTCGGCGAGCTGTGCCTGCTGGTTCTGCCGGTGCACCCGCTCGATCGCCCGCCCGGCCTGCGCGGCGACCTCCCGGGCGGTGTCCAGGTCCTCCTCGCCGACCACCCGGCCGGGGTCGTGGTAGAGCGTGAGGACGCCGACGGTGCGGTCGGTGGCGGGCAGGGGCAGCACGCTCGCCCGCTCGGGTCCGAGCCGCTCGAGGAGGTCGCGGGCGGGGCCGGGATCCATGAGCGCCAGCACGTCGGCGACCGGCTCGGTCGCCGACGTCCCGCCGGTCAGCGCCTGCGCCACCGGCGACGACGGCGGCAGGGTGTCCAGGCGCACCGCGGCGTAGCGGTCCAGCAGCTCCCGCCGGCGGTCGTCGGCGTGCCACGACCCGACGTCCCGGGCCCGGCCGTCCCGGTCGACGACGGTCACGATGCAGGCGTCGGTGAGCGTGGGGACGACGAGGCGGGCGAGCCGGCCGAGCGCGGAGACGCCGTCGAGGGCTCCGGAGACCTCCGCGTTCACCCGGGCCAGCAGGTCGATCCGGGCGGTCGCGCGGCGGGCGGCGTCCTGCGCCCGGTGGCGGTCGGTGACGTCGAGCCAGTACACGGCCAGTCCCTCCGGGCCGGGCCAGGCGCGCACCTCGTACCAGCCGCTGCGCTCGCCGACGTACGGCGCCTCGAACGCCACGGCCTCCCCGGTGGCGACGGCCTCCCGGTAGGCCGTCTCGAACCGGCTGCCGACCATCCGGGGGTAGATCTCCCAGATCGACCGGCCGAGCAGCTCCGCGCGGGGCTCGACGAGCATCCGGTCCATCGCGGCGTTCACGTAGGTGAACCGCCAGCCGGCGTCGAGCAGGAAGAAGGCGGCCGGCATCGACTCCAGGACGTCGGCCAGCGCCTCCTGGGGGAGCCCCGGCCCGGCCCCGGGCACGACGCGCAGGAGCGGGGGCTCCGGCTCGGGGAGCTCCGCCGGGGACTGCTGCTCGGGTGGCACCTCGCCCCCCACCGTCGGTCGTCGTCGACCCCGCTGTCGGAGCTCACCCGGTCGTGGGCCGGGAGGACAGGGAGAGTGTGGCCGCGGTCACGCCCGCTGCCAAGGATCGGCGGCGCGGGGGCGGGCACGAAACGGTCACGTCCGGCGCGGCACGCCGATAGGGCGGAGTGGGGCTGCGGCATGCCGCTCGACGAGGGGCGGGACCGCGTCCGCCGGCTGCTGGCCGACTCCGCCGCCGCTCCCCTGCCCGAGCTGTGCGACCGGCTGCTCGCCGAGCTGGTCGGCGAGCGGGTGGAGGACGACGTCGCCGTCCTGGCCGTGCGGGCGCACCCGCTGGGCGGTCCCCGGCCGCCGGAGGCCGGCCCCGAGCGGCTCCCGCCGGTCGTGCCGCCGGCCCGCTAGCGCCGTCCGCCGGCGCGCACCGCGGCGGCGATCGCGGCCACGCCCTCGGCGGCCCACACGATCGAGTCGTGGTTGGTGCCGGGCACCGGCACGGCGCGCACGCCCTGCCGGTCGGCACCGAGCCGGGCCAGCCGGTCCTCGTCGTAGAGGCCGGGCGGCACGTCTGTCGTGCCCCGGGTCGCCCACAGCAGGGTGGCCGGGACGGGGAGGTCGGCGGTCGCCTCCAGCACCCTCTCGTTCGCGAGCAGGTCACCACCGTCGACCCGCACCGCCTCGGGGACGACGGTGCTGTGCAGCGACGGCGGCGAGCCGGCGACGTCGCGGGCGAGGAAGGCGGCCACGGAGGGGACGTCGACCCACGGCCCCACGGTGGGGTGCCGCGCCCAGTAGGCCCGGACGGCGGCCAGGTCGGGGAAGGTGGTGGCCAGCCGGTCCAGCGTGCTGCCGAGCAGCGCGGCGAGCATCGCGTCGACGTCCTCGCCGGGTGGCTGCGGGAACGGCAGGCCGCCGTCGACGAGGACGAGGCCGCGCACCCGGTAGCGGGCCGTGCCGGAGGCGGCGAGCGTGGCGACGAAGGCGCCCATCGAGTGGCCGACGAGGACGGCGTCGCCGTACCGGTCGAGGACGGCGCCCAGGTCGTCGGCGTGGGCCGCCAGGCCGTACGGCGGTGGCAGCCCCGCCGACGCGGCGCGGCCGCGCAGGTCCGGCGCGAGCACCTCGAACTCCCCGGCCAGCTCGGCGGCGACGCGCGCCCACACCAGGGCGTTCGACGTGATGCCGTGCAGCAGCACCGCGACCGGTGCGCCCGGGGCGTCGGCGGCCCAGCGGAGCACGGCGAGGTTGCCGCCCGCCACGGGCACGGTGGTCAGCTCGGGATCGCGCGGCTCGGTCATGGCGGTCTCCTACCCGGCCACCTCGATGGCGAAGGCCACCAGGAAGCCCACGCTCGCGATCACCCCGGTCCACGTGCGGGTCCGGTCGAACGCCTCGGGGATCATCGTGTCGGCGATCATCGTCAGGATCGCCCCGGCCGCGACGGCGGTGATCCACGCGACCGCCTCCGGCGACGCGCTGCCCAGCGCGGCGTAGCCGACCAGCGCCGCGAGACCGCTGACCACCGCGATCCCGCCCCACAGGCCGAACACGTACCGCGCCGAGCGGCCGCTGCGCTTCATCCCCGCGGCGCTGGAGAGGCCCTCGGGGACGTTGGAGATGAACACCGCGGCCAGCATCGACAGGCTCACCCCGCCGCCGCTCAGCAGCCCGATGCCGAGCACGACCGACTCCGGGATGCCGTCGAGCAGGGCCCCGACCGCGATCGCCGTCCCGCTGCCCGCCTGCTCCTGCTCGCTGGGCATGTCCTCCTCGGGGTCCCCGCCCGAGCGCTTGCGGTGCCGGGCGCCGCGGCGGGCGAGCAGGGCGTTGGCCCCCACGTAGGCGAGCGAGCCGGCGAGGAAGCCGAACGCGGCCGCCGCGAGCCCGCCGGTCTCCGCGGCCTCCTGCATGAGGTCGAAGGCGACGGCGGAGATGAGCACGCCGGAGCCGAACGCCATGACCGACGCGATCGCCGCCTGGGGCACGCGGGCGAACCAGGCGACGAGCGCACCCAGCACCAGGGCCGCGCCGCCCAGCAGCCCCCACAGCCCCGCCTCCAGCCACACCGGCACCGGTGGGCCTTAGCCCGAAAAAGCTCCTCTACTCGGGGTGGGAGAGGAGGTAGCGGCCGAAGTGGGGCACGGTGAAGGCGATCTGGCCGCGCTCGGCGGAGTAGACGAGGCCCTTCTTGATCAGCGAGTCGCGGGCCGGCGAGAGCGACGCCGGCTTGCGCCCGAGCGAGACGGCCACCTCGGAGGTGGCGACGGCGGTGCCCTGCGGACCGCCGAGCTCGGCCATGGCGTGCATGTACTCCCGCTCGGCGGGGGTGGCCCGGTCGTAGCGGGACCCGAAGAAGCCGACCGCCAGCTCGGCCTCGGCCACCGGGGCGGCCATCGCCACGTCGGCCGCGGTGATCGGCGAGGCGGCGGCGACGTCCCAGGTGACCTTGCCGTAGGCCTGCACGAAGTACGGGTAGCCGTCGGCGGCGGCGTAGAGGGCGTCGAGGGCGTCGGCCTCGAAGGTGACGTCCTCCCGCTCGGCCGGGGCCAGCAGGGCGCGGTCGGCGGCCACCCGGTCGAGCCGGTCGATGCGCAGGTAGCGGAACAGCCGCTCGGAGTAGCTCTTGGACGCGCTGAGCACGGCGGGCAGGTGCGGCAGGCCGGCGCCGACGACGATCAGCGGCGCGCCCTGCTGGGAGAGCTCGTGGCAGGCGGCGCAGACGGCCGAGACGTCGTCGGGCTGCACGTCCTGCATCTCGTCGATGAACAGCGCGATGCCCTTGCCGACGTCGGCGGCCAGCCCGGCGGCGTCGCTGAGCAGCTCGACCAGGTCGATCTCGATGTCGCCGGAGTCGGCCCGGCCGCTGGCCGGGGGCACGTCGATGCCCGGCTGCCAGCGGTCGCGCACCTTGGCGTCCGGCTGCTGGCGCAGCGCGAAGGCCTTGACCACGCCGAGGACGGCGTCCATCGAGTCCTGGTCGGGGTGGCGCAGCTCGCGCAGCGCCATGTGCAGCGCCGAGGAGACCGGACGGCGCAGCGACTGGTCCGGGCGCGCCTCGATCTTGCCGGTCCCCCAGCCGCGGCCGATCGCCGCCGAGCGCAGCTGGTTGAGCAGCACCGTCTTGCCCACCCCGCGCAGCCCGGTGAGGACCAGCGAGCGCTCGGGCCGGCCGTGGGCGATCCGCTCCAGCACGACGTCGAACGCCGACAGCTCGGTGTCGCGGCCGGCCAGCTCGGGCGGCCGCTGCCCCGCGCCGGGGGCGTAGGGGTTCCGCACGGGGTCCACGTCGAGCACCGTATGGCGCCGTCTAGCGACCGCCGTAGACATCCGTAGAACGGTGTAGCGCGTGTCGCGCGCGGGCAGCCCACCCCCCATGACCGACGACGAGCTGACCCGGGACCTGCTCCAGCTGGAGCACCGCGGCTGGCAGGCCCTGAGCGACGGCGGCGGGGCGGACTTCTACGGGTCGCTGATGACCGACGACGGCGTCATGGTGCTGGCCAACGGCACGGTCGCCGACCGGGCGGCGGTCCTGGAGGCCCTGCGCGGCTCCCCGCCCTGGCAGCGCTTCGAGCTCGACAGCGCGCGGGTGGTGCCCGCCGGGGACGGCGCCGCGGTGCTGGTCTACACCGCCCGCGCCTGGCGGGAGGAGTCCGGGCCACCCTTCACCGGGGCCATGACGAGCACCTACGTGCGGGACGGCGACGGTTGGCGGCTGGCCGTCTACACCCAGACGCCCCTCCCCTGAGCCGCGACAGGTCCGTCTGCGGCTCTCTACGGACGACGCTAGAGAGCGGTAGAACGGCTCAGATGCGGGTTCGGCACAGGTGGGGGCGCTAGCGTTCCCCCGTGATCAAGTTCGTGCTGAAGGTCGTCATCCTCGCGGCGGCCTTCTACGGGATGGCCTACTTCCACATCCCGGAAGGCCTGGAGGTGATCCCGAACCCCGACGGCCCGCTGGGCGAGTTCGGCACCTACCTGTGGATCGGGCTCATCTTCGGGGTGATCAACGCGATCGTCGGTCCGATCCTGCGGCTGCTCTCGCTGCCGTTCGTGATCCTCACCCTGGGCCTGTTCCTGCTGGTCATCAACGCGGCCCTGCTGGCCATCACGGCGGGAGTGACCGATCGCCTCGACATCGCCGGTTTCGGGACGGCGCTCCTCGGCGGGCTCATCCTCGCCGTCGTCGGCTGGGTCGCCGACCAGGTGCTCGACCGCTGACGCCGCACGCGCCGGGTCGCCGTGACGGGGGCCCCGCGCGGCACTAGCGTGGGCCTCCATGGGGAGCACCACCGACGTTGCTCCGGCCACCACGGGGGACGGTGCTCCGACCGAGCTCGCCGTGCTCGAGGCCGAGCGCACCGAGAAGCGGCAACTGCTGGACCGGGCCGCGGAGACGGCCGCCGGCGAGGGGGCGCTCCCGGCCGGCTGCTCCCCCGGCGACGTCCCCGCGCTGCTGCAGCGCTACTACTGGAGCGAGCCGGCGGCCGAGGTGCTCGGCCACGACCCGGTGGAGCTGGCCGGGCTGGCGCTGGGCCACATGCGGCTGGCCGAGGTCCGCCCGCAGGGCTCGGCGACCGTGGACGTGCAGCGGCTCCCGGACGGTCGGGGGATCGTCCGGATCGTCACCGACGACATGCCGTTCCTCGTCGACTCGGTCACCGCCGAGGTGGTCCGCCAGGGCGTGGGGCTGGCGCACGTGGTGCACCCGGTGGTCGTCGTCCGCCGCGACGTGACCGGCCGGATCCGCGAGTTCTGCGACACCGCCTCCCCCGACGGGCTGGGACCCGACGCGGTGCCCGAGTCGTGGATGGCCGTCGTCCTCGACGGGCCGCTCGACGACGAGGCCGCCGACGACCTGGTCGCCGGGCTGCGGTCGGTGCTGGCCGACGTGCGGGCCGTCGACGAGGACGCCGGCAAGCTGCGCGCCCGGGCGCTGGAGCTGGCCGACCGGCTGGAGCAGCAGGCCGGCGCGCGCGCCGGAGCCGCCGATCCGGCCGCCGACCCGGCCGACGACCCCACCGAGGCCGCGGCGCTGCTCCGCTGGCTGGCCGACGGCAACTTCGTCTTCCTCGGCGCCCGCGACGTGCAGCCGGCGCCCTCGCGCGGCAAGAGCGCCGTGCGCGCCGTCCCCGGCACCGGGCTGGGGGTGCTGCGCAGCGACACCGACATGAGCGCCGCCGTCCTCGCCGCCCCGGAGGCCCGGCGCTCGACCGGCGGGCGGCTGCTCGCCGTCACCAAGGCCGACGCCCGCTCGCCGGTGCACCGGCGGGCCTGGATGGACCTCGTCGTCGTCACCCTGCCCGACGCCGACGGCAACCCCCGCCAGCACCGCTTGGTGGGGCTGTTCCCCACCGCGGCGTACACGACCAGCGTGCTCGACGTGCCGCTGGTCCGGCGGCGGGTGGCCGAGGTGATCGCCCGCTCCGGCGTGCCGGCCGACAGCCACACCGGCAAGGCGCTGCTCGACGTCCTGGAGACCTACCCGCGCGACGACCTCGTCCAGGTCACCACCGACGAGCTGCTACCGGTCGCCATGGCGGTGCTCTACCTGCAGGAGCGCCGCCAGACCCGGCTGTTCCTGCGCCGGGACCCGGCCGCGCGGTTCTGGTCGGCGCTGGTCTACCTGCCGCGCGACCGCTACACCACCGAGGTCCGCACCCGCATGCAGCAGGTGCTGCTCGAGCGGCTGGGCGGCACCTCGATCGAGTACACCGCCTGGTCGACCGAGTCGGTGCTCACCCGGCTGCACTTCGTCGTCCGGGTGCCGCAGGGCCGCCGGGGAGCGCCAAGGCCGCCCGACGTCGATGCCGAGGCGCTGCAGGCCGAGCTGGCCGCGGTCGCCCGCAGCTGGACCGACGAGCTGTCCGACGCCCTGCACGCGGTGCACGAGCCGGTCGAGGCCGAGCGGCTGCTGGCCCGGGTCGCCGACGCCTTCCCGGCCGCCTACCAGGAGGACTTCCCGGCCACCCGCGCGGTCGAGGACATCGGCCGGCTCGAGGAGCTGCAGCCGGGTGGGATGGCGCTGCGGCTGTGGTCGCCGCAGGGCGCCGACCCCGCCGAGCGGCGGCTGACGATCTACCGGGTGGGGCAGCGGCTGCTGCTCTCCGACGTGCTGCCGGTGCTGCAGCACATGGGCGTCGACGTCGTCGACGAGCGGCCGTACGAGATCGACCGGATCGGCGCCCCGCTGGCCTGGATCTACGACTTCGGCCTGACGACGACGGTGGCCGACCTGCCGCTGCTGCGCTCGCTTCCCGAGCGGTTCACCGAGGCGGTGTCCGCCGTCTGGCGCGGCGACGCCGAGGACGACGGGCTCGGCGCGCTGGTGCTGCTCGCCGGGCTGAACTGGCGCCAGGTCGCCGTGGTGCGGGCCTACGTGCAGTGGCTGCGCCAGACCGGGCTGCCGTTCGGGCAGGGCTACGTCGAGTCGACGCTGGCCGCGCACCCCGAGATCGTCGGCCGGCTGGTCGCGCTGTTCGAGACCCGCTTCTCCCCCGGCCGCGACTCCGGGCGGGCGGCGCGGCAGGAGGAGCTGATCGCCGCGCTGCGCCGGTCGATCGGCGAGGTGGCCTCCCTCGACGCCGACCGCGTGCTGTCGGCGCTGCTGGCGGCCGTCGTCGCCACCCAGCGCACCACCTACTACGCCCTGCCTTCCCCCCACCCGCCGCCGCTGGCCCTCAAGCTCGACCCGTCGCAGGTGCCCGACCTGCCCGAGCCGCGGCCGTGGCGCGAGGTGTGGGTCAGCTCGCCGCGGGTGATGGGCGTGCACCTGCGCTTCGGCGCGGTCGCCCGCGGCGGGCTGCGCTGGTCGGACCGCCGGGAGGACCTGCGCACCGAGGTGCTGGGCCTGGTCAAGGCGCAGATGGTGAAGAACACCGTCATCGTGCCGACCGGCGCCAAGGGCGGGTTCGTGGTCAAGCGCCCGCCGGGCGAGGGCGCCTCGCGCGACGACGTCCTGGCCGAGGGCATCGCCTGCTACAAGCTGTTCATCGGGGCGCTGCTGTCGCTCACCGACAACCTGGTCGAGGGCCGGGTCGTCCCGCCCGAGCGGGTGGTGCGCCACGACGGCGACGACACCTACCTCGTCGTCGCGGCCGACAAGGGGACGGCGACGTTCTCCGACATCGCCAACGGGGTGGCGGTCGAGCGCGGGTTCTGGCTGGGCGACGCCTTCGCCTCGGGCGGCTCGGTGGGCTACGACCACAAGGCCATGGGCATCACCGCCCGCGGCGCCTGGGAGTCGGTCACCCGGCACTTCCGCGCGCTCGGCGTCGACGTGCAGACCGAGGACTTCACCGTCGTCGGGATCGGCGACATGTCCGGTGACGTGTTCGGCAACGGGATGCTGCTGTCGGAGCACATCCGGCTGCTCGGCGCCTTCGACCACCGGCACGTCTTCGTCGACCCCTCCCCCGACGCGGCGGCGTCGTTCGCCGAGCGGCGCCGCCTGTTCGCGCTGCCCCGCTCGTCGTGGGCCGACTACGACCCGGCGCTGATCAGCGCGGGCGGCGGGGTGTGGCCGCGGACGGCGAAGGCGGTGCCGGTCTCGCCGGAGGTGCGGGCGGCACTCGGCCTGGACGACGACGTCGACACGCTCACGCCGACCGAGCTGATCCGGGCGATCCTGCTGGCGCCGGCCGACCTGCTGTTCAACGGCGGCATCGGCACCTACGTCAAGGCGCGCGACGAGAGCGACCTGGAGGTCGGCGACAAGGCCAACGACGCCGTCCGGGTGGACGGCGAGCAGCTGCGGGTGCGCGTGGTCGCCGAGGGCGGCAACCTCGGCCTGACCCAGCGCGGGCGCGTGGAGTACGCGCTGGCCGGCGGCCGGATCAACACCGACGCGATCGACAACTCCGCCGGCGTCGACACCTCCGACCACGAGGTCAACATCAAGATCGCGCTGAACCGGGTGGTGGACGACGGCGCGCTCGACGCCGCCGGCCGGGCCGCGCTGCTCGGCGAGATGGCGGACGAGGTCGCCGCCGCCGTCCTGACCGACAACCACGCGCAGAACGCGGCGCTGGCCACCGAGGTCAGCTCGGCCCGGTCGCTGCTCGACGCGCACGAGCGGTTCATCCGCGCGCTGGAGCGCGGCGGGCGGCTCAACCGCGCCGTGGAGTTCCTGCCCGACGAGCGCGGGCTGACCGAGCGCCGGCGCGACGGTCAGGCGCTCACCGGCCCGGAGCTGTCGGTGCTGCTGGCCTACGCGAAGCTCGAGACCGGGGACGCCGTCCTCTCCTCGGCGCTGCCCGACGACGCGGCGCTGGAGGACCTGCTCGTCGAGTACTTCCCGACGGCGCTGCGGGCGCGGTTCCCGGCCGCGCTGACCGCGCACCCGCTGCGGCGGGAGATCGTGGCGACGGCGGTGACGAACCGGGCGGTGAACGTCGCCGGGGTCACCGGGCTGTTCCGGCTGGCCGAGGAGACCGGGGTGCCGCTGGCCGCCGTGGTGCGCGCGCACGTGGTGGCGCTGGCCGTGTTCGACGTCGACCGGCTGTGGTCGGCGGTGCGGCCGCTGGACAACCAGGTGCCGGCGACGGCGCAGGTGGAGCTGCGCACCGAGGCGACCCGGCTGGCCGAGCGGGCGGCGCGCTGGCTGCTGCGGCTGCCCGACCTGACCGGCGAGCAGCCGGCGTCCCTGGCCGCGGTGACGGAGCGGTTCGGCCCGTCGGTGGCCGCCGTCCGCGCGGGGCTGCCGCACTGGCTGCTCGGCGCCGAGGCGCACGCCTACGCCGAGCGGGCCGCCCGGCTGGAGTCGGCCGGGGTGCCGGCCGAGCTGGCCGCCCAGGTCGCGGCCGCTCCCCTGCTGCCGTCGGCGCTGGACCTCGCTGTCGTCGCCGAGCGGACCAGCGCGCCCATCGCCCAGGCCGGCCAGGTGATGCAGCGGCTGGCCGACCGGCTCTCGCTGGTGCCGCTGCGGGAGCTGATCATCGCGCTGCCCCGCGACCGGCGGTGGAACTCGATGGCGCGGGCCACCCTGCGCGACGACCTCGCCGCCGAGCAGGCCGCGCTCACCGCCGACGTGCTGGCGCTGCGGGCCGGGGACGACGACAGCCCCGCCGACCTGGTGGGGACGTGGGCGTCCGGCTGGGACGCCGGCCAGCGCCGCGCCGCCGCGCAGCTGACCGACATCGCGTCCGGGGACCGGCAGGAGCTGGCCGAGCTGCTGGTGGCGGTCCGCACCCTGCGCGGCCTCCGCCGCCGCTGACTGTCGGTGGTCACGATCAGCTGAGCTGATCGCAGAGGTTCCTCCCCTACGGTGCGGCGTGAGGGAGGACCTGTTGCGGCGAGGGAGGACGTCGCCCGCGGGTCGCGACCATGACGCGAGGGTTGCCGGTGAGGCGTGTCCGACGATCCAGGCGTGCGTCGAGTTCCGGGACGACGGCCCGCCCCTGGCTCGTCGCCGCGTGGGAGACGTGCGGGTTCCTGCTCGACGCGCAGCGGGACGCTGAGCTGACGGCGACGGATCTCTCCCCACGCGGGCGCGCCGACGTGGTCTTCGACTGGCTCGCCGCCCAGCTACGACGCCCGGTCGAGCGGTGGGAGTGGTCGAGCCGATGGCGGCGCACGAGCCGCCTGTGGCGCCTCGCCGACGACGGCGACCACATCCTGGGGGACGTCAGGGCTCGTCGGCTCTCCGACGAGGAGCGGCCGCCGGCACGGGTTCTCCGGCTGCGCTAAGGGCGTCTCGGGCCGTCTAGCGGGACGGCTAGAGAGTCGTAGAACGCCTCAGAGGGGCGGACGGCGCTCACCGAAGCGCGTCGCCTGCTCGAAGGCGTGGCCCACCTCGAGCACGCGGCGGTCGGCGCGCGGCGGTCCCACGATCTGCAGCCCCACCGGCAGGCCGTCCGGCGTGAAGCCGCCCGGCACCGACAGCGCGGGGCACCCGGTGGGCGTGATGACCGTGCAGGAGCGCATCCACTCCAGGTAGTTCTCCTGCGGCACCCCGCCGATCTCGGTCGGGTACTCCAGCTCCACCGGGAAGGGCAGCACCTGCGTCGTCGGGGCCAGCAGGACGTCGTAGCGCTCGAAGAACGCCACCACCCGCTCGTACAGCTGCGTGTGCGCCACCTCGGCCCGGGCGACGTCGGCGCCGGTGAGCTTCGCGCCCATCTCCGCGTTCCAGCGGATGCTCTCCTTGACCAGCTCGGGGTGCCGGCGCGACTTCTCCAGGTGCGCCTGCTCGAACAGCCAGGCCCGCAGCGTGCCGAACACGTCGTCGGCACCCGACAGGTCCGGGCAGTCCTCCTCCACCGACGCGCCCAGCTCGGCGAACACCTGCACCGACGGCGCCAGCGCGGCGGTCACCGCCGGGTCCACGGTCACCCGGCCGCCGAGGTCGGGCGCCCAGGCCACCCGCAGACCGGCCAGCGAGACGTCCAGCGGCTCCCCGAACGCGGACCCCGGCGTCTCCAGCGAGATCGGCACCCGCGGGTCCGGCCCGGCGATCGCCGACAGCTGCAGCGCGACGTCGGCCACCGTCCGGCCCATCGGCCCCTGGACCGACAGCGTCGACCAGCCGAGCGGCGACGGCCAGGTCGGCACCCGCCCCGGCGTCGGCCGCAGCCCGACGACGTTGCAGAACGCCGCCGGGTTGCGCAGCGAGCCGCCCATGTCCGACCCCTCGGCCAGCGGCACCAGCCCGGCGGCCAGCGCGGCGGCCGCTCCCCCGCTCGACCCGCCCGCCGACAGCCCCTGCCGGTACGGGTTGTGCGTCACGCCGAAGAGCGGGTTGAAGGTGTGCGAGCCGGCCGCGAACTCGGGCACGTTCGTCTTGCCCACCCGCACCGCACCGGCCGCCCGCAGCCGGGCCACCACCAGCTCGTCGCGCGCCGGCACCGTCTCCGCGAACAGCGGCGAGCCCCACGTCGTCCGCATCCCGCCGGTCGCGTGGGTGTCCTTGTGCGCCACCGGCAGCCCGTGCAGCGGGCCGACGTCCTCGCCGGCCGCCAGCGCCGCGTCGGCGGCGTCAGCCTCCGCTCGTGCGCCGTCGACGTCCAGCGTCACGATCGCGTTGACGGCGGGGTTCACCCGCTCGATCCGGTCGAGGTGGGCGTCCAGCAGCTCGCGCGCGGAGATCTCGCGGGTGCGGACCAGCCCGGCCAGCTCCGTCGCCGGCCGGGAGCAGAGTTCTGCGTCTGGGTGGAGGCTCACCCCGCGAGGTTCCCACGCTGGGCGCGCGTCGTGACCACCTGGTCGGCCGGGACGACGAGGGTCAGCGCGTCGCCGCCGCCGGACTCGACCGCCCACCCGTTGCGCCGGAGCAGCGCCCGCAGCCGGCCGGCGTCGGCGGGCTCGGCCGTCGTCGTCGCCAGGAAGCGCGCCAGCCGGCCCTTGTGCGCCTTGTTGAAGTGGCTGACCACCGCCCGCGAGCCGTCGGGCCGCTCGCTCAGCACCGTCACCGTGACCGCACCCGGCACCGGCGCCAGCTGCGCGTACGACCCGCTGCGCAGGTCCACCACCAGGTCGTCCACCTCGGCCAGCACCGCGCCGAGCGTCGGCTTCCACAGCGCCCGCAGCGTGGGCAGCCCGGGCAGCTGCGAGCCCGCGGAGAGGCGGTACGGGGGGATCCGGTCGCCGTCCCGCACCAGGCCGAACAGCGCCGACCCGACGGCCAGCCGGCCGGCCGCGCGCGAGCGCTGCGCCTTCGTCATCGACCGGACGTCGAGGGCGTCGTAGAGGACGCCGGTGTAGCGCTCCAGCGCCGGCGCGGTCGCCGCCGTGCGGAGCGCGGCGTTGCGGGCGACCTCGCCGTCCTGCTGCGCCGAGAGACCGAGGGCGGCCCGGGACGCGGGGACGTCGTCGGCGAGCGCCACCAGCGCCTCGACCAGCTGCGCCCGCGCGGGGGTCAGCGGGGGCGAGGACAGGGAGGAGAGGTCGAGGGGGGCGCCGGAACCGCCCGGCGACTTGGTCTCGGACGGGGGGAGCAGCACGAGCACGAGAAGCCAGACTAGGTCCAGTAGAGGAAGCGGGCCTGCGGCAGGCGGTCGGCGACCGCCGCCTCGAACCAGCTCCGCAGTTCGGCCATCGTCTCCTTTGGGTAGACGTGCTTGACCGACCCGAACTTCCCCCGCTTGGTGGTCCGCCGCTGCTCGTCCATCTCCAGCTTCGTCCGCGGGTACCAGTCGAGCAGCGTCGCCTTGCTGCCGAGCGTGAACCGGTGCGTGATGCACTCCACGGTCAGGTCGGCCCCGGCCGGCAGCGCCGCGGCCACCGCGTCGAGCAGGGCGCCGTACTCCTCACGCCACCCGTCGACCGGCATGATCGGCGCGAGGGTCAGGCCGACCGGGTAGCCGCCGGCGGCGACGGCGCCGAGGGCCGCGATCCGCCCGGCGACGGGCGACGTGGCGCCCTCTAAGCGGCGGGCCACCGCGGCCGCGTTCAGGGAGAAGCGAAGCCGGGTGCGGCCGCCGTGCGGTAGGTCGAGCAGGCCGGCGACGTCGTCGAACTTGGTCGTGGCGCGCAGCTGCACCGGACCCGCCCAGGGGTGCGTGCCGAAGTGGCCGATCATCGTGGCGAGCCCGCCGGTCAGGTGCTCGAGCGCCAGCGGGTCGGTGTAGCAGGACGCCTCGAACGTCGTCCCCTCCCCACCCCGCTCCGCCGTGCCGGACGTCACGACCCCCCGGCCGACGTACCCGTCGAGGTCGTCGAGCGCCTCGTCGAGGTCGGCGAACACGCGGGTGATCGGTGGCCCCGAGAGCGAGCCGGCGAGGTAGCAGTACTGGCAGTGCGCCGGGCACCCCTCGGCCAGGTCGAAGCGCCAGTCAGCGGACGGCGGGATCGGCTGCAGCCGGCGCTTGGACGGCGGGGGGACGACGACGGCGAGGGTGTCCTTGGCCGCCGTGAACGCCGCGCGGTCGCCGTCGCCGCGGAGGGACGGCAGCCGGTCACCGGGCAGCAGGTCGACGTCCCGGACCCCGGCGGCCTCCAGCCGGCGCAGGACGCGCTGCCCGTGCGGCCGCTCGGCGGCGGAGCGGGTGACCAGGACGCGGCGCGGCGTCCACAGGCGGGTGGGGGCGGGGAGCGGGGCGGCGGCCATCACCAGGGAGAACGCCCCCGCGGGGGGATCGCCTGCCCGGCGGCCCGGTGACGTCGGGCACCCGGCTCACACGGGCGCGGGCACGCCCCCGATCTGCACCATCAGGCCGAGGAAGTCGGCCGTCGTCCACCGCTCGACCACCTGGTCGCCCTGGAACCGCATGATCGTGATGCCCGGCAGCACGTACATGCGGCCGGTCGCCGGCACGCCGAGGAACTCGCCGCGGTGCTCGCCGGCCACGGTGAACCGGCAGCTGTAGTAGTCGCCGTCGACCAGGGCCTCGTGGAACTCGAGCTGGGGGTTGGGCCGCTCCGGGGAGCCGAGCGCCGCCCACAGCGTCCGGTAGAACTCGGCGAGGGAGGCCTTGTCCAGGGGCTCCGGCGAGGCCCCGTGGAACCTCAGGTCGTCGGCGTAGAGCTCCAGGTAGCCGGGCAGGTCCCCGGCGTTCCACCGGAGGCGGGCCTCCTCGACGCGAGCGGCGGACGCGGCCATGGTTCCTCCCGGGTGCTCGGCTGCCGGGAACGCTGGCACCGCACCCCCCCGGGGCACCAGGGCCCTTCCGCCTCCGTCAGCCCGCCAGTTCCACCACGACGGGCGCGTGGTCGCTGGCGCCCTTGCCCTTGCGCTCCTCGCGGTCGATGAGCGCCCCGGTCACCCGATCGGCCAGGGCGGGTGAGCCGAGCACGAAGTCGATCCGCATGCCCTCGCGGCGCGGGAAGCGCAGCTGCGTGTAGTCCCAGTACGTGTACACCCCGGGCCCGGGCGCGTGGGGCCGGACGACGTCGGCGTACCCGGCGTCGACGACCGCCCGGAACGCGTCCCGCTCCGGCGGCGTCACGTGCGTGGAGTTCGCGAAGACCCGCATGTCCCAGACGTCGTCGTCCTGCGGGGCGATGTTCCAGTCCCCGACCAGCGCCACCTGGGCGCCGGGATCGGCGGCGAGCCAGCCGGCGGCCGTCGACCGCAGCGCGGCGAGCCAGTCGAGCTTGTAGGTGTAGTGCGGATCGGTCGGCGTGCGGCCGTTGGGCACGTACAGGCTCCAGACCCGGACGCCGCCGCACGTCGCGCCCAGCGCCCGTGCCTCGGTCTCCGACTTCTCGCCCCAGCACGGCTGCCCGGGGAAGCCGATCTCGACGTCGTCGATGCCGACCCGCGACAGGATCGCCACGCCGTTCCACTGCGAGTGGCCCACGTGCGCGACCTCGTAGCCGAGCGCGCTGAACACCATCTCGGGGAACTGGTCGTCGCGGCACTTGGTCTCCTGCAGCGCCAGGACGTCGACGTCCCGCCGCTGGAGCCAGGCCGCGACCCGGTCGGCCCGGGTCCGGATGGAGTTCACGTTCCAGGTGGCCAGCCGCACCCGACCGACCATACGGAGTCCCGGGGACGCGTCTTCCGCGCCCTGGGACTCCGCGTCAGGACCGGGCGGCGGCGCGGGCGCGCGAGCGCTCGCGGTTCTCCACGAAGCGGGTCGCCTGCGCGTCCAGGCCCTCGAGGAAGAGGGCGAGCTCCTCGCGCGCCTTCTCCCCGGCCGGGCCCAGGTCGGTGCGGTCGAAGACCTTCCACGCGCGCAGCACCGGGCTGACGACCTCGTCGTGGTGCAGCCGCAGGTCGTAGATGCCGGCCTTGGCGATCAGCATGGAGTTGCGGCGGAACCCGGCCATGGTGGCGCCGGGCATCTCGAAGCCGACGACCTCCTTGGTCACCGCCTGCATGGCCAGGTCCGGGTCGACGTCGAAGGCCGCCGCCATGAGGTTGCGGTAGAAGACCATGTGCAGGTTCTCGTCGGTCGCGATCCGGGCGAGCAGCCTGTCGGCGATCGGGTCGCCGGTGGCGCGGCCGGTGTTGCGGTGCGAGACCCGGGTGGCCAGCTCCTGGAACGAGACGTAGGCGATCGCCTCCAGCGGGGTCTTGTCGCCGGAGTCGTAGCCGGTGGTCATGTAGTCCATCCGGGCCCGCTCGAGCTCCACGGGGTCGACCCCCCGGGTGACGACGAGGTAGTCGCGCAGCGCGATCCCGTGCCGGTTCTCCTCCGCCGTCCACCGGCCGACCCACTGGCCCCAGGCGCCGTCCTTGCCGAAGCGGGTGGCGATCTCGCGGTGGTAGCTCGGCAGGTTGTCCTCGGTGAGCAGGTTGGTGATCATCGCGGCCTTGGCGGTCTCGTCCAGCCGCGACTGATCCGGCGCCCAGTCCTCGCCGCCGAGGAAGGCGAAGTTCCGGCCCTCGTCCCAGGGGATGTAGTCGTGCGGGTGCCACTCCTTGGCCAGCGACAGGTGGCGGTCGAGGTTCTGCGCCACCACGGGTTCCAGCTCGATCAGGACCGCACTCTGCGGCGACGTGCTCGACATGACCACCTCCGGACATCCCTACGACCGCGTAACCTACGCCGCCGTAACCAACGGGCGGGATGCCCCTCCAGTGCCCAGGTGAGGCACAGCTCACCCACGAGCGGGTGCTCGTGCCCCGGCCCCCGCCGGATCGGCTCCCCGTGATGGAATTCGGTGCGATCATGGCCGGATGACCAGGTCCCGGGCTGCGGTGGGTGCGCGTGAGCGCTGATCTCGACGCTCCCCCCGCCGGCGCGGGGGACGGGGGCCCACCGCCCCCGCGCTCCCGCCGACGGACCGCCCGCAGCTTCGGGTCCGCGCTCGGCCTGACCGCCCTCGGCGCACTCGTCCCCGGCAGCGCCTTCCTCGCGACCGGCCGCCGCAAGCTCGGCGTCCTCACCCTGGTGCTGTTCCTGCTCCTGGTCGGCGGTGCCGTCTACCTCGCCACCGCCGGGCAGCGCGCCGCCGTCCGGCTCGCCATCGACAGCAGCTCGCTCCTGTGGGTGATCGGCGGCGTCGCCGTCATCGGCCTGCTCTGGGTGGCGGTCATCGTGGCCGGGTACCGCATGCTCGCCCCGGCCCGCACCCGGCCACTCCAGCACGCCGTGGGCGCGCTGCTCGTCCTGCTGCTCGCCGCCGGGGTGGCCCTGCCCGCCTACTGGGTCGTCCAGCTGGCCGACGCCCAGCGCGGGCTGCTCGACGGCGTCTTCGCCGACGACCGGCAGTCGGCCACCGTCGAGGACACCCCGAACCCGTTCGGCGACCAGGAGCGGGTCAACGTCCTGCTCCTCGGCGGCGACTCCGGTCCCGACCGCGAGGGGCTGCGCACCGACACGGTCATCGTGGCCAGCATCGACACCGACACCGGCGACACGGTCCTGTTCAGCCTGCCGCGCAACCTCGAGGACCTGCCCTTCCCGGCCGACAGCCCGTTGCACGAGGTGTACCCGGACGGCTTCGACGCCGGCTCGGAGAGCGAGAGCCTGCTCAACGCGGTCTACCGCAACGGCCCGGCCACGCACCCCGACATCCTGGGCCCGACCGACGACCCCGGCGCCGACTTCCTCAAGCTCGGCGTCGGCGAGGCCCTCGGCCTGGACATCGACTACTTCGTGCTGGTCAACCTCGAGGGCTTCAGCCGGCTGGTCGACGCGCTCGGCGGCGTCACGGTGAACGTCAACTACTGGGTGCCGATCGGCGGTGACCCGGGCACCGGCTCGCTGCCGGACGACTACATCGCCCCGGGGCCGGACCAGCAGCTGGACGGGCCCACCGCGCTGGCGTTCGCCCGCGGCCGGTTCGGCCTGACCGACTACGACCGGATGGCCCGGCAGCGCTGCACGATCGACGCGATCATCGACGCCGCCGACCCGGTCACCCTGCTGCGCCAGTACCAGGAGATCGCCCGGACCACGCAGGACATCGTCAGCACCGACATCCCGCGCTCGGCGCTCGGCGACTTCGTCGACCTCGGCTTCCTGGTCAAGGACGCCGAGGTGCGCAGCGTCGTGTTCGACAACACGGTGATCGACCCCGCGTACCCCGACTACGACCTGATGCGGCAGATCGCGCAGGACGCCGTCGGCCCGGCGTCGCCGCCGGCGACCAGCAGCGCGCCGCCCACGGGGACGACGCCGCCGGCCGACCCCTCGGCCGGGGAGACGCCACCGCCGGCCCGGTCGCCGGTCGCCGACGTCGCCGACGCCTGCGCCTACGACCGCGCTCAGGCGGAGGCGCAGCTGGCGCAGGGCGAGCCGCCCACCAAGAGGGGCTGACGCCGCAGCGCCGCCACCGTGGCGACGGCGCCCAGCTCGTCCAGCACCGCCAGCCCGCGCTCGTGCTGCGCCGGGTCGCCCGACAGGGCCCGTTCCACGGCCTCCTCGTAGCGCTCGCCCAGGGCCGCCCAGGCGGCGGCGGCCTCCAGGGGGCGCCCGGCCAGCGCGGGCGCCCACGGCCCGATCGGGTCGGCCGGGACGGTGACCGGGTGGCCGGCCCGCTGGAGGTAGCGGCTCAGCTCCGCGCGGCTGCCGCGGGCGCCGGACGCGGGGCGCGCGGCCAGCACGTCGGCGGCCAGCGCGGGCATCGCCCCGACGTCCCCGCGCAGCCACGCCACCTCCACGGCGGCCGCGGCCCGCGGTCCGGTGACCGACACCTCGTCGCGGGCCTCGGCCGGCCACGTCGCGGTCGCCAGCACGTCCGCGGCCTCGGCGCTCCCCCGCCGGGCCAGCAGCCGCGCCAGCAGGCTGCGCGCGTGCAGGCCCATGGCGGCCGGGGCGCTGGGCACGGCGAGCAGCTCCCGCAGCTCGCCCACCGCCTCCTCCCACCGGCCGGCGCTCGCCCGCATCGCCGCGCGGGTCAGCCGCAGCCGGTAGTCGCCGCTGAAGAACTCCGACTGCTCGGCCAGCTGGAGGCCGAGGGTCACGTAGTGCTCCGCGTCGGCGTACCGGCCGGCCCGGTAGCTGCCGCCGGCGGCGTTGACGCAGGCGCGCACGCCCAGCTCCAGGTGCGGGTCGCCGGCGGCGAGCTCGACCGACAGCGCCAGGTCGGCCACGCCGCGCTCGTCGCCCTCGGCCAGCCGGCCGCTGCCCACGTAGAACAGCGCCTGGCAGCGCAGCTCCACGCTCCCCGCCCGCTCGGCCAGCGCCAGCGCCTGCTCGGCGTACCGCGCGCTCTCCCCGCCCGGCTCGGCGACCACGCCCGGCGTCCCGAGGTTGGACAGCGCCCGGGCGAGGCCCGCCAGCGCGGCCGCCCGCCGCAGGTCGTCGCCGGACCCCTCGAGCAGGGCCACCGCCCGCGCCGCCGCCCGTTCGGCGAACAGCGGCCCGCGAGCCCAGTAGGCGGTCTTGGACAGCACGACGTGCGCGTCGGCCAGCAGCAGGGGGTCGCCGGCCGCCTCGGCGGCCGTCACCGCGCGGGTCGCGCAGCGGAACGCCTGCTCGAACAGGTTCAGGTAGTAGAGGTAGGACGCCCGGTCGGCCAGCAGCCGGGCGCGGCGCGCCGGTTCCAGCCCGGCGCCGGCGTCGATGACCACCTGGAGCGTGTCGGCCGCCTGGCGGTAGGCGCCGGCCCGCACGGCGTCGTCCGCGGCGGCCGGGCCGTACCGGACCAGCACGTCGGGGCGCCGGCCGGCCTGCGCGTGGTGGACGACGCGGGCGAGGTCGGGCGCCGGCTCCCGCAGCAGCGCCTCCAGGACGTCGCGGTGCGCGGCGACCAGCTCGCCGGGGGTCAGCGTGGACAGGACCGCCGCCCGGGCGATCTCGTGCCGGAACCAGAGCGACCCGGCGTCGCCGGCCAGCACGCCGGCCCGTTCGGCCTCCAGCAGCGGCCCGGGCCCGTCGCGGGTGAGGTGGTCGGCCAGCCCGCGGTCGACCCGGGTGGGCACGACCGCCAGCCGCTGGATGAGGTCCTGCGCCGGCTCGGACAGCGTGGCCAGCCGGGCCAGGACGGCGTCGCGCACCGTCACCGGCACGCCGCCACCCGCGGCCAGCACCTCGGTGACGTAGAAGGCGTTGCCGCGGGTGACCCGGTGCAGCCGCCGCGGGTCGGTTCGCCCGTCGGCCAGGACGGCGACGGCCTCGACGCTCAACGGCCGGACGGCGATCCGCCGCAGGCCCGGGCCCGAGAGGGCGCCCAGCAGCCTGCGCACCGGGTGGGTGCGGCCCAGCTCGTCCTCGCGGCAGGTCAGCACCAGGACGGCGGGCAGCTCGGGCACCCGCCGGGCGAGGAAGCGGACGGCGTCGACCGTGGCGTCGTCGGCCCAGTGCAGGTCCTCCACCACGAGCAGGGTCGGGGCGCCGGTGAGCAGCCGCAGCAGCGCGGGGAGCACCGCCTCCGGGTCGCCGCCGGCGGCGAACGCGTCGGCGAGCGGACCGCCCACCGCGCGGGCGACGTCGCGGAACGGGCCGAGCGACCGCGGCGCCAGCAGGTCGTCGCACCCGCTGCGCAGCACCCGCGCGCGGTCCCCCACCCGCGCGGCCAGCTCGGCCACCAGCGCCGTCTTCCCGCTGCCGGCCTCGCCGCCGACGAGCACCACCGCACCCCGGCCGGTGGCGACCGTCGTGTCCACCACCGACCGCAGCCGGGCCAGCTCCACCTCGCGCTCGAGCAGCGGCGGGCGCTCCGGCGCCGGTGCCGGGGCACCCGTGCCCAGCGCCCGGGCCCGCAGCGCGTCGGCCTCGGCACCCGGGGCCACGCCCGGACCCTCGGCGAGGGCGCGGGCCAGGGCGTCGTGGCGGCGCAGCGCCCCGGCCCGGTCGCCGGCGTCCACCGCGGCGCGCAGCAGGGCGAGGTGCGCCTCCTCGTCGGCCGGTTCCAGCTCGAGGACGTCGTCCCACCGGCCGGCGCCGCGCAGCACGGCCAGCCGGCGCCGGTGCACCCGCTCCCGTGCCTGCGCCGTCCAGGGCTCGGTCTCGTCCTCGGGGAGGAGGGGGCCGGGGCAGAGCCGTGCGGCGTCCGCGCAGGCGGCGGGGTCGGCGGTGGCGAGGGCGGCGGCCGCCGCGGCCTCGAACCGCTCGACGTCGACCTCGACCGGCGCGTGCGGCAGCAGGGCGACCCGGTTGGCGTGCACGGTGACGGCGTCCTGCTCGCCGAGGACCCGGCGGGCGAAGTGGGCGGCCTTGTGCAGGCGGGGCCGGGCCTCCTCGAGCGGCAGGTCGGGCCACAGGGCGTCGGTGGCGCGTTCGCAGGCCAGCCGGTGACCGGGGGCGAGGGCCAGCAGCTTCACCAGCGCGGCGGCGTCCCGGCGGGGGAACGGCGGCAGCGGCGCGCCGTCGCGGCGCACGGCGAAGCCCCCGAGGAGCTGCAGCTCGACCGTCACGGCGCCCCCAGGGGTGTGGCCCCGGGCGGGAGTGTCTCAGGCCGCGAGCACCACGACCAGCGTCCGGGGCCCGTGCACGCCCTCGACCCGCGACAGCTCGATGTCGCTGGTGGCCGACGGGCCGCTGATCATGGTCAGCGGCGCCAGCGGGTCGAGCCGGGCCAGGCCCTCCGGGACGCCGCCCACGACCTGGTCGGCCGTCACGACGCAGACGAGGCAGTCGGGCAGCAGGGAGAGCGCGCGCCGGCCGGTGGCCGGGGTGCCGTCGAGCACCAGCGTGCCGGTCTCGGCGACGGCCACCGCCACGCCGGTGACGGCCGCGGCGAACGCGGCCAGCTCGACCGCGGGCCGCCCGTCGTCCGGCACCACGCCCGCGGGCAGCCGGTCGCCCGGCAGCCCGGGCGCGACGACGACGTCGCCGGCGCGCCAGCCCTCCCCCAGGCCGGCGGTCAGGGCGGCGCCGACCGCGGCCGCGATCTCGCCGGGCGCGCAGCGCAGCACCCGTGCCCTGTAGTCCTCGAGCCGGTCGACCAGGACGTCCACCAGCACCTCGGGGGCGCGGTCGTCGGAGGTCCGGTAGTCGCGGGCCGGCTCGGGCACCGGCGGGCGGGTAGGGCCGAGCGCCGTCCGGATCCGCGCCAGCACCTCGTCGCGGGCGCTCACCGGCCGTGCTCCTCGGTCCACTGCTGCACGAACGTCTTCGCCGGTGGGGCCGGCAGGTCGCGGGTGCGGGTCCACCTCGAGGCCGGCGGTGGCAGGGCGGCCGGCAGCACCGGCTTCCCGCGGGCGAGGAACCGGCCCAGGCCGGCGGCCTTCTGCGCCGCGTGCCACAGCCGCGGGTTCGCCATCGCCTTCGCCAGCCAGCGGAAGCCGAGGGCCTCGACGGTCGTCCGCTCCTGCGCCTCGACGTGCTCGGCGCGCAGGTGAACGAGGATCGAGGGGATGTCGATCGCCACCGGGCAGACGTCGTAGCAGGCCCCGCACAGCGACGACGCGTAGGGGAGCGAGGCGTTGTCCTCCACGCCGGTGAGCTGGGGGGAGAGGACGGCGCCGATCGGGCCCGGGTACACCGAGCCGTAGGCGTGCCCCCCGGTGCGCTCGTAGACCGGGCAGACGTTGAGGCAGGCCGAGCAGCGGATGCAGTGCAGCGCCTCGCGGCCCACCTCGTCGGCCAGGGTCGCCGTCCGCCCGTTGTCCAGCAGCACCAGGTGGAACTCCTGCGGGCCGTCGCCGGGCGTGACGCCGGCCCAGAGGGACGTGTACGGGTTCATCCGCTCGCCGGTCGAGCTGCGCGGCAGCAGCTGGAGGAACACCTCGAGGTCGCGCCAGGTGGGCACGAGCTTCTCGATGCCCATGACCGTGATCAGCGTCTGCGGCAGGGTCAGGCACATCCGGCCGTTGCCCTCGCTCTCGACGACGGCGAGGGTGCCGGTCTCGGCGACGGCGAAGTTGGCCCCGCTGATCGCGACCCGCGCCCGCAGGAACCGCTCGCGCAGGTGGGCGCGGGCGGCCATCGCCAGCCGGCGCGGCTCGTCGGTGAGGTCGGCGTCCACCCCGGGCATCGTGCGCAGGAAGATCTCGCGGATCTCGGCCCGGTTCTTGTGGATCGCCGGCACCAGGATGTGCGAGGGCCGGTCGTCGCCGAGCTGCACGATCAGCTCGGCGAGGTCGGTCTCGTGCGCCGCGATGCCGGCGGCCTCGAGGGCCTCGTTGAGCCCGATCTCCTGGGTGGCCATCGACTTCACCTTGACCACCTCGTCGGCGCCGGTGGCCCGCACCAGGTCGAGGACGATCGCGTTGGCCTCGTTGGCGTCGCGGGCCCAGTGCACGGTGCCGCCGCGGGCGGTGACCTGGCGCTCCAGCTCGAGGAGGTGCTCGTCGAGCCGAGCCATGGTGGCGGCCTTGATCGCCCGCCCGGCCGCGCGCAGCTGCGCCCAGTCGGGCACCTCGCCGACGACGGCGGCGCGCTTGCCGCGGATCGTCGTCGTGGCGTGGCCCAGGTTGGCCCGCAGCTGCCCGTCGCGCAGCGCCTCGCGGGCGGCGTCGGGGAAGGGGCGCTCGCCGCGGAGGTTGCCGACGCCGCGGGGCGCGGTGGGCAGGCCGAGGAAGGTGGGGGTCACGCGGTCACCGCCGGTCGGGTGGACTGCTGGGGGGAGACCTCGTCCTCGATCGAGGCGAGGATCTCGGCGAGGTGCACGGTGCGGGTGCCCGAGCGCAGCCGCGACAGGCCGCCGCCGATGTGCATCAGGCAGCTCGCGTCGCCGGCGGTGCAGACCTCGGCGTGCGTGGAGAGCACGTTCGCCATCTTGTCGGTGAGCATCGCCGTCGAGGTGTCGGCGTTCTTGACCGCGAACGTGCCGCCGAAGCCGCAGCACTGCTCGGCTCCGGGCAGCTCGACCAGCTCCAGCCCGCGCACGGCCCGCAGCAGCTGCAGCGGCCGGTCCCCCACCCGCAGCACGCGCAGCGAGTGGCAGGTCGGGTGGTAGGTGACCCGGTGCGGGTAGTAGGCGCCGACGTCGGTCACGCCGAGGACGTCGACGAGGAACTGGGACAGCTCGTGGGTCCGCTCCGCCAGCGCGGCGGCTTCGTCGGCCAGCGCCGTCTCCCCCGCCCGGCGCAGCACCGCCGCCTGCTGGTGGTGGATCGAGGCCACGCACGAGCCGGACGGCGCCACGACCGCCTCCGCCCCGCGGAAGGCGCGCACGTGGTTCGCCACCACCGGCACCGCATCCCGCCGGTAGCCGGTGTTGACGTGCATCTGCCCGCAGCAGGCCTGACCCGGGGGACGACGACCTCGTGGCCCAGTCGCTGCAGCAGCCGGGCGGTGGCCGCCGCGACCTGCGGCGCGATCGTGTCGACCAGGCAGGTGGCGAACAGCGCGACCCTCATGCGGTCCCCCTCGTGTCGGCCGCCGGCGTGCGGCGGACCATGCTCGACTCCCGGACGATGAGAACCGGGTCGAACACGGGCTGCTGGTGGGTGTGCCCGTCGCCGCGCGCCTCGTCGATCAGCAGCTCGGCGGCCCGGCGGCTCATCCCCTGGCGCGGCTTGCGCACCGAGGAGAGGGGGACGGCGGCGGCCGCGGCGAAGTCGATGTCGTCGTGGCCGACGATGGCGAAGTCGCCGGGCACCCGGACCCCGTGGCGCACCATCTCCTGCAGCATGCCGAGCGCCAGCAGGTCGATCGCGCAGACCGTGGCCGTGGGGCGCCGGGACGCCGGAGGGTGGCGACGTCCCGGATGCTGGGGCTCAGCGGGCACTCCTCGGGTCGGTTGAACCGTCTCAAACGGTGGCGCGCCGGAGCGCTTGACGTCAACGGCATCAACCCGGACGGGGTCGTCCGCGCCTGCTCAAGCGCAAGGTGCTGCCCGAGCACGTCGCCGACGCCGTCTTCGCGCTGACCGGCGGCGACCTCACCCGGACGACCGGTCTGCACGTGCCGGTGGACTCCGGGGTCGCGGCGGCGTTCCTCCGGTGACGCAACGGGAGCTGACCCTCGCGGCCGTCGACCTGGGCGCCTCCAGCGGCCGGGTGATGGCCGTGCGGGTCGGTCCGGGGGAGCGGTCGAGGGCGGGCTGCCCGAGCTGCGGGCGACGCAGGAGGTGCGCACGTACACCCCGTCCCCCGGGGCCGGGGCCCCCTGGGCCGCTGCGGGGGCCCGGCTGCGGCCCTAGGGTCGAGCGCATGATCGGGCGAGCGCCCTTCGGCGCGACCGGGCACGAGTCCAGCCGGGTGGTCTTCGGTGCCGCGGCGCTGGGCCGGGTCTCGAAGGGCGACGCCGACCGCGCGCTCGACCTGCTGCTCGAGCACGGCGTCAACCACATCGACGTCGCGGCGAGCTACGGCGACGCCGAGCTGCGGATCGCCAGCTGGCTGGAGCGGAACCCGGGCACGTTCTTCGTGGCCACCAAGACCGGGGAGCGCACCTACCGGAGGGCGCGCGACGAGATCCACCGCTCGCTGGACCGGCTCGGCGTCGACTCGGTCGACTCGATCCAGCTGCACAACCTGGTCGACGTCATCGAGTGGGAGACCGCGCTCGGCGCGGGCGGCGCGCTCGAGGCGGCGGTCGAGGCGCGCGAGCAGGGGCTGGTGCGCTTCATCGGCGTCACCGGCCACGGCCTGTCGGTGCCCGAGATGCACCGGCGCAGCCTGGAGCGCTTCCCCTTCGACTCGGTCCTGGCGCCCTACAACTGGGTGCAGGTGCAGGACGAGCGCTACGCCGACCGGTTCGAGGCGCTCGCCGCCGTCTGCGCGGAGCGCGACGTCGCCCTGCAGACGATCAAGAGCCTCGCCCGGCGCCGCTGGGACGGCCGGGCCGCCACCGCGGCCACCTGGTACGAGCCGCTGCGCGAGCCCGCCGACGTCGACCTCGCGGTGCACTGGGTGCTCGGGCGGCCGGAGGCGTTCCTGCTCACCACCGGCGACGTCGAGCTGCTGCCGCTGCTGCTCGACGCCGCCGAGCGCTTCGAGCGCCGTCCGGACGACGGGGAGATGGCCGCGCTGGCCGCCCGGCAGGAGGCGACCCCGCTGTTCGTCTAGTGGGCGTACGCGGCGGCCGGGGTCTCCTGCGGCTCGGCCAGCCGCCACGGGCGGACGACGACCACGAGCACGCCGACCGCCAGCACCAGCGCGGCGACGATGACCTCACCCATCGCGACCGCGTCGTTGCCGAGCATGCCGACCAGCGGGGAGACGGCGGCGCCCACCCCGAACTGCACGGCGCCGAGCAGCGCGGCGGCCGATCCGGCCGCGTCGCCGTAGCGCGACAGCGCCAGCGCCGGGGCGTTGGGGAGGCCCAGCCCGGCGGCGAAGAGGATCGCCCACAGCGGGGCCACCACCGCGGGCAGCCCGCCGGCCCCGGTCGCCGCCAGCCCGACCAGCACGGCGCCGCCCAGCGCCCCCGCCACGGTGGCGGTGAGCAGGATCTGCGCGGGCGACCACCGGCGCAGCAGCAGCGGGTTGAGCTGCGTGGCGGCGATCAGCCACACCGCGCCGGCGCCGAAGAGCAGCCCGAACTCCTGCTCGTCGAGGCCGAACTGCCGCTGGTAGACGAACGACGACCCCGAGACGTAGGTGAACAGCGCCGCCATGGTGAGGCCGGCGACCACCACGAGCCCGACGTAGGACCGGTCGCGCAGCAGCATGCCGTAGGTCCGCACGGTGCCGGCGATGCCGCCGCTGCGCCGGCGGGCCGGCGGCAGCGTCTCGGGCAGCGCCAGGGCGCCGACGACGAGCAGGACGACGCCGTACGCGGCCAGGACGGCGAACACGCCCCGCCACGAGGTGAAGCGGAGCACCTCGCCGCCGAGGGTGGGCGCCAGCACGGGCGCGACGCCCATGACGAGGAAGAGCCGGGAGAGCATGGTGGCGGCCGCGCGGCCGTCGAAGAGGTCGCGGACCACGGCCAGGGCTACCACGCCGGCGGCCGCGGTGCCCACGCCCTGCAGCACCCGCAGCACGGAGAGGACCGCCAGGTTCGGCGCCAGCAGGACCAGCAGCGAGGCGACGACGTGCAGCGCGACCCCGGCCAGCAGCGGCCGCCGGCGGCCGAGCGCGTCGGACCACGGGCCGACGACCAGCTGGCCGACGGCCAGGCCGACCAGCGTGCCGGTGAGGGTGAGCTGGACCGCCGCCGACGTCGTCCCCAGGTCGGCCCGCAGGGTGGGCAGCGCCGGCAGGTACATGTCGATGGTGAGCGGACCGACGGCGACGAACGCGCCGAGGATCAGTGCCAGCCGGGCCATGCCGAGCGGTCGGGGATCGGAGGTCGGCTGCGCTGTGCTCACGCGAGGGCCAAGTCGCTCCCGGGTGGGTTCATTCCGCAACCACCTCGCTCACGGGGAACGGTGGTGCGGATCGCTCTCGGTGGGCGCCGGCACCAGCCCGTCCTCCACCGCGCGCACGTACAGGTCGCGGCGGGTCGGGGCCGGCCGGCCCACCTCGGAGTACTTGGCGCGGATCCGGCGCAGGTGCGTCTTGAGCGTCTCCCGGTCCATGCCCAGCTCCCGCGCCACGGTGGGCAGCAGGTCGCTGCCCGACACATAGGCGACGAGCACCTCCCGCTGGCGCGGGGCGAGGCGGGGACGGCGGACCGCCGCCGCCCCGCCGCGCGAGAACCCCCCCGCCAGCGTCTCCGCCGGGTCGGCGTCCCGGGGCAGGACGACGAGCGCCATCCCCCGCGCGCGCAACCGGGTCGCCGCCGTGCTCCGCGGGGGGACGGCGAACACGCAGACGTCCACCCGGCTGCCGAGGACGAGCAGCAGCTCGGCGTCCTCGGCCCAGGCCACGAGCTCGGTGCCCGGGACGCCGCGCACGGCGGCCGACAGGCAGCGCCGGTCGCGCGCGTCGTCCGCCACCACCGCCACGCGGCGCGGCGGGGAACCCCCGTGCTGCACCACCGTGCTCCTCTCGCCCGATCCCGGTACGGTCTCACCCGTTTCGTCCGACTGCAGGTGGACGGCGGGTTCCGATACCGCGGGGGCCCGGGAGGTGGCGGGTGGCGGAGCGTGCGCCGGGGCACCGGACGGTGTCGTTGCACGAGTGGCACACCCTGGGCCCCGACGGCCTGCCGGTCCGGCACCGGACCGTCCACGTGCTGCGGGCGCTGCGCTCCGGGCTGGGCTCGTACACCTACCGCTTCGACAGCCGGGAGGCGCGGGTGCGCGCCGTCCGCGGGGTGCGGGCCGGCCGGCCGTACCCGGACGCCGACGGGTTGATGGCGGTCGACCTCGAGTTCCCCCGGCCGCTGGCGGCGGGCGAGACGGCGTCGTTCGAGTACGAGACGCTCTTCGAGTGGCGTTCGGTGCCCACCCCGGAGATCCGGCGGGTGATGCGCCAGCGGGTCGAGCGGCTCGACATGCGCGTGGAGTTCTCCCCCGAGCGGCTGCCGGCGCGGCTGGAGTGGGCCGTGTGGGACGGCTTCGGTCCCGATGCGCGGATCCGGGCCGCCGAGGAGGTCGTGCTGGACGACGAGCACGCCGCCCACCGGTTCGTCGACTCGGCCGAGGGCGTCGCGGTGGGCTTCACGTGGACCTGGCCGCCCGGACGGGAACCGGTTCCGCCCATCGGGTGACGCGGCTCACGTGGAAGACGTCTGAGACGACTGGCAAGGTGGGGCATGGCAGCGCCGTCGCCGGCCCTGCCGTCCTCGGGCGCGACAGCGTCGTCGCGCCCGAGGCTCATCCTGCCACCCGGGCCAGCCGGGACCCCGCGACGAACGCCCCGATGTCGTCGACCACGCGCACCGCGGACGTGCCCGGGGGCACCTGCGCGGTCCCGGACCCGCCGGCGAGCGGGAAGGCGGCGAGCACGTTCCCGCCGGCGCTCAGCGCCTCCGCCGCCGTCCCGCCCCGGGGGCCGCTCACCACGAGCCAGCCGGGCGGGCCGTCGCCGGGCGGCAGCGGGATCCGGGACACCGCCCAGCCGGCGGGGACGGCGACGACCCGGTCCAGGAGCGCCGTCCCGGCGGCGGCCGGCCGGGTGGACACCACCCGGGGGACGGCGTCCGGCGCGGTCGCCGCGACGCTGAGCCAGGCGACCGTCGCCCCGCTGGGCAGGGTGACCCCGACGAGGACGGCGCGGCTCCTCTCGTCGCCCACCGGCCCGGCGGCGAGCAGCGCGGGGGAGACCCGCTCGGGCAGCAGCCCGTAGGCGCCGACCATCTCGTGCAGCACGGCCTGCAGCTGCGCCTCGTCGACCGTGGCCCGCAGGCCGCGCGGGTCGGCGGGGTCGATCGGCGCGGTCGCCGCGGCGGCGCCGCGGGCGCTCAGCAGGGGGGCGACCGTCAGCGGCGTCGCGCCCCGGGTCACCACGAGCCGCCCGGCCGTGAAGTCGCCGTCGGCCGGCGCCGCGGGCGGTTCGGCCGTCGCCACGGCGACGCCGTCGTGCAGCGGCAGGGTGGTGCGCAGCCGGGTCTCCTGCCCCGCCGCGTCCACCACGCGGCCGGTCAGCAGCTCGACCTGGTCGCCGGGCAGCGCCACCACGAGGAGCAGTCCGCCGCGGCCTGCCCCGCGCGGCACGTCCCACAGCGCGAGCGGCTCCCGCGGGCCGACGGGCACCGGTCCGGCCGCCAGGACCATGCCGTCCGGCCCGCTGCCGGCCGGGCCGGTCAGCCAGACGGCGGTCGGCCGGCTCGGCGCCCCCGCGAGGACGAGGGCCAGCCGTACGCCTGCCGCGTCGCCGGCGTAGGCGACGTGCCGGTCCGGCGGCAGGTCGGCGAGGGCGCGGGCGGCGGTCAGGGCGGCCAGCCAGCCGTCGTCGCCGGCCAGCGAGCCGCGGGTCGGCAGGTCGAGCAGGCCGGTGCCGGCCGTCTCCGGCGGGGTCGGTGGGCCGGGCTCGGCCGCGGTCAGCCGCACCGCGGCGAAGACCAGCAGGAGGGCGAGCGCGGCCCCGAGGAGGCCGCCCCGCGGCCGCCGCCGGACCGCGCCGTCGTCGTCCACCGGCCTACTCGCGGCAGAGGATGCCCGACTGGAAGAACGTCGCGCTCAGCTCGTCGACCGTGCGGCCGGCCGTCCACTGGACGTAGACGTTGTAGACGGCGAGGTCGGGGTCGGTGAACGTGAGCATCTGGAACGGCTCGCCGCTGCCCGGGTAGAGCGCCTGCGTGAACTGGCCGAGCGTCTCCCCCTCGGTGCAGTACCAGGTGGTGATCAGCTGGTTGTTGCCGAAGTTGAAGCTGGCGAAGATCCGCGTGACGGTCGCCGCGTCGGGGAAGCGGTTGAGCGAGACCTCGATGCCGTTGTCGAAGGTGCAGAGGACCCGCTCGACCGCCTCGGTGCCGGTCGCGTCGAGGAACGCGCAGGTGTGCGGGGCGACCGGCCCGTCGAGGGAGCGGTCGGCCGCGGGCGGCACCAGCTGCGGGAGGAAGTCGGCCAGCGGCTGCATGCCGGCCCAGGGGGCGACCACGGCCACCGTCGTGCTCGACGTGCGGCCGCCCTCACCGTTCGCGTCGACCGCGACGACCTCGTAGCTCAGCCGCCCCACCTCGGCCTCGGGATCGGTGTACGTCGTCTCGGTCACGCGGCCGAGCTGCTCGCCCTCGCGCAGCACCTCGTAGTGCTCCGCGCCGGGGACCTCCGCCCAGTCCAGCGTCACCGTGAGCCCGTCGACCGCGGGCGGGGACAGCCGGGGCGCGGCGAGGGCGGCGACGACCTCGCCGAAGGAGGCCCGCTCGGAGCGCTCGCCGTCCGCGGCGACGGCGGCGACCTCGTAGAGGTAGCCGATCCCGCCGTCGACGGTCGCGTCGGTGTAGCCGGGGGACTCCGTGTCGGCGAGGCGCGCACCGTCCCGGTAGACCTCGTAGTGGTCGGCCCCGGGGACGGCGTCCCAGTCGAGCCGGACCGCGCCCTCGGCCGTCGAGGGGTCCAGCCCGCCCGGGGCCCGGAGCCCGCCGGACACGAGCAGCAGCGTGGTGACGGTCGCGACGAGCGCGAGCACCAGCAGGCCGACGCCGACCAGGAGACCGCGCCGGCGGCGCGGCGGCCGTCCCGGGGCCTGGGCGAAGCGCTGCCACGGGGGCGGGGGGACGGCGCCGGGCGGACCCTGCGGCGGGCCCTGCGGCGGGCCCTGCGGCGGGCCCTGCGGCGCACCCTGCGGCGGCGGTCCGGCGGGACGGGCGGGGGGCGGCGGGGCGTCGGGCCGGGTCGCCGTGGCGAGGGGGTGCGCGGGCGGCACGTCGCGGGGCAGCTGGAGCGAGGTGGCGGGAGCGGCGGCCGGGCGGACGACCGCGGCGGGCAGCGGCGGCGGCGGTGGGGGAGCGGCGGACCGGTGCAGCGCCTCGGCCAGCTCGCCGCAGGCGGCGTAGCGCAGCCCGGGCTCGGCGGCCATCGCCCGGCGGACGACGGCGCCCACGGCCTCGGGCAGGTCGGGCCGCTTGGCCGCCAGGTCGGGGACCTCGCCGCGGACCTTGGCCGCGTAGAGCGCCTCGATGCCGAGGTCGGCGAACGGGCGCTCGCCGGTGAGCAGCTCGTAGAGCACCACGCCGAGGGCGTAGACGTCGGTGCGGGCGTCGACCGCGCGGCCCTCCAGCTGCTCGACCGGGGCGTAGGCCATCGTGGCGACGAAGGAGCCCGCCTGCGTCAGGTGCGTGTGGCCGGTGACCGAGGCGATGCCGAAGTCGGTGAGCATGACCCGCTCGCCGCTGCCGGTGCCGGTGGGGGCGAGCAGGATGTTGTCGGGCTTGACGTCGCGGTGCACCAGCCCGTGGGCGTGGGCGTGGTCGAGCGCGTCGGCCACCGCGGTGACCACGGCGACGGTCCGCCGCAGCGACATCGGGCCGTGGGTGCGCAGCTCCGCGGCGGCGTCCGTGCCGCGCACGTACTGCATGCTGATCCAGAGCTGGTCGCCCTCCATGCCCCGGTCGTAGACCGCGACGATCGAGGGGTGGCTCAGCCGGGCGGCGGCGTCGGCCTCCCGCTCGAAGCGGCCGACGTAGGTGGCCTCGGAGGAGAGCGCGGGGTGCAGCACCTTGAGCGCGTCGTGCCGCGGCAGCCGCGGGTGGCGCGCGAGGTAGACGGCACCCATGCCGCCCTCGCCGATCAGCCCCTCGATCCGGTAGCCGGCGAAGACGGCGCCGGTGGTCAGCACGACGTCACTCCTCCCGCTTCCCGCTCGGCCCCGGGTCCGAGCTGGGACAGGGGCACGGGGATGATCCCCCACGGAGGGCGTTCGCGGTGCGGGTTCGTCCCGCCTCGTTTCAGCACCGTCCGGTGGGGAAGCACCAGCCGGGACGGCGCCCAGCGCGGGGCGCCGGATCGGGAGGTGCCCGCGTGAAGATCGCCAAGGACGAGCTGGTCCGCGTGCTGCGGACCGAGGGGGACAACGAGACCGCCGACAGGGCGGAGAACTCGCTGCCCGACGAGGTCGACACCGACGGGGACGCCGGTGCGCTCGAGTCGATCGGCCTGGACCGCTCCACGCTGCAGGCCAAGCTGGCCGGCGGCTCGCTCGGTGGCACGCTCGCGCCCTGACGTCCCGCGGCTCAGCGGCGGCGGCCGAGGCCGACGGCGAGGTCGACCAGCTCGAGCACCAGCTCGCGGTCGACGTCGTCCCCGACGACCACCTCGAGGTACCGCACGGTGCGCAGCCCCTCGCCGCGCAGCCGGCCCTCCGGGTCGGGCAGCTCGGCGCCGCGCTCGAGCACGAGCCGGACGCGGTCGGCGAGCGGGAACAGGCCCGCCACGTAGCCGGCGGTGGGGTGGCGGTAGTTGAGGCTGTGCCAGCCGGGCCGCACCCGCTCGGTCAGCTCGGGGTGGCCCTCGAGCAGCACCCGCCGCAGCTCCAGCGTCGTCCGTGCGACGTCGTCGGTGTGCTCGTCGAGCAGCTGCTGCACCTCGGGAGGGACGGTCACCGGGGGAGTGTGACCGGCCCGCCCGACAGGATCACCCGGCGTAGGGGCGCTCGCGCTCCAGCTCCTCGCGGGCCACCGAGCGGATGTGCACGGCGTCCGGACCGTCGACGATGCGCAGCGTGCGGGCGCTGGCCCACATCCGCGCCAGGCGGGTGTCGTCGCTGACGCCGGCGCCGCCGTGCACCTGGATGGCGCGGTCGATGACGTCGAGGCACACCTTGGGCGCGGCCACCTTGATGGCGGCGATCTCGGTGCGGGCACCCTTGGCGCCGAACTTGTCGATCAGGTCGGCGGCCTTGAGCACGTACAGCCGGGCCTGGTCGATCTCGATCCGCGACAGCGCGATCTGCTCGCGCACGGTGCCCTGCTCGGCCAGCGGGCGACCGAAGGCCACCCGCGCCTTCGACCGCTCCACCATCAGCGCCAGGGCGCGCTCGGCCATGCCGATCGCCCGCATGCAGTGGTGGATGCGGCCGGGACCGAGCCGGGCCTGGGCGATCATGAAGCCGTCGCCCTCGCCGGACAGGATGTTGGAGACCGGGACGCGGACGTCGGTGAACCGCAGCTCGCTGTGCCCGTGCTGGTCCTGGTAGCCGAAGACCGGCAGGTGCCGCACGATCTCCAGGCCGGGGGTGTCGCGGGGCACGAGCACCATCGACTGCTGCCGGTGGGGCGGGCCGTCGGGGTCGGTCTTGCCCATGACGATGAAGATCTGGCAGCGCTCGTCGGCGGCGCCGGTCGTCCACCACTTGCGGCCGTTGATCACGTACTCGTCGCCGTCGCGGACGATCGAGGTCTGGATGTTGCGGGCGTCCGAGGAGGCCACGTCCGGCTCGGTCATCGCGAAGCCAGAGCGGATCTCGCCCTCCAGCAGCGGGGCCAGCCAGCGCTGCTTGTGCTCCTCGGTGCCGAAGAGCATGAGGGTCTCCATGTTGCCGGTGTCCGGCGCACCGCAGTTGGTGACCTCGGGGGCGATGACCGGCGACCAGCCCATGATCTCGGCGACCGAGGCGTACTCGAGGTTGGTCAGGCCGCCGAGCTCGTGGTGGAACAGGTTCCACAGGCCGCGCCGGCGGGCCTCGGCCTTGAGCTCCTCCAGGACCGGGGGGTGCTCGTGGTTGTCGTGGCCGCGGGCCGCGCGCCACTCGTCGTAGACGGGCTCGGCGGGGAAGACCTGCTCCCGCATGAAGTTCCACATGCGGCCGCAGACGTCTTCGGCGCGTGCCGACAGGGCGAAGTCCATTCCCGGAACGTAGCCGCCCCTGTGACCTCCGTCGCGGCGGGGTGGCCCGCCGCGTCAGCGCCCGGGCGGCTCGTCGGGCGGGCGCAGCTCGTCGGCGCAGTCGCACCACCAGCAGACGGCGAGCGGCGAGGCGATGAGCAGGACCAGCCCGACGGCGCCGACCACCACGGGCCCGAGCAGGACGGCGGCGGCGACGACGGCAGCCGCGAGCAGCCCGGCGACGACGAGCGACCAGCCGGGCGGTCCGGTGCGGCCGCCCGGCGGAGCGGACGCCGCCTCGGCCGCGGTGATCACCGGCCGGCCCGCCGGCGTGGGTCCGGCGCGCAGCAGCGCGGCGAGGTGCGGGTCGTCGCGCTCCAGCGCGGCGCCCAGTGAGCGGAGGACGTGTTCGTCGTCCATGGCCGCCGTCCCTCGGGTCGGTCGGACCGCCCGGCGGTCCGTCGCTGCGCCGTTCCCCGTCAGCGGCGGTTCACACCTGGACCCGGCCGGGTCCCGCGGACGTTCCCGTCGCGGTACCGGCCGGCTCCGGTCGGGTCAGGCGCGCAGCGAGTGGCCGCCCACCGCGCTGCGCACCGGGCCGAGGGCGATCGCCGCGCCCAGCAGCGCGGTGACCAGGTGCAGGATGTTGTCGGCCCAGTTGAGGGCGAGGAAGTCCCAGTCCTCGCCGACGGCGAACAGGCCGTAGACGAAGGCCGCCCCGTAGCCGGCCGCCAGCAGCCAACCGTAGGTGCGGGCGCCGGAGAGCGTCCGGGACAGCACCAGGCCGGCGATGCCGATGACCAGGTGCACGATGTTGTGGAGCGGGTTGATCATGAACCCGATCAGCGTCTCGCCGGTGTGCGCGGCGAAGTCGTCGAAGCCGGTCACGAAGAACCCGATGATGCCGATCAGCGTGTAGATCGCGCCGATCACGAGGCCGGCGAGCTGCGGCCAGGTCAGGCCGCGGGCGGAAGTGGTGCGGTCGGTGGACATCCGTGTCCTCCAGGTGCGGGGAGCGCGTCGGTTCGCGCGCCTCCAACGGTCCGCGCGACGGCGCCGTCGTCAAGACCTTCCGGAACGGTGCGATCCGGTCGTGACCGTCCGCCTCGCCAGACGCACCCGAGGCCGGGTCCCCGGACGGGGACCCGGCCTCGGGAGAGGAGCCGGTGATCAGGCCCGGCGGCTGTCCACCGCGGTCCGGACGGGTGCCAGCGCGATGACCAGGCCCACGAGCGCGGTGGCGATGTGCAGCACGTTGTCGGCCCAGTTCAGGTTGAGGAAGTCCCAGTCCTGCCCGACGGCGAAGACGCCGTAGAGGAAGGCAGCCCCGTAGCCGAGCGCCAGCAGCCATCCGTACGTGCGCGCACCGGCCAGGGTGCGGGCCAGCAGGAGGCCGGCGATGCCGATCACGATGTGCACGATGTTGTGCAGCGGGTTGATCATGAACCCGAGCAGGTGCTCGTCCTGCCCGTGACCGGCGAAGTCGTCGAAGCCGGTGATGAAGAAGCCGATGATGCCGATCAGCAGGTACACGGCCCCGAAAGCCAGTGCCAGCATCTGCGGCCAGGTCGTGCCCCGGCGGTCTGCGCCGGTGTTGCCCGCCGAAGCGGCCATAGTGTCCTCCAAGACGTTCTGCAACCCCGCCGGTGTCTCGACGGATCCGATGCGTCCGATACCCAGGGGATGCCATCTGCAACCGATGTCACCCGTCCGGGTGGGGCGCAACCGAGCGCCCCGCACCCGGTGTTCGGGCGCGGGGCGCGGGGCGGTTCGCTCAGGCCTGGGCGGGCCGGGGGGTGCGCTTGGGGCGGCGGACGACGAACGGGCCGATGGCGAGCAGGTCGACCGGGGCGGAACCGAAGCACTCCAGCGCGTCGCGCGGGTCGTCGACCATGGGCCGGCCGGCCGTGTTCAGGCTGGTGTTGACGACGACGGGCAGGCCGGTGCGCCGCTCGAAGGCCGAGATCATGCGGTGCACGAGCGGCTCGGTCCGCGGGTCGATGGTCTGGATCCGCGCCGTCCCGTCGACGTGCGTGACGGTGGGGATGCGGTCCTTCCACTCGGGTGCGACGTCGTGGACGAACAGCATGTAGGGGGAGGGGATGGGGCCGCGGCTGAAGATCTCGGGCGCCCGCTCGAGCAGCACCATCGGGGCGACGGGGCGGAACTGCTCGCGACCCTTGACGTCGTTCATCCGCTCGAGGTTGGCCTCGAAACCGGGGTGGGCGAGCAAGGACCGGTGGCCGAGGGCGCGAGGGCCGTACTCGCTGCGGCCCTGGAACCAGGCGACGATGCCGTTGTCGGCGAGGACCTCGGCCACGGCCTCGGCGACGTCGTCGGGCCGCTCGTAGTCGATGGCGGCGGTGTCGAGCCACTTCCGGATCTCGTCGTCGCTCCAGCCGCGGCCCAGCGCCGCGCCGGGCATGGGCTCGGTGCGCTCGCCGAGCTCGTGGGCCACGTGCAGGGCGGCGCCCAGCGCGGTGCCGGCGTCGCCGGCGGCGGGCTGGACCCAGACGTCGTCGAACGGCGTCTCGGCGAGGATCCGGGTGTTGGCGACGCAGTTGAGCGCGGTACCGCCGGCCATGGTCAGCGCCTTGTCGCCGGTCTGCTCGTGCACCCAGCGGGCCAGCTCGACGAGCACCTCCTCCAGTCGCGTCTGGACGCTGGCGGCCAGGTCGGCGTGGTCCTCGGTCCACTGCTCGTCCTTGCCGAGGCGCGGGGCGAACTCGGAGAAGTCGATCTTCTCGGTGACGAAGCCGCCGTCGCCGGTGGCGCGGATCAGCTCGGACAGCTCACCGAGGAAGCGCGGCTTGCCGTAGGAGGCCATCGCCATAACCTTGAACTCGTCGGAGCTGCGCAGGAAGCCGAGGTGGTGGGTGAGCTCCTCGTACATCAGGCCGAGGGAGTGGGGGAGCGCCTGGCCGGCGAGGACCTCCAGCCGGCCGTCGACGTAGCGGCCGGCGAGGTGGCTGTGCGCCTCGCCGCGGCCGTCGAGGACGAGGACGGCGTTGTCGCGCTGCGGGGCGGCGAGGCCGGCCGAGGCGGCGTGGGCGACGTGGTGCTTGACGAAGCGGACCTTCGCCGGGTCGAGGCCGGGCAGGGCGTGGGCGAGGAAGTCCGGCGCCATCTCGGCGTACTTCTTGCGCATGGTGTCGCCGTCGTCGAACAGCCCGGTCTCCTCGGGGGTGACCATCAGCGCCGGGTCGAAGGAGTAGGCGACGGCGTCGAGCTCCTCCGGGCGGATGCCGGCCTCCTCGAGGCACCAGGCGGCCGAGAGCTCGGGCAGCTCCCAGGCGCTCCACGGGAGGGGGCGCTTGCCGTGCTTGCGCCGGCTGAACCGCTCCTCCTCGGCCGCCGCCACGACCCTGCCGTCGACGACGAGCGCCGCCGCCGGGTCGTGGTAGATGGCGTTGATGCCCAGGACCTTCACGCGGGGACTCCTCTCGGCCGGGCGCTGCGCCCGGTCCTGTTTCCGAATGATCACGGGTGGCCGGTCACCCTGCAGGGTGAGCGCCCGAACGGGTGACGGTCAGGCGGGCCGGGCCCTGAGCAGGCCGTGCTCGGTGACGGCGGCGAGGCCGAGGGTCTTGTAGCCGACCTCGTCGAAGAGGACGACGACGCGGTCGTCCTCCACGCGCATGACGACGCCGGCGCCCCACTCGGAGTGCTCGACGGGGGTCTCGACGGGGAAGGGGGTCTCGTCGTCCTCGGGCTGCTGCTGGGAGAGGCCGGCGGAGCAGTTGTCGCAGTTGCCGCAGGGCTCCTCGAGCTGCTCGCCGAAGTAGCCGAGGAGGAACTGGCGGCGGCACTCGGTGGTCTCGGCGTAGCCGCGCATCATCTCGACGCGACTCTGGTCGACCCGCTCGTGGTGCTCGGCGAGCTCGCGCGCGGCGGCCGCGGCCTGGGACGGCTTCGGCGCGTCCTCGGCGGGGTGGGCGGCGCCGTCCTCGTCGAGCACGACGGCGGAGACCTGCTCGAGGAGGTTCAGGTCGCGGGCGAGGGGCGTCGCGGCGCGGCCGGTCTCCTCGCGCAGCGCCTTGACGTCGACGCCGTCCTCGATGCCGGCGGCCTCGGCCGCCGCGACCAGGCCGGCGACCTGCTGCAGCTCCTCCTCGGGCGGGATGCCGGCGGCGAAGAACCGCCGCAGGCCGAGGTCCTCCTGGCGGTAGACGAGCACGGCGAGTGCGGGCTGCCCGTCGCGGCCGGCGCGGCCGATCTCCTGGTAGTAGCTGTCGATCGAGTCGGCGGGTTCGGCGTGGACGACGAAGCGGACGTCGGGCTTGTCGATGCCCATGCCGAAGGCGGTGGTGGCGACGACGACGTCGAGCTCGTCGGCCATGAAGGCTTCCTGGGTCTCCTCGCGCTCGGAGGCGCGCAGGCCGGCGTGGTACGGGCTGGCGCGCAGGCCGCGTTCGGTGAGGGCCTCGGCGAGCTCCTCGGTGCCCTTGCGGGTGGCGCTGTAGACGATGCCCGGCGTCTGCCGGTCGCCGACCTGGTCGAGGACGCGGTCGAGGACGGCCTGGTGCTTGCCGTGGGCGTCGGCGTGCTGGTCGACCTCGAGGCGGATCTCGGGGCGGTCGAAGCCCGCGACGACGACCTCGGGGTCGCGCATCTCGAGCCGCTCGACGATCTCGGCGCGGACCGGTGGTGCGGCGGTGGCGGTGAGGGCGAGCACGGTCGGGTGGCCGAGCTGCTCGATGACGCCGCCCAGGCGCAGGTAGTCGGGGCGGAAGTCGTGGCCCCAGGCGCTGACGCAGTGGGCCTCGTCGACGACGAAGAGCGCCGGACCGGCGTCGCGGACGGCGTCGACGACGTCGGGCTTGGTGAGCTGCTCGGGGGCGAGGAAGACGAAGCGGACCGTTCCGTCCCCCAGCCCGGCGAGGGCCTCGCGCTGCTCCCCCGCGGGCAGGCTGCTGTTGAGCTGGGCGGCGCGGCCGACGCGCTCCTCGCCCAGCTCCACGAGCCGGTCGACCTGGTCGCGCTGCAGGGCGATCAGCGGCGAGACGACGACGACCGGACCGTCGAGCAGCTGGCCGGCGACCTGGTAGATCGACGACTTCCCGGCACCGGACGGGAGGACGGCGAGGGTGTCACGGCGGGCGGCGACCGACTGCATGGCCCGCTCCTGGCCGGGGCGGAAGTCGTCGTGGCCGAGGACGTCCCGGGTGATCTCCCGGATCCGGCGGGTGCGGACCGACGCGGAGTTCCCGGCGGGGTTGTCGTCGTCGTCTCGTCGGCGTGGAGGCACCGGCTCAGGCTGCCCGGCCCCCTCCCGTGGCAAACGGTGCGCCTCGCCACCTGCCGGGCCGCCCACCGGCGTTCCAGCGGGAACGCGTCAGAGGCTCACGGCCACGGTGGCCGCCAGCTCGCGGACCGCCTCCAGGTCGTCCTTGCCCGGGCTGCCGGTGAGGCTCAGCGGTGCGGCGACCTGCTTCCACCGCAGCGCCCCGGTGATCTTGTGGACGGCGGTCAGCGCGCCGGCGGTGTCGTCGTTGCCATGCACGTAGACGCCGTAGGGGAGGCCGACGGTGGCCTCGAGGCAGGGGTAGTAGACGGTGTCGAAGAAGTGCTTGAGCGCACCGGACATGTAGCCGATGTTCGCCGGCGTCCCGAGCAGGACGCCGTCGGCCTCGAGCAGGTCGGCTGCGCCCGCCGACAGCGCCGGGCGCAGGGCGAGCTCGACCTCGTCGACCATCGCGATGCCCTCCTTCGCGGCCTCGAGCACCGCCTGCATGGCGGGGGAGGGCGTGTGGTGGACGACGAGCAGCCGGGGCACCTGCGCATCATCGCGCCCGGGTGCGGAGGGCGTTCCCGCGGGAACGCCCGGTCAGCCGGCCGGCGGGACGCCGGCCTCGGCGGCGAGGCGGCGGAGCAGGTCGCGGTTGCCCATGAGGACGCCGACCGCGTACCGCACGTCCAGGGGGTCGTAGCGGTCCTGGATGGTCTCCGGGAGGTCCGGTGCGCCGTGGGGGAAGAGGGTGGCGTCGAGCCGGGCGCGCAGAGCGGTGGGCCCCGGCGCCGGAGGTGTGCCCCGGTGCGGCGGGATGCCGGGCCGGGCGCCGGCTCGGGCGCTGCCGGCCCGCGCGTTCCCGGGGCGCCTGCTGCCGGGGCGCCCGCTGTCAGGGCGGGGAGCGGGACGGCGTGGCGCGAGGGCGGGACGGCGGGGTCGCCGGCGCGATCGGCGACGGGGTGCAGGTCCGGCGGCGTCGGTGGTCGGTCCCTCGGTGGGCAGGGCGTCAGCGGGCGGTGCCTCGGTGCGCGGTGAGTCGGTGGGGCGGCGGCCGGGCGTCGTGTCGAAGGGGGCGATGCCGGCGAACGCCTGGTCGGTGGCCGCATCGGTGGACTCCAGGCCGGTGAGACCGCCGGCGAAGGTGGCGTCCGCGGTGCCCCACACGCGCCGGCCGTCCGGGGCGGTGACCACCAGGCGGCCGCTCTGCCGGCTCATGACCAGGTCCTCGTCGTGGACCAGGCCGTGGTCGGTGTCGCAGAGCAGGACCAGGTTCGCCAGGTCGGTGCGGCCGCCGTGCAGCCAGTGCCGCACGTGGTGGGCGTGCAGCCGTTCGATGCGGGACTCGGGGCAGCCCGGCCGGATGCAGCCGCCGTCGCGGCGCAGCAGCGCCCGGCGCTGGGCCTTGGTCGCCAGCCGCTTGCGCCGGCCCACGGCGAGCGGTTCGCGGCCGCTGGAGATCATCGCGACGACGGTGGCCTCGCACAGCAGCCGGCGGGCCGTGGCGCCGGTGATCGCCGGGCCGCCCTCGAAGTACGCCCGTCCGGCGGCGGTGTCGTCGGCGAGCACCGCGGCGTCGGCGTGCACGACGACCTCCCGCCGCGGCGGGTCGCCGGGGCGGCGGTCGAGGTCGACGCGGGCCCGGCTGAGGGAGCAGAGCGCGGCGACCCGGCGGGCGGTGGTGCGCTCGCGGGCCAGGCCGACCGCGGCGTCCTCGGCGCAGCGCTCCTCGACCTCCCGGTCGACGGTGCCGCCGGCGGCGCGGACCTGCTCGTGCCGCGCCCGGGCCCTGTTGCTCTGCGCCCGCTCGCGGCGGGCCTCGCGCTCGGCCAGGGAGTCGATGGCGGTCATCAGGCCCGCCCCGTCGTCGGCGCGGCCGCGCACCCGCAGGGTGAAGAACCCGTCGCCGTCGGTGGAGTACTCGAAGACGAGGTCGTTCTCCGGGTGGTGCACCGCGGGGAAGCGGGGCCTGCCGCCGGCGTCGGTGTCGGGGTGGTCGGAGTGGGGATCGGCCCGGCGCCAGGCGCGGGCGAATCGCTCGACCTGGCTGGCGGTGGCGTCGATCGCGAACTCCAGCAGCGAGGCCTCCGTGTCCGGGGCGGCGACGCGGGTGATCGCGCGGACCTTGGAGTAGGACAGCCGGCCGGCGGCGAACGCGCCCTCGATCCGGGGCAGCTCGCGCAGGGCCCGGGCGACGCGGACGTGCTCGCGTGCGGCGCCGGGGCCGAGGCCGCACTGCCAGGCCAGCCAGTGCGCGCAGGACTTGATGCCAACGCCGTGCCAGCCGCCGCGCTCGTCGAACTCGGCCACCAGCCGCAGCCAGGCGGCGCTGGCCGCGGCCAACCGCACGGCTCCCGAGGTGATCGCCCAGGCGAGCTCCTTGAGGGGCGAGCCGGACGGGTGCTCGGCGACGACGTCGTCGCCCACGCTGGTCGAATGCATGTTCGAACGGTAGCGCCTACGGCTGACAGAACCCGCAGGTCAAGTCGCTACAACGGATGGCCGAAGGTGCACTGGCGCCAGGGGTGGTGGGACACGCTCGACGCGCCGATCGACGCCGTGGGACGTTCCCGCGGGAACGTCGGGGACGCGTCAGCGGAGGGGCGACCGTCGGCGGCCGACGTCCGCGTGGCCGAGGGCACCTGGCTGGCGAACCAGCTGCCGTGGCGGTGCCGGCACTCACCCGACAGGTCGTTCGACGCCGTGGGCCGGGGGCGCGGGGCCGCCCCCCCCCGGCCCGCCCCGCCCCCGCACCCGCCCCCCCCCCCCCCGCCCCCCCCGGGGCCGCCCCCCGCGCGCGCCCCGGCCCCGCCGCGAGCGCCAGGATCACGAGCCCCAGCGCAGGGACGACCGCCGGGTGCCGACGTCGGCGCGGTCGGCGGCGGCCTGACCGGCGAACCAGCCGCCGCCGTCGACCGAGGCGCGGCTGCGGCTGCTGCGCACGCGCGGGAAGAGCTCCGTGAACGCCGACTCGACCGCCGCCTGGCGGCTGCGCAGCACCGGCAGGAGGTCGACCCCCTTCTCCGCGGCCGCTTCTGCGGTGGCCTGCTGCCGAGCCTTCGTCAGCCGCTCCCCGATCCGGTGCGCGTACCCGAGCAGGAACGCCCGGCGGAACGACCGCGACGCCGACCGCTGCCCCGCCCGGCGCTCGGCCGCGGTCAGCGCCTGCGCGACCTGGAGCAGCAGCGAGGTGAAGAGGAGCTCGACGGCGTCGAGGTCGGCGGGCATCCCGACCAGGTTGGCGATGCCCAACGAGCGGTACCAGACCAGCCGCACGTCGTTGGCCTCCGCGACCGCGCCGAGCAGCTGCATCTTCGCCCGCACGTACGGGTCGTCGACGTGCACCCGCCGCGTGCCCACCCCCGCCGGCGCGGGACCCGCGCCGGCGTCCAGCAACGCGGCGTCCACCGCGTGCCGGGCCATCAGCTCCTGCGCCTTGGCGGTCAGCGCCTCGGCCTCCTCGGGGAACTCCGTCGACTCCGCCTTCGCCAGCAGTCCGCGGATCCGCCGCAGCACCCGGGCGTCGTCCGCCGACGGCGCATCGGCCACGGCACGGGCCGCCGGCCACCGGGACGGCGGCGGCACCAGCTGGTCGATGCGGGCGGCACCGCCCAGCACGCCGACGAGCCGGAGCACGATCCGCCACGCCTCGGCGGCCGGTCGCCGGTGGGCCCCCTGCCAGGCGGCGACGACGTCGGGCGCCCCGGGCGGCAGGGCACCGAGGTCGTGCAGCTGCGCGAGCCACGTGTCCGGCGCCCGCCGCTTGGCGTCGCTGCGCCGGGCGTGCTCGCCGATCAGGGCGACGGCGAGCGGCACGGAGGCCGCCGTCGCCTCCCGGCGGGCGGCGTGCACCAGGTCGGCCGGCTGCCAGCCGCGCTCCCACGCCTCGTCCAGCGCCGCCGCCAGCGCACGGGTCGCGATACCGCCGGGGTCGACGCTCGGGTGGTGGACCGCCAGCGCATCGGCCAGCTCCTGCGCCACCCCGGCATCGCCGAGCACGCCGTTGCGGTTGCGGAGGAGCTCGGCCAGCCAGGCGTCGTCGAACACGCCGGCCATGCTGCCCCGCCCGGGCCGGACCACCGGAGCACGAGCTGTGGACGGCGGGGCGTCGTCCACAGGCGGAGGTCCGTTGTGCCGGGCGCGGCTCGGCGGGACCATGAGCGCCCCGCCGTCCCCCCGGATCGGGAGCTGCCATGAGCGAGACCACCAGCCTGCGGCGCCTGAGCGGACTGCCGGAGACCCCGGCGTCGTGGCGGGACCAGACCCTCGTGCTGGTCGACTGCCAGAACACCTACACCCGCGGGGTGCTCGAGCTGGACGGCGTGCAGCAGGCGCTCGACCAGGTCGAGGAGCTCCTCGACCGGGCGCGCAGCGCCGGGATCCCCGTGATCCACATCCAGCACGACGCCGGTCCGGGATCGCCCTACGACGTGCGGGCCGAGATCGGCGCCATCGTCGACCGGGTGGCCCCGCGGGGCGACGAGCCCGTGGTCGTGAAGGACCGCCCCAACGCCTTCGTCGGCACCGACCTGGAGGCCCGGTGCGCGGCCTCGGGCCGGGACGTCCTGCTCGCCGGGTTCATGACGCACATGTGCATCAACTCCACCGCGCGCGGCGCCTTCACCCTGGGGTACCGGCCGACGGTGGTGGCCTCGGCGACCGCCACGCGGGACCTGCCCGGGCCCGAGGGCACCGTCCCGGCCGCCGCGGTCCAGACGGTGAGCCTGGCCGCGATCGCCGACCTGTTCGGGCTGGTCGTGCCCGACGGCCGGGCGATCCCGGACTGAGCAGGGGGCGGCGGGCCTCCCCGTCTAGGGTCTGGCCGTGGCCGCCTCCTACCGCATCGCCGAGGCCGCGGAGCTGCTCGGCGTCAGCGACGACACGGTGCGCCGCTGGATCGACAGCAACCGGCTCCCCGTCCGCCGGGAGGGCGGTGGCCCGGCCCGCGTGGACGGCGCCGACCTGGCCCGCGTGGCCGCCCAGCTGCACGAGGCGCCCGACCCCGGCACCACCCGGTCGTCGTCCGCCCGCAACCGGCTGACCGGCATCGTCACCCGCGTCCTCCGCGACACCGTCATGGCGCAGGTGGAGATCCAGGCCGGGCCCTTCCGGCTCGTCTCGCTCATGTCCCGGGAGGCCGCCGACGAGCTCGGCCTCGAGGTCGGCGTGCGCGCCGTCGCCACCGTCAAGGCCACGCAGGTGAGCGTCGACATCCCCTAGCCACTTGCGCACCTGCGGAGGCTGGTGATCCCCTGTTCCGCACCCGCGGAACAGGAGGACGTGCGTGAGGCGCTCAGCACTGCTCGTCGCGGCCCTGCTCACCCTCAGCGCGTGCGGGTCGTCCGCCGCCGACACCGGCAGCGGGACGACCGACCCGACGGCGCAGGACGACGCGCTCAGCGGGACCCTCACCGTCTTCGCCGCCGCCTCCCTCACCGACGTCTTCGGCGAGCTCGGCGACCAGCTCATGGCTGAGAACCCGCAGCTGGAGGTCCGGTTCAACTTCGCCGGAAGCTCGCAGCTGGCCACCCAGGTCACCCAGGGCGCGCCGGCCGATGTCTTCGCCAGCGCCAACCAGGCGCAGATGACCGTGGTCACCGACGCCGGGCGTGCCGAGGGCGACCCGACCGTCTTCACCCAGAACGTCCTCGAGATCGCCGTCCCCGCGGGCAACCCCGCCGGCGTCACCGGTCTGGCCGACTTCGCCGACCCCGACCTCACCCTCGCCGTGTGCGCGCCCGAGGTCCCCTGCGGCGCCGCCGCCGAGCAGGTCTTCGAGCTCGCCGGCGTCGACGCGCGGCCCGACACCCAGGAGGAGGACGTCAAGGCGGCGCTCAACAAGGTCCAGCTCGGCGAGGTCGACGCCGCGCTGGTCTACGCCACCGACGTCGTCGCCGCCGGGGACGCCGTCGAGGGCATCGCCTTCCCCGAGGCCGAGCAGGCGGTCAACGACTACCCGGTCTGCGTCCTCGCCGACGCGCCGAACGCCGGGGCGGCGCAGGCGTTCGTCGACCTCGTGCTCTCCGACGAGGGGCGGCAGGCCCTCGAGGACGCCGGCTTCCGCACCCCGTGAGCCGGCGCGCACCCGGGGACGGCCACGTCCCCCTCCCCCTGCTCGTCCCCGCCGCGATCGGTGTCGCCTTCCTCGTCCTGCCGCTGGTGGGGCTGCTCGTCCGCGCCCCCTGGTCGGAGCTCGGCGCCCGCCTCACCGAGCCCGAGGTCGGCGAGGCGCTGCGGCTCAGCCTGGTCTCGGCCACCCTCGCCACCGCGGTCTCGCTGGTCCTCGGCGTCCCGCTCGCCTGGGTGCTCGCCCGCACGCGCGTCCGCGGCCGCGCCGTCCTGCGGGCGCTGGTCACCGTCCCGCTGGTGCTGCCGCCGGTCGTCGGCGGGGTCGCGCTGTTCCTCGTGCTCGGCCGCCAGGGCCTGGTCGGCCAGTGGCTCTACGAGACGACCGGCCTCAGCATCCCGTTCACCACCACGGCCGTCGTCATCGCCGAGACCTTCGTCGCGATGCCCTTCCTGGTGATCAGCGTCGAGGGTGCGCTGCGCGCCGCCGACGCCCGGTTCGAGGACGCCGCGGCCACCCTCGGCGCCGACCGCTGGACCACCTTCCGCCGCGTCACCCTCCCGCTCGTCGCCCCCGGCGTCGCGGCCGGCGCCGTCCTCTGCTGGGCCCGGGCGCTGGGCGAGTTCGGCGCGACCATCACCTTCGCCGGCAACTTCCCCGGGACGACGCAGACGATGCCGCTGTCTGTCTACCTCGCCCTGCAGAGCGAGCCCGACGCGGCCATCGTGCTCTCGCTCCTGCTGCTCCTGGTCTCGCTGGCCACCCTGCTCCTGCTGCGCGACCGGTGGCTGGGACGGGCCGCCGCCGCATGACGCTCACCGCCTCGTTCGGCGTCCGGCGGGGGGCCTTCGGCCTCGAGCTCGACCTCGACGTCGCCGACGGCGAGGTGCTCGCCGTCCTCGGGCCCAACGGCGCCGGCAAGTCCACGGTCCTGCGCGTCCTGGCCGGCCTCCTGCCGCCGGACACCGGCCGCGTCCACGTCGGGGACGACGTCTGGGACGACGTGGCCGCCGGCGTGCACGTGCCCGCCCACCGGCGCCGGCTCGGCATGGTCTTCCAGGACTACCTGCTCTTCCCCCACCTCTCCGCCCTCGAGAACGTCGCGTTCGGGCTGCGCACGCGGGGGACCGCCCACGCCGAGGCGCGCGCCCGGGCGGCCCGCTGGCTCGACCGCGTCGGCCTGGCCGACCTCGCCGACCGCCGCCCCGGCCAGCTCTCCGGCGGCCAGGCTCAGCGGACGGCGCTGGCGCGGGCGCTGGTCACCGACCCGGCGCTGCTGCTGCTCGACGAGCCGCTCGCCGCCCTCGACGCCCGCACCCGCCTCACCGTGCGCGCCGAGCTGCGCCACCACCTCGCCGACTTCCCCGGCAGCACCGTGCTCGTGACCCACGACCCCGTCGACGCGATGGCGCTGGCCGACCGCGTGCTCGTGCTCGAGGAGGGGCGGGTCGCGCAGAGCGGCACCCCGGCCGAGATCGCCCGCCGTCCGCGGACCGACTACGTGGCCCGCCTCGTCGGCCTCTCGCTGCTGCCCGGCACGGGCGAGGGGACGACGGTCCGGCTGGACGGCGGCGGGGTGGTCGCGGTCGCCGAGGAGGCGGCCGGGCCGGTGTTCGTCGCCGTCCGCCCCGAGTCGGTGGCCCTCTACCTCACGCGCCCGGACGGCAGCCCGCGCAACGTCTGGCTCCTGACGCTCACCGGCGCCACCCCGCACGGCGCCACCGTGCGCTGCGAGCTCGACGGCGAGGTGCCGCTGGTCGCCGACGTCACGGCGCAGGCCTTCGCCGAGCTCGGCCTGGCGCCGGGCTCGGCGGTCTGGGCGGCGGTCAAGGCCTCCGAGGTCGCCGTCTACGCGCGCTGAGAGAGTGGCCCCGTGAACGTCGCCGCCGTCGTCCTCGCCGCCGGGGGCGGCCGCCGCTACGGCATGCCCAAGGCGCTGGTCGAGCTCGACGGCGAGCTGCTCGTCGAGCGCGCCGTGCGCACCGCACAGGCCGTCTGCGACCCGGTGCTCGTCGTCCTCGGGGCGCAGGCGGTCGACGTCTGGCGCACCGCCCGGCTGGAGAACGTGCTCGTGCTGGCCAACCGCGACTGGGAGACCGGCATGGCCTCCTCGCTGCGCACCGGGCTCGACGGCCTCCGCGGGCTGCCCGGGGTCGACGCGGCGCTCGTCCTGCTCGTCGACATGCCCGGCATGACGCCCGCGGCCCTCGAGCGCCTGGCCGGGCACGCCGCCCCCGACGCGCTCGCCGTCGCCACCTACGACGGCGTCCGCGGGCACCCGGTGCTGCTCGGCCGCGACCACTGGGCGGGTGTCGCCGAGACCGCCACCGGCGACGAGGGCGCCCGCCGCTACCTGGCCGCGCACGACGTCACCGAGGTCGACTGCACCGGCCTGGCCGATCCCACCGATCTGGACGTCCCGCCGGCCTCCTGACCGCGGGTACCGTGCCCGACGTGACCGCCCCGCAGATCGCCCGGGTCGTCGACGAGCAGCTGTCGGTGACCGAGCACGAGGACGCCGTGGCCGACAAGGCCGCGGGCGCCGTCGTCTCCTTCGCCGGCGTCGTCCGCGACCACGACGGCGGCCGGTCGGTGACCGAGCTCGAGTACGTGGGCCACCCCTCGGCGCCCGAGGTGATCGCCGAGATCGCCGCCGAGTTCGCCGCCCGGCCGGGGCTGCACGCCGTCGCGGTCTCCCACCGGATCGGGCTGCTCGGCATCGGCGACGTCGCGCTCGCCTGCGCGGTGAGCGCCTCCCACCGCGGTGCGGCGTTCACCGCCTGCGCCGAGCTCGTCGACGCGGTGAAGGAGCGGCTGCCGATCTGGAAGCGCCAGGTCTTCACCGACGGCGAGGAGGAGTGGGTCGCCTGCCCGTGAGGGCAGGCCGCCTCACGAGGCGGCGCTCGGTGCCCGCGGCGCGGGCAGCGTCCCGCCCTGCTCGGCCGCCAGCAGCGTGCTGAGCAGGCGGGCGACCAGCTCGACCATCGGCAGCCCCAGCACCGCCCGCCGCGGCTGCGCCCGGAACGCGAGGGCGCACAGCGTGCCGTAGAGCTCGCCGTCCCGCGTCACCAGCGGGACGCCGAGGTAGGCGGCCACCTCGGCGGCCAGGCCGACCGAGCACCGCGCGTACTCGGGCACGGCCGCGGTCACCGTGGCCACCCGGGGCGCCGCGCCGCTGACCATCTGCCGGCAGAACGACTCGTCCCAGGCCAGCGTGGTGCCGGGCGGCGCGACCTGGGCCGGCGAGGCGCGCACCACCACCTGGGCCGCGCCCTCCACCCGGGTCACGGCCCACACGTCCCAGCCGAACTGCTCGTGCAGGAACGCCAAGGCGCCCTCGACCGCGGCCGTCCAGTCCGGCCACGGCCTGACGTCGGCGATCCCGCTCATCTCGGGGATCCCCATGCCCTGTGGATGCCCACGAACCGGCGGAACGACACGTTCCGACCCTCCGGCGTACCGACTTTTCTCAGCCGGCGAACTCGCGCACCGGCCGGCCGGTCACCCCCACGTCGGCGGCGAAGAGCGCGCCGGCGAGCGGGTCGTCGTCCGGCTCCAGGTTCTCCCGCGAGGTGGTGATGTACAGCCGGTCGAGGGCCGGGCCGCCGAAGGCGCAGGCGGTCACCTGGCGTGCCGGGACCTCGACGACGCCGTCCAGCCGCCCGTCGGGCGTGTAGCGCCGCACCACCCCGCCGCCGAAGAGGGCCACCCACACCCCGCCCTCGGCGTCGACCGTGAGCCCGTCGGGGTTCTCGTCCTCGGCGAGCTGCACGAAGGTCCGCCGTCCGGCCAGCCGACCGTCCGGGGTCCACGCGAAGGTGCAGACCCGGTGGGTCGGGGTGTCGTCGTAGTAGGCCAGCGCGCCGTCGGGGCTCCAGTCCAGGCCGTTGGAGATCGTGACGCCGGAGATCACCACCGACGTCTCCCCGGAGGGGTCCAGCCGGTACAGGCTGCCGGCCTCCGGCCGCTGGTCGTAGGCCATCGACCCGCAGTAGAAGGCCCCGGCCGGGTCGCAGCCGCCCTCGTTCATCCGCAGCTGCGGATCGGTCCACAGCGGCGGCAGCGTGGTCACCGTGCCGTCGGGGGCCTCCAGCGCGAAGCCGCGCTCCACCCCGATCACCGCTCCGCCGCCGGCCCGCGGCCGCAGCGCGGCGGCGACGTCACCCACGTGCCGGCGGTCGACCGCACCGTCAGCGCCCAGCGACAGGACGTCCCCGGCGAGCATGTCGACCCAGCGCAGCCCGCCCCAGCGGGGCGACCAGACCGGGCCCTCGGCGTGGTAGGCGACCGGATCGGTCACCTGCTCCGCGCGCACCGCGATCAGCGGACGCCGGCCAGCCCGTCGTCCCCGGGATCGCGCCGCGCCTCCCGCTCGGCGGCCTCCTCGCGCTCCTCGCGCTCCTCCGCCTCCTCCTCGGCCTCGCCCTCGAGGCGACGGGCCTCGCCGCCGACGGTGGCCGCGGCGTCGCCGTGCGACTCGCCGTAGAGCTCCTCGGCGCGGCCGAGCAGCTCGTCCCACTTGGCCTTCGCCTTGCCCAGAATGCCCATGCGCCCATCCTCCCGCAGGTCACCGGCCGGTCCGCCGGGTCTCAGCCTCCGGCGAACGGGGGCAGGACGTCCACCACGGCGCCGGGTGCCAGCGCCAACGACCGGTCACGGGTGGTGGTTCCGTCGACGAGGAACGAGCAGGCGGTCAGCACCTTCTCCAGCCGGTCGCCGTGGCTGGCGACGATCTGCCGCACCAGCTCGTCGAGGGTGGCGGCGTCGCGGGTCTCGGTGTCGACGCCGGCGGCCGCCCGGGCCCCGGCGAAGTAACGGACGGTGATCATCCGCCGATGGCCGACATCGGCCGCGACGGCTGCAGGAAGCTCGGGTCGTCGATGCCGTGCCCGGGCAGCTTGCCCAGCGTGGCGATCCGCCAGCGGTCGGCCAGCTCCTGGTCGGTGGCGCCCTCGCGCATCGGCGTGCGCAGGTCGGACTCCTCGCGGGCGAACAGGCAGTTGCGCACCTGGCCGTCGGCGGTCAGCCGGGTGCGGTCGCAGGCACCGCAGAACGAGCGGGTGACCGAGGCGATGATCCCGACGGTCGCCGGGCCGCCGTCGACCAGCCACCGCTCCGCGGGCGCCGAGCCGCGCTCCTCCGAGTCCGGCGTGAGCCGGTGCGCCGCCGACAGCTGGGCCAGGATGTCCTCGGCCGTGACCATCCGGCCGCGCGTCCACGCGTGGTGCGCGTCGAGCGGCATCTGCTCGATGAACCGCAGCTGGTAGCCGTGCTCCAGGCAGAAGTCCAGCAGCGGCAGGGCGTCGTGGTCGTTGATGCCGTGCAGCAGGACGGCGTTGACCTTGACCGGGGTGAGCCCGGCCGCCTGCGCGGCGGCCAGGCCGGCCAGGACGTCGTCGAGCCGGTCGCGGTACGCCAGCTGCTTGAACCGCTCGCGGTCGAGGGTGTCGAGGCTGACGTTGATCCGGTCCAGCCCCGCCTCGGCCAGCGCGGGCGCCACCCGGGCCAGCCCGATCGCGTTGGTGGTGAGGCTGACCTCGGGGCGCGGGCTCAGCGCGGTGGTGGCGGCGACCAGCCCCACCAGCCCGGGCCGGAGCAGCGGCTCGCCCCCGGTGAAGCGGACCTCGCGGATGCCCAGCTGCTCGACGCCGATCCGGATCAGCCGGTTCACCTCGTCGTCGGTGAGCACCTCCTGCTTGGGCAGCCACTGCAGCCCCTCCGGCGGCATGCAGTAGGTGCAGCGCAGGTTGCAGCGGTCGGTCAGGGAGACCCGCAGGTCGGTGGCGACGCGGCCGTGCCGGTCGACCAGCCCGCCGCTGCCCGGGACGCCGTCGGACGGGCGCACCCAGGGGGTCGGCAGATCGGTCGCACTCACGTCCGCGAATGTAGCCGCGGGCAGGGACGGCGTCGCCCGTCGCGAGACCTCCCGAGCAGGACCGCCGCATCCGCGGAGGCAGTCGAGGAGATCCTCCGCACCCGCGGTCCGCCCCGCTGCACCCGCGTTGCACCGCCGCGGGAGCGCTCCCCGGTCCGGGCCGGAGCGCGGAAAAGGGGCGGCGTCCCGTCGTCCCCCGTTGCTACCGTCGCGGTGCCACCCGAGAGTCCGGCGGGGCAGTCCCCGCACTCGCCTGTGGCCAGGAAGCGCGAGAGTTCCCGTGTCGCCCCGCACCCTCTTCCGGCCCTACGCGCGGCTGTTCGCCGTCCCCGGCTCGGTCGCCTTCTCCTTCGCCGGCTGGCTCGCCCGTCTCCCCATGCCGATGATCGGCCTCGGCACCGTCCTCCTCGTCGCCGGCGAGACCGGCAGCTACGGCCTCGCCGGTGCGCTGTCCGGCACCCTGGCGCTCGCCTTCTCGGTGGCCAACCCCCAGTGGTCCCGGCTCATGGACCGCTACGGCCAGGGCCGCGTGCTGCGCTGGGTGGTGGTCGCCTACCTCGTCGTCGGCGTGGCCTTCGTGACCTCCGTCGTCACCGACGGGCCGCACTGGCTCTGGTACGGCCTCGCGGCGCTGACCGGCGCGACCGAGCCCAACATCGGCGCGCTGGTCCGCGCCCGGTGGGCGCACGCCCTCGACGACGCCGGCCGGCAGACCGCCTTCGCCTTCGAGTCCGTCGTCGACGAGGTCGTCTTCGTCGTCGGCCCGCCGCTGGTCACCCTGCTCGCCACCGCGATCGCCCCGCCGGTCGGCTTCCTCGCCGGCCTGCTGTTCGGCGTCGTCGGCGGGCTGTGGCTGGCCGGGCTGCGGGCCACCGAGCCCCCGCCGCAGGTCGTCGAGCCGGGCGACCGGTCCCGCCGGGCGGCGCTGCTCAGCCCGACCGTGCTCGTCGTCGGCCTGGTCTACCTCGCCATCGGCACGGTCTTCGGCGCCGTGGACGTCGTCGTGGTCGGCTTCGCCGAGGAGCAGGGCGCCTCGGTGATGGCCGGCGCCGCCCTGGCGGTCTTCGCGTTCGGCAGCCTGGTCGCGGGTTTCGTCTACGGCGTCGTCCGGCTGCCCGGCACGCTCGCCGGCCGCTACATCGCCTGCGCCCTCTTCTTCGCCGTCTCGGTGCAGCTGCTGCTGCTCGTCGGGTCGCTGGCGGTGCTGGTCCCGGTCGCCTTCGTCTCCGGGCTCTCGATCGCCCCGGTGCTGGTGTCGGGCACCTCGCTGGTCGAGTCCCGGGTGCCGCGGGCGGCGCTGACCGAGGCGCTGTCGTGGACGACGACCGGGCTCACCCTCGGCGTCACCGCGGGCTCGGCGATCGCCGGCGCGGCGGTCGACGCCTGGGGTGCCGAGACCGCGTTCGCCGTGCCCGCGCTCGCCGCCGGCCTGGCGGGCGTGCTCGCGGTGGCCGGGGCGCCGCTGCTGCTGCGCCCCCGCCCCGAGCGCCCGGTGGCGGGGTCCCTTCCGGCCCCGTCGGCCGCGGGGGAATGCTGATCGGGTGAGCACCCGACGCACCCACGGCCGCGCTGCGGCGGCCGATCCCGGCCCGGCCGAGCCGATCCTCGAGTTCGCCGAGGCGACGCCGTACGAGCAGTACGTGGGCGTCCGGCAGCTGCAGGCGCTGGTGCGCACGGTGACCGACCACCCCGCCGAGCCGTCGTTCCTCGTCGTCACCCAGGTCATGGAGCTGTGGTTCACGCTGCTGCGCCGGGAGTGGGAGCTGGCGCAGCGGCGGCTGCGGGCCGACGACCTGGACGGCGCGCTGGCCGCGATCCGGCGCTCGGTGCACCACCTGCGCTCGCTGAACGCCAGCTGGGGCTCGCTGCTGTGGCTGACCCCGGGGGAGTTCAACGGGTTCCGCGACCAGCTCGGCGAGGCCTCGGGCTTCCAGTCCTACGAGTACCGGCACGTGGAGTTCCTGCTGGGGCTCAAGGCGGAGTCCGTCGTCCGCCCGCACCGCGGGCTGCCGGCCGTGCACGCCGACCTGCAGCGGGCGCTGGCCGCGCCGTCGCTGGAGGACGACGTCCTGCTCTTCCTGGCCCGCCGCGGGCTGCCGGTGCCGGACGAGGTGCTCGACCGGGAGCCGACCGAGACCCACCCGGCGCACCCGGCCGTGACCGCGATCTGGGTGGACGTCTACCGCGACCCGCGGCCGACCAACGAGCTGTTCGCGCTCGGCGAGGCGCTCACCGACGTCGCCGAGGAGTTCCTGACCTGGCGGCAGCGGCACGTCACCGCCGTCCGCCGCTCGATGGGCGCCAAGCCGGGCACCGGCGGGTCCGCCGGCCTGGCCTGGCTCGAGCGCAGCGCCGGGCGCGTGGTCTTCCCCGACCTGTGGGAGGCGCGCACCGCCCTGTGACCGGTTGAGCCGCCGCCGTCCGGGTAGCGGCCCCGACCGGGGCAGAGCGTCTTTCGCCGGCAGCGCGGCCGGCTGGTCCCGCCGCCCCGTCCGACGACGAGAGGAACACCTGTGGCACCCGTGCCCACCATCCGGCTGAACAACGGCGTCGAGATCCCGCAGCTCGGCTTCGGCGTCTACCAGATCGACCCGGACGAGACCGCCGAGGCGACGGCCGCGGCGCTCGAGGTCGGCTACCGGCACATCGACACCGCGGAGATGTACCGGAACGAGAAGGGCGTCGGCGAGGCCGTGCGCACCTCCGGCATCCCGCGCGAGGAGGTCTTCGTGACCTCGAAGCTCGACAACGGCTACCACCGGCGCGACGACGCGCTGCGCGCCTTCGACGGCACGCTGGAGGCGCTCGGCTTCGACTACCTCGACCTCTTCCTGATCCACTGGCCGCTGCCGGGCATCGACGTGGACTACGTCGAGACCTGGAAGGCGATGGAGGAGATCTACGACAGCGGCCGCTGCCGCGCGATCGGCGTCTCCAACTTCAAGGAGCACCACCTGCGCCGGCTGTTCGGCGAGACCGTCGTCCGCCCGGCGGTGAACCAGATCGAGGTGCACCCGTACCTGGCGCAGGACGACCTGCGCGCGTTCGACGCCGAGCACGAGATCGTCACCGAGGCCTGGTCGCCGATCGCGCAGGGCAAGGTGCTCGACGACCCGGCCGTCGTGGCGATCGCGGAGAACCTGGACCGCACCCCGGCGCAGGTCGTGCTGCGCTGGCACGTGCAGCGCGGCGACGTCGTCTTCCCGAAGTCGGTCAACCGGACGCGGATGGAGGAGAACTTCGCGCTGTTCGACTTCGAGCTCTCCGACGGCGACATGGCCATGTTGACCGGCCTCGACCGCGGCGAGCGCACCGGTCCCGACCCGGACTCGTTCAACTACATCCCGCGCTGACGCGGTGCGGAGTGGGGGGGGGGGGGGGGGCGCGGGGCCCGGCCGCCGCCC